>CANPBX010000007.1 GCA_947572385.1 uncultured Clostridia bacterium
ATTCAATGTGCAGAACTACCAGACTTTCCTGTCTACCCAGTGCGACTCCGCCACACGGAACATAGCCAGGATGTACCCCTATGACCTGTTCGAGGAGGACGACCAGAACGAGAAGACCCTTAGGGGCAGCAGCCAGGAGATAGCCGCCATGATGACAAAGGATTTACAGGAGCGCGTGGCTATTGCGGGACTTGAGATACTTGAGGTGCGTATAACCCACCTGAGCTACGCCCCAGAGATAGCGGCGGCTATGCTCCAGCGCCAGCAGGCTGAGGCTGTTGTAGCTGCCCGGAAGAAGATAGTTGAAGGGGCCGTGGGCATGGTGGAGATGGCCTTGGACCAGCTCAGTGAGGATCAGGTTGTGGCATTGGACGACGAGCGCAAGGCCGCGATGGTGAGCAACCTCTTGGTGGTACTCTGCGGCAGTAAGGACGCCCAGCCAGTAGTGAACAGCGGCTCAATTTATTAAGGACGGGACTGCCTATGGACGAGAAGGAGAAAGCCAAAAAGCAGATACTGCTGCGGATATCCCCCACACTCTGGAAGGAGCTGGCTCAGTGGGCGGAGGATGACTTTCGCTCTATTAACGGGCAGATAGAATTTTTGCTGACGGAGTGTGTGCGCAAGCGCAAGGGCGGCGGGAAGCCCATAGAATAAAAAGTTCGCCAGCCTTTCAAGGCTGCAGGGTGTGGGGCAGCGCTCCGCGGCCTTGCCGAAGGCCAAAAGAATACAAAAGGAAATTAGGGCTTTTCCAAAGGAAAAGCCCTAATTGTTTTGGGGAGATTTTTTGATCTTTCGCTTCGCTCGAACTCAAGGCCGTGGGACGCTGTCCCACACCCTGCCACTTTTGAAAAAGTGGACAAAACTTTTAATTTACTCTATCCTCTCAAAATCCGCAGGCCCATGCTTGCACAGCGGGCACACAAAGTCATCCGGAAGCTCGTCGCCCTCATAGACATACCCGCAGACCTTGCAGACCCAGCCCTTCTTGCCCTCAGTCTCAGGCTTCGGCTTTACGTTGTTCTGATAGTATGTGTAGGTCATGGTCTCCACATGAGAGATGACCCTGGACTCTGTCACGCTGCAAATAAACATCCCATGGGTGTCAAGGTCCACATACTGCTCTACCTTCAGGGACATGAAGGAGTTGATATACATAGGCAGGAATGCCAGCCCGTTGTCGGAGCGCAGAATCTCCTGCCCGGCAAATTTGTCAGCAGAGCGCCCGCTCTGGAATCCGAAGTTCTGGAAGATGGAGAATGGGGCGTCCTGGCTGAGGCAGTTGATATTCATTTTCCCGGTCTGCTTTATCACATGGTGGGAGTAGTTGTCTTTGTTAATGCACACGGCAATGCGGTTGGGTGTGTTTGTCACCTGGGTGACGGTGTTCACGATTAGTCCATTGTCCTTTTTGCCGTCGTTGCTGGTGATAACATAGAGGCCGTAGCCGATGTTAAAGAGGGCGGTCAGGTCGTGCTTATCGGCAGTATCGTCCTGACGGGCCAGGTAATCCTGGCAGAGGTTGGTGGCAAGGGCCTCCAGCTTCTCGCTGCTCTCAGCGTTCAGCGCGGACCTGATCGTTACCACGGGCTCCGCCATAGTCAGTTTCTTGGACTTTTCCAGCATACCCTTCATCACCCTTGCGGCCATAGGCGCCCAGGAGCCGTTCTCAATAAGGGCCACGGTGCGGTTTTGGAAGTTGCGCTCGGTGAGATGGGTTATAAACTCCCGCATGTAGGGGAATATTTCGGCGTTATAGGTGGTGGTGGCAAGCACCAGTTTGTTATAGCGGAAGGCATCCTCCACGGCCTCGGCCATGTCGGTGCGGGCCAGGTCGTGGACTGCCACCTTCGGGCAGCCCTTCTGCCGAAGCTTCTCGGCGAAGCTCTCAACAGCCCTTTTGGTGTTGCCGTAAACAGAGGTGTATGCGATCACAATGCCCTCGCTCTCGGGGGTATATGAGGACCATAGGTCGTACTTTTTGATATAGTGCCCCAGATTTTCCTTGAGCACCGGGCCGTGGGTGGGACAGATGACCTGTATGTCGAGCCCGGCGGCTTTCTTTAGAAGGGACTGGACCTGAGCGCCATACTTGCCTACAATGCCGATATAGTACCTTCTGGCCTCGCAGTCCCAGTCCTCCTCAACGTCCAGCGCCCCGAACTTGCCGAAGCCGTCCGCAGAGAACAGCACCTTGTCTGTAATATCATAGGTAACGATGACCTCAGGCCAGTGTACCATGGGGGCAGCTACGAAGGCGAAGGTGTGCCCGCCGGTGGTGAGGGAATCACCCTCCTTGACGACCATCCTGCGGTCCTCAAAGCTGTCCCCGAAGAACTGGCCCATCATGGCGAAGGCCTTCTCGCTGGAGACGATAGTTGTGTCCCTATATGCCTGCATGAAAGCGGCAATGCTGCCGGCGTGGTCGGGCTCCATATGCTGGATGATGAGGTAGTCGGGCTTGCGGCCCGCAAAGACGCTCTCCAGATTGTCCAGCCACTGGTGGGTGAAGTGGGCGTCAACTGTGTCGAACACCGTCACTTTTTCATCCAGCACCACATAGGAGTTATAGGCCATGCCGTTGGGCACAACGTACTGCCCCTCGAACAGATCAACTTCATGGTCGTTCACTCCAACATACTTGATATCCCGGGTAATTTCCATTGCGATTCTCCTTTGACTTATTTATAATATATAAGAAATATATATTTAGCTTATTTATACTCGAACACCAGGGTCCCAGGCGCCATATCTTCGGTGATTTCAGCACTGTCAGAGCCGAGCCTTGTCACGTTCTCACAAAGCCCAAGGAACTCCTCAACAGTACCCAGCACATCAAAGCCGAAGCTGCCGCTCCTGTAGTGCATGGGTATCACCACCCTGGGATTCACCGCCTGCACTATCTTCATGGCCTCCTCTGGCCCGACGGTGTAAAACCCGCCTACAGGTATCAGCATAGCCGTGACGCCCTGAAGCTGCTCTATCGCTTCTGGACCAGGCATACAGCCGATATCCCCCATATGGGCTATGCTCACGCCGCCGGCCTTTAGGATATGCACAAGGTTTGCCCCGCGCTGTTCACCGCCGCAGCTGTCATGGGCGGTCTCAAGGGTGGTCACCTTAAAATGGGAGGCATCCCCCGAGAGCCTGACCCCGGCGGTATAGTTATGGTCGTAGTGCTGGTGGCTGCACAGCACCATTCCGGCAGTCTCGCCTATGTCCCTGAATCCGGGGACGCTGCCGGGGGCGAAGGGGTCCAGCACTATAGCCTGTCCCTCATATTCAGCCCTAAAACAGGAATGCCCAAGCCATTTTAGTTTTATCATGTCAGCCTCCTGAAATTCAATTCTCTGGTGTACATGCCTATTATAACCAGTTGCCACCGCTTTGTCAATTTAACTTTAATATAAACCAAGGCCCCGGTCTCCCGGAGCCTGGAAAATCCTATTGCATTCGGCTATTGCTCCCGGCGCCTTATGTCCATGCTGCCGGAGGTGGTGTTCATGCGTATGCTGGCTTCGCCGCCGCCGCAGCGCTTCCTGCCGCCTCCCAGGTCCTCGGTGGGGAAGGCACATTTAAAGCTGCCGGATACGCTGTCGTGCTCCACGGTGAAGCCGGAGCCTCCGGGGAGCTCAAGAGCAAGGCCGCCTGAGACGGAGTCCATGTCCACGACCTCGGGCGGTGAGGTCAGGCTCATGAGGATATCGCCGGAGATGGTGTTTGCATTGAACTCTGCGGCCTGTCCCGAGAGCCTGCAGGAGCCGGACACGGTGTCGATCATAAGAGCCTCCGAGGTCACGCCGGAGAACTCCATGCCGCCGCTTACGGTGTTTACGATCATGCTCCCGGAGGCTGAGACGTTGCTGAGCTCAACGCCACCGCTGACGGTATTCATATTCACCTCACCCCCGGAGCAGGCGCTGACATTAAGCTCACCGCTGACCGTAGAGATATCTACCGTCTCTGCTTTGCATCCAGTGACGGACATATCACCGCCGGTGTTGGAGACGTCCAGGGTGATAAGCTCCTGGGAGAGTCCTGCGGGCAGCAGTACCTCCAGTTCCTTGTCCTTCTGCCCGAACCAGCCAAGGTTTATGTTGAAGAACCTTCTGAACCACTGGCCGTCCCAGCGCACGGTGAGCACTCCGGAGCCGACGCTCACCTTCATTTTGTCGGACTCATCCAGGCTTTTTGCACTGCGCTCGGTGACGTGGATCTTATCGTCAGGGCTTATCCCCACGGTGACCGGTCCTGTGAGCCAGGATATATCCAGGCTGTCTACCTCATCATCCGCAGGGTCTATAGCAAGTGTGTTCTCATGGCCACGGACTACATCGGACTTTATAGGGCGGCTGCCAGGCTCCGCGGCAAGGCCGATGACCAGTACGCAGGTGAAGAAAACTGCTGCTATGGCGCAGGCGGTTATAGTGAATATATGGCGTTTTTTCAGTTTCATTTATTCTCCTCCTCACTTGCCGCTCTGGTTCATAATGGAGCTTAAGAGGGTGTTCACTATCACGTCGATGGCTGGGGCTATAAGGAAGATGACCCATGTGATGTACCACTTCCCGGTGCCGAAGCTGAGGATAAAGTAGAGGGCAAGCACCAAAGGCCAGAAGGCTCCGTTAAATGCGGCGATATAGTGCCTCTTAACGGTCTTCTGCCGCTGCCACTGCTGGAAGTCCTTCACCACAGATCCGGGTACTGGCTGCGGGGCTTGCGGGTGGGCCCACTTGTCATAGACCAGAAGCCCAACGCCTGCAGCTATCATTATGAACATGCCGATGGGCCCCAGAGCACCGTCGAGAAAGCTGTCGCCAAAGAGCTCCCCGAAGAGGATGGGAGGTACTACGCTTAGGATAAACAGCATTACAGCCAATGTGCGTACCAAAGCCCTGCGGTGGTCAGGCTGGGGCTGAGGGTAGTAGACAGGCGGGGGCACAGGATCGCCGTTCTCGTCGTCCTCAAGCTGGGAGAAAAGCTCCCGGACGTCGCCTATGCTCATTATCGTTAGATTATAGGCGTCCTCAGGGTCCTTGCCCTCGCCTACAAGGGCGTAATACTTCTCTATCAGATTCTGTGTGAGCTCTATTTTAAGCTCATAGGCCCGCTGGGTGCGGGGGGCGCTCTCAAAGAGCTGGTCCATGTATTCGCGTATCCTGTATTCCATATGGGTGTCTCCTTTTTTATAATAAATAAGGTCATGAAGTTATGAGGGTCTGTATCAGCCTTTGGGACTGCTCCCATTCCTCCAGCATCCTGTGGTACTCCTGCACCCCGGCGGGGGTTATGGAGTAATACCGCCGCCGGGCCCCGGTGTTCTCATCTCCCCAGTAGGAAGAGATAAAACCCAGCTGTTCGAGCCTGCGGAAGGCCGTATACAGGGTGGCCTCCTTTAGTTCATACTGACCGCCTGTCTTTTCGGATATGGAGCGGTTTATCTTATAGCCGTAGCTGTCGCCGCTCATGAGGTGGGCCAGGATAATGGTGTCGGTGTGTCCGCGTATCATATCTGACGCAATGGACATGTTACCCCTCCTTTCATGGTATCATTGTACACCCATATACTTCGCCTGTCAAGGTATATTTTGAGGGAATATACTTACAAGTTTATTAAGAAGTTTTCTAAAAACATTCGGTTATAAATACATATTTTTCTTGACAAATATCATTTTTATTGTACACTATATATAGACAAAGATAATTACAATATCTTTAAAAGTTTTAGAATGAGTGCTTTATACAATGAAAACTCATTTAAACAAATCGGCGGCTACAGCTATTTGTGTGGCTTTGGTGCTTTCTTTAGTACAAATGCCTGCGAGTGCCAGTGAAGAACCGGAACTATACACTATTGAAGTGTCTGCGTTAGCTGGTTCCAATGGAGCCTATCATTATAACTTGATAACTGGGGAAGAAACTTATTCCCCACCAGACCAATGTGGTTACGGTAGTGCGCCTTCCGTTTCGGCGTCCATAGGACTTCAAGAGGAGCAACCTGCTCCACATATTATAGTTGGTTCTGATAACAGACAGATGGTTACCAGTCTGTTAGAGAGAGAAGAAAGCACTTGTTTGATAGGAACAAGATATGGTGGTGATGTTATGAAAGGGACCGGATGGCTATTAGATAATAATTATATGATAACTGCAGGCCACATGGTATATGATTTACATGGTTATGCAGACCATATAGCTGTATATATTGGCGCAACAGGAGGAACTTATAAACAGTATAGGCTTGCAACAGAGTACCATGTTGGCGGAGACTATGTAAAAAATGTAGACTCGTATTATAGCTTGGGAATGTATGACGATTGGGGTATTGTAAAATCTCGCCTCACCAGTGAATCGTACAGTGGGTATGTTGGGTAGACATACCGTAAATAGCGCTTCGGATATGACAGGAGTATACTATACGCAAGGTTATCCGATGGATAGGAACATTGCTATGGGGAAAACTCTGGAAGAATGGAACAAGTGGTATATGTTCAGAACAAGTGGTACAATAAAGGCGGATAGAGCAAGAATGTTACCTGTAGTGTCTACCGCTATTGATGTATATGCAGGGCAAAGTGGATCACCATTATATAGCTATAGGCCGGGTAAGGGATATTGTGCAGAAGGGATCATTGTATCCAGCGGCGAGGCTGACGCTGGTGATGGTGACAGGAACTTCATTATTCTTTTAAATACCTGGCTACAAGACCGTATAAATTGGCATCTCCAGGAGGGATGATATGACAAATAGTAGAAAAATTCTACTTAAGACTATTCTGGCAGTCCTTGGTGTATTACTGGTATTAACCTTCATAATAGCTGGCATATCAATCTGGGAAAACCGCATAGAGAACCAGTTCCCAAAATGGGAGAAAGTTTCGGATACAGAGGACAGGGGTTTTGAATCAAACCCAGATGTTGAGATGCGGTTTACTGGAATTGATTTTGACGTAGAGCTTCATAATGGCCGTCATGCGGACATGGTCCTGGTGGACGTTAATGTCAATACACCGGACGGTGCGGGTTTTGACGACGGTCACTTAACAGTGGACTACTTGTATAAAGATGAATGGTATAATGTGTACTATCTGTATATGGGAACAGCTTCCGCGCCGGGAGTTAGAGGTAATTTTCATGATATAATGGAGTTCCCTGTGCCTTGCGGGTTATTTGCGAAGGATGGGACGTACCGTATGTTCATAGATGGGTTCGGGTGTTTCGATATTGACATCATTGGGATGGAGGATGTCTAAAATGGCTGCTGGGACTGGCTGGAGAATCCGATTATGAAGGAAGGGAACGTGAAGAAGATGGAGCGTGATTGGCTACAAGACTATATATATGAACTTCTGCATGGGTGACGATATGGCTAATAACAAAAAAATTATACGCAAGGCTTCCCTGGTGATTATCAGTATATTGGTAATGTTGACCTGTGCAATATCCGCTATATCAATCTGGGAAAACCGCATAGAGAACCAGTTTCCCACGTGGGAGAAAGTTTCGGATATAGAGTACAGGAATTTTGAATCAAACCCCGATGTTGAGATGCGGTTTACCGGAATCGATTTTGACGTTGAGCTTCCTAATGGCAAGCATGCAGACATGGTTCTGGTGGACGTTAATGTCAAAACACCGGACGGTGCAGGTTTTGAGTACTGTCATGCAGTGGACTACTTGTATAAAGATGAATGGTATAATGTGTATAGTATGTATACAGGAATAGCTGCCGCGCCGGGGGTTAGAGGCAATTTTCATGATGTGATGGAGTTTCCTGTGCCTTGCGGATTATTTGCGAAGGATGGGACGTACCGTATGTTCATAGATGGGTTCGGGTGTTTCGATATTGATATTATCGGGATGGAGAATAGCTGAATGTAATGTATCGGCCGATTCCTGGCATTTGGGTTTATGAGGCAATTCCATTACAAGAAAACAGCCCCCATATTATGGGGGCTGTTTCAGTATGTCAGCCTGGCTTCTTTGCTATAAGGCAGTACCAGCCGGTTTCATTGAAAGGCTTATCCTCAAACCATGGGCAGGGCCTTATCTCGGGCTGGGAGTAGCCCATCCGGTCCAGCTCAGACCGGACGGCGTCCAGAGAGAAGGGATCCAGGTGCTCCTGGAAGTTGTTGGTATGGATTATCCTTCGGTCCCTTTCATAGCTGTGAACGATGTTTATGGTTATTGTGCCGTCGGCATTATAGTCCCACACCTGGACGCACCCGATGCGTGTGCCGTCCTCCTGGTAGAAGGGCTGGGGGATGATGAAACGGTTGGTATTCTCCTGTGCGGCATCCCAATTCCGGCTGTCATAATAGAGCCAGCCGCCGGGAGCAATGCACTTGTCCATCTCGTGTAAGGTTTTTATGACGTCGGATTCCGTCACGTGGGCAAGGGCGCTGCCGGTGCTCATAACGCAGTCAAAGGACTGGTCGAAGCGTGAGGACAGCTCCCGGAAATCGCTCTGCACCAGCTTGATGTCAAAACCCTTGGCCCGGGCTTTTTCAGCGGCCTTTTCCAGCATGGGGGCGCTGATATCGGAGCCGGACACCTGATAGCCAAGTTCTGCCAAAGGAAAGGTCAGGTTGCCGGTGCCAAAGCTGCAGTCAAGTATAGTATGGATGTTTTTACCGTCCAGGATCCTTTCGTAATGCTGTTTGTATGCCCGGTGTGCGCCGTCTGTAAAACGCTCATCGTATATATCGGGGAAATCATAGAGGTCTGCCATGTTTTATACACTCCTTTTCGTCTGGGCCATTATATTATATTATATCAGTCTCATATTTGAAATGCAATGGTCTTGCAAAATCCAGGAATATCATATAGAATAACCAGTAAAGAGAAACCAAAAAACAGAAAGGTCATGATAAAGTGAAACTGATCATTGTTCGCCATGGAGACCCGGATTACAGCATAGACTCCCTTACTGAAAAGGGCTGGAGGGAGGCCCACTACCTTGCAGACAGGCTGGTAAAAGAGCCTGCCGACTACTATTACTGCTCGCCTTTGGGACGGGCGCGGGACACGGCGAAGGAGACCATGGAGCGGCTGGGGAGGAGCTACGAGGTCTGCGACTGGCTCCGGGAGTTCCAGACGGCTGTGCACCGGCCTGACGCACAGGGACGGCTCATTGGCTGCTGGGACTGGCTTCCCCAGGACTGGGCTGACCACCCTGAGTTCCACCGGCAGGGGGACTGGCTGGAGAATCCGGTCATGAAGGAAGGGAACGTGAAGAAGGAGTACGACTGGGTGGTAAGTGAGCTGGACAGGCTTATATTTCGCCATGGGTACAGGCGGGAGGGGAACCTGTATAAGGTGGAGCGGGGCAATAATGATACAATAGTGCTGTTCTGCCACTTTGGGGTGGAGGCGGTGCTCCTCAGCCGGCTCATAAACATACCTCCAATGCTTATCTGGCACGGTATGGTGGCCCTGCCCACTTCGGTGACTACAGTGGCGACAGAGGAGAGGCGTGAGGGAACTGCCTACTTTCGTATGATGGGGTTTGGCGATCTGTCCCACCTTTATGCCAATGGAGAGCCGCCTGCTTTCGCGGCGCGGTTTATTGAGAAGTGGGGGAATGAGGGGGAGCGCGTAGACTAAAAGCATAAGCTTTCACGAAGAGTAGGAGATCCAGGAGAGGCAGCCGCCTTTAGTGGAAACGTCCATATTTGTACAGAGCCCAAAAGAGAAGCCGGGGGAATTACGCCCCCGGCGTCTCTACTCGATACCGTACTTTTTAGCGTACTCTTTCACGCTGTCCACCCAATGCTGATGCACGAAGCCTGTCTCGATGTCCTCGGGGCTGAAATAGGCTCCGTCCATCATGGCCTGGATAGCCGCCTCGGCTACCATGGCCTCCCTGGTGTAGTCATCTGCGAGATATTCTTCAAGGTCAATCACCATCTTCAGGTTCACGCCCCCGATAGCTCCCTTATAAAAGAAACTGCCCTTGCCCAGCAGCTCACCTATGCGCTCAAAGCAGGCTATACCCTCGCGCATTTCTGCGATAGTGGCGGTGCGGGTGTACTGCTCCGGCGGCTTCACCGGCCTCTCGCCTCCGTTTAGTATATTATCGACGGTGGTGGACAGGGCTGCCGCCAGGTCCGGGAGCAGCATGGTGTCCGGCAGGGTCTCGCCGCGCTCCCACTTGCTCACGGCCTGGAAGGACACATGGAGCCGGTCACCAAGCTGGTTCTGGGTCAGCTCACAGGATCTGCGCAGGGCGCTGATATGCCGCCCCACCTTTATAGGGTCAACTGGCATGATATTATCCTCCTTTAGATATAATAGATCCGAGTTTATAACTGCAGTTTATAAGTATATTATAGCCCCGCGGCATAGGGTACGCAATAACCGCCCGGGTTATTTTTCAGGTGAGGACTCAATTGGGGGTTGAGCGCCGGGGTGCCGTTGTGATATAATAGTGCGGCTGAGAAATTTTAGATAAAGGAGTCCCATATGGAACAGATAATAGAGACCCTGTCAAGAGAGCTGAACGTGCGCCAGGAGCACGCGAAGGCTGTGGTGGACCTTCTGGATGAGGGGAACACTGTGCCGTTTATAGCCCGCTACCGTAAGGAGCAGCACGGCACCATGGACGACCAGACTATCCGCGCGCTGGCCGATAGGCTGCAGTACCTGCGGGGGCTGGAGCAGAGAAAGGCCGAGGTGATAGCGGCGGTGACGGCCCTTGAAAAGCTGACCCCGGAGCTTGAAAGCGCCGTGATGAGCGCTGCGACTATGGCGGAGGTGGAGGACCTTTACAGGCCCTACCGTCCCAAGCGGCGCACCCGTGCCAGTATTGCCAGGGAGAAGGGGCTGGAGCCTTTGGCGAAGCTGCTTTTTACCGGGCTCGACGGGGAAGGCAGGATAACCAGGGAGAGCGCGGAGGGCCTTGCGGAAGGGTTTGTGGACCCGGAGAAGGAGGTAAACTCTGTTGAGGAGGCCATACAGGGGGCAAAGGATATTATTGCAGAGGACCTTTCAGACGACGCGGAGATACGCAAGCGTCTTAGGGAGCGCATACAGCAGAGCGGAGCGCTGCGGTCTGCGGCGAACACTGAGGAGGACACGGTGTATAGGCTCTACTACGACTTCCAGGAGCCGCTGAAAAGGCTCCAGAGCCATCAGATCTTAGCTATGGACCGGGGCGAGCGGGAGGGTATGCTGAAGGTGTCGGTGCTGCCCGGGGAGTTCGGGCCGGTGCAGGTGATGCTGCAAAAGGTCTACTCCCGGCACCCCTTTATGGAGCTCCTGTGCGAGACCGCGGAGGACGCATGGGACAGGCTCATTTTCCCCTCCCTGGAGCGGGAGGTCAGAAAGGACCTGACCGAGCGGGCGGCTGAGCAGGCAATACACACCTTTGCCCTAAACCTGCGCCCGCTGCTCATGCAGCCGCCGGTGAAGTCAAAGGTGACCCTGGGCTTTGACCCGGCCTATAGGACCGGCTGCAAGCTGGCGGTAGTTGACGGCAACGGCAAGGTGCTTGAGACGGCGGTGATATACCCTACGAAGCCCCATAACCAGACGGAAAAGTCCAAGGAGGTACTGAGAAGGCTCTGTGATAAGCATAGGATAGAGTGTATCGCTATAGGCAACGGTACAGCCAGCAGGGAGTCAGAGATATTTGTAAGCGAGTTTATTAAAGAGTACAGCGGTAGTCTCTCATATATGGTGGTGAGCGAAGCGGGGGCCTCGGTGTACTCGGCGTCGAAGCTGGGGGCAGAGGAGTTTCCGGACTTTGATGTGTCCCTGCGCTCGGCGGTGTCCATTGCCAGAAGGCTCCAGGACCCCTTGGCAGAGCTTGTGAAGATTGACCCGAAGGCCATAGGCGTCGGGCAGTACCAGCACGATATGCCCCAGGCGCGGCTCTCGGAGACCCTGGACGGCGTAGTGGAGGACTGCGTGAATGCTGTTGGAGTTGACCTGAACACGGCTTCGCCGTCCCTGCTCAGAAGGGTGGCGGGGATAAGCCCGACCGTCGCCAGGAATGTGACTGTGTACCGTGAGGAGAACGGCAGCTTTAAGACAAGGCGGGAGCTTCTGAAGGTGCCGAAGCTGGGACCCAAGGCCTTTGAGCAGTGCGCGGGCTTTTTAAGGGTGCCTGAGAGCAAGCAGGTCCTGGACCGCACGGCGGTACACCCGGAGTCCTATAAGGCGGCTGAAAAGCTCTTGGAGATATGCGGGTACTCGCTTAAAGATGTGGGGAGCCTGGGGGAGCTGGACGGACGCTTAAAGGAGCTGGGCGCGGACAAGGCCGCCGAAGCCTGCGGGGTGGGTGTGCCCACGCTCAGGGATATAGCGGCGGAATTGCAGAAGCCCGGGCGTGACCCGAGGGACCAGCTGCCGCCGCCTATCCTGAGGACGGATGTAATGGATATTGCGGATCTGAAGCCCGGCATGAAGCTTACGGGGACTGTGCGCAACGTGGTGGACTTCGGGGCGTTTGTAGACATCGGCGTACACCAGGACGGGCTGGTGCATATCTCCCAGCTCAGCGACAGGTTTGTGCGGGATCCGAGCCTGGTGGTGAAGGTTGGGGACGTTGTGGATGTGACGGTCCTCGAGGTGGATGAGAAGAAGAAACGCATATCTCTCAGCATGAAGAAGCAGGCGGAATGATGAAGCTGTCTTTCAGGAAGAAGCTGCTGATATGCGCGGCGCTTGTACTGCTGGTACTGATACTGTGGACACTCTGGGGGAATACGGCGCTGACGGTGAGCAGGATAAATATAAGGGGGCCAAGTGAGCTGGAGGGCCTCTGCATAGCCCATATCTCCGACCTGCACAACGCGGAGTTCGGGGAAGGGAACGCGGAGCTGCTAAAGCTGCTGGAAGAGACGGAGCCGGACTTTATCGCTGTCACCGGGGATCTGGTTGACTCCAGGCATACGGATATGGACATAGCCCTGGAGTTCATGAGGGGCGCTGTGAAGACAGCGCCGGCTTACTATGTGCCAGGGAACCATGAGGCGAGGCTTTTGGAGTATGGAGAGCTGAGAGACGGCCTTGAAGCGGCGGGAGTCACGGTGCTTGAGGACCGGGCGGTATCCCTGGAGGGGTATGACGGTGTGAATATTGCCGGACTTGCGGACCCGGACCTTGTCATTTCAGGCGATATCTTCGGGGAAGTTCCGGCTATGGCGGGCGCAAAGATCACAGAGCTTGCGGACCCCCACTGCTATAATATCCTGCTCTCCCACCGCCCGGAGCTTTTTGACATTTACACCGCCTGTGGCATAGACCTGGCCCTCACAGGCCATGCCCACGGAGGACAGTTCCGGCTGCCCTTTATCGGAGGGCTTATAGCTCCTGATCAGGGCCTTTTCCCAAAGTATGACTCCGGGCTCTATACGAAGGGAAGCTCCAATATGGTGGTGAGCCGGGGGCTGGGGAACAGTATTATACCCCTGCGCTTTAATAACAGGCCTGAGATAGTGGTAATTGAGTTTATAAAATAAGAGAAGCCCCCGGGTGACCGGGGGCAGTTCTATTTGCAGATCAGTCCAGGATCATCAGGTCGCGGATATACTTGATGGTGTATTTAACGCCCTTCTCACCTTTCTCACCCTGCCACGTAGCGGAGTGGGGCTCGATGGCGAGATAGCCGTCGTAGCCGTACTTATAGAGAATGGCGAAGAAGGCCCGCCAGTTTATCACGTCGATACCCGCGGGGGGATTGTCGTAGGAGTTGTCCGGGCCGAAGGCTTTGCCCATGAGCTCGTCCTTGAGCTCGGGGTGCTGCAGGGTAAGATCCCTGACGGCCCAGTGCTCGGGCTCATGGGAGTCTCCACGCTGTATAACGCCCTTTACGTGGCAGTAAGTGAAGTGCGCGCCCCACTCAAGGCCCTCCTCTAAGTATGCGCCGCCCTGACCGCCGTGGACGAAGCTGTGGGAGGGGTCGTACTTGATGCCGAGCCCAGGCACCTCGCTGAGGACCAGCTTCCACTGCTCGGGGGTGCGGATATAGTTGCCGCCCATCATGCAGTTTACAATAGCTGTCTTCATGCCCCGTTCCTTGGCATAGGCCACTATCTCGTTGAGTATCTTTATAGCCGCTGTGATGTTCTTATAGTAGCTGAGCCCGTTTACATAGCTCACGCTGCAAAGGTAGTGCTTTGCCCCAAGGTAAGCGCCAAAGTCGATAACGGCCTTGACCTGCTCCCACTCGCCGGGGTCGGGCTCTCCGTCCGGGCCCAGCACGGGGCTGGCCCAACGGCCCACGGCCCCCACCTCGACGCCGGTGGCCTCGCTTGCGGCCTTCAACTCCTCCTTTACAGCCAGGAGCTCTGAGACAGGCCCGCCGAAGTAGTTTTCAGGGTTGCAGTCGAACTCCACAAAGTCCAGACCTAAATCCTTGGCCTTCTGGAAGCTCTCGAACTTTGGGGGCATGATTATGCCTAGTTTCATTTTCTGTTCCTCCTTAATTATTTGTGCTTTAGATTTATAATGTCGATACCTAAGATATTGCGGGAAGATATGTATAAGTCGTCCCCCTCTATATACGTCCTCCCGGACAGCTTCAAGGGCACTTGCAGCACCTCCAGTTTTTCCAGCGTGTCCTTATCCCAGAAGGCTATCTCCGAACAGGGATGGGAGACCGTCACAAGTTTATCTCCGTATATACCCACCAAGCGGAACATCTTTCTGTGGGCGTTCCTTATCTCCGCCAGCACAGCGAAGCCGTCAATGCTGATTTTAAAGAGCCTGCCGTCCTGGACGGCGGCGTAGAGTATCCCGCCGTCGATAAAAAGGCTGGGGATATTTTTCCTACCCAGCTGGAGCTCTCTTTTTACAGACAGAGCGTCCTTGTCAATCAGCAGAAGCCTGCCGTCTACTGTACCGCAGAGAAGGCCGTCGCCGTTTACTTCAAGGCTCCACATGCTGCTGCCGGAAATCCGGGACTCACGCATTTGGCTCGACTTCCTGTCAAGTGCGGTGAGCCTACCGTTGCGTATGGAGCAATAGACTGTATTATCGTCTGCTGTCATGCCGCAGATGTCGGATGTGAGGTCGTCTCCCAGCCGCCAGCTGCCCAGGGGCTCGAAATCATCCTGACGGAAAATGTGAAGGGTGCAGAAGTCATATATAAAGAGATGTCCGCCATCGGCTATAAGCTTTCTTGAAAGGCCGTCCTTTTCAAAGGCTGACCTTCTCAGAAGAACGCCGCCGGTATGCTTGCCCAGCTTTATAAGCTCCCTGCCAAGGATGCAGTCTATATGCTGCCCTGTTATGGCAAAGTCTGCGACAGCGCCGCCAAGGTCCGCTATGTGGCCCATGGCGGTTACTCCCCGGGCTGCTCCCCGGCCAAAAGGCTGGCAAGCTCCTTTACCCGCTCAATGGGGAAGGGGGGCTCTGCCAGGGGCCGAAGGGCTATGGACATGAGCTTTAAGGGGTTATCGTCGGCGGCTATGCGGTTGGAGCTGAGGGCCCCGCAGCGCTTGCAGCGGTGGACTATGGCCCACTCACCGTTTGCCCTGACCCATACGCTTATAGGTTCCATCACGCCACCGCAGTCCGCGGCCCGGTCCCCGGGTTCATTGTCAACATGGATGCTGCTCAGGCAGTTCGGGCAGTGGTTGCGGTGCTGGGTACCGGCCTCCTCGGGGGTGACCAGGCGCCCGCAGACCTTGCAGGTGAAGCTTTCGGTGTTGGGGTGGCTCTGGTAGTAGCCGCCCTCGGACCTTCTCCGTCTAATCTCTCTGTTCACGTTATACCTCCGCCTCTCTTTTAAAGCAAAGTGCGGACGGTGCAAACCGTCCGCACTACAGCTATTATAGCCTAAAGCTCACTTATTTGCAAGAGGGAGTCAGCCCAAACTGGAAGCTGAATTTCTCCTCTTTGAGCTGGTATTTCTCCAGCAGGAAGGGCCCGCAGCTGTTGGAGCCGACGCCGCTCATCTTGTAGTCCAGGCAGACTATAGTTTCGTCGGCGGGGGTAAGCTCATAGTCGTGCTTCGTGTTGGTCAGCTCCTCCTGGGTGTAGTTGGAGATATTCACCGAGAAGGTGTCGGGGGAGGCGGCTGTAAGGTCGAAGCAGCCGTCCGTCACACTGGCCCAGCGGCAGCCGAAGTGGGAGCCGTTCTCCTGGGGCTTTAAGTAGTGCTCGGTCATATCTTTAACGCTGGAGCTGTACACGCCCAGGCGGGAGGCCCGGTGCTTGTCGCTGTAGCTCTCGAAGGGGCCGTAGCCGAAGTAGCCGGCTTTATCAAAGGCCTTGGGCATGAACATGCGCATACCAAATCTCGGCAGGAAGCCGCCGAACTTCAAGTCGCGCTGGCAGTCCATGGAGCAGTTGATATGCCCGCTCACATCTACAGTCCAGGTGACTGTGGCCTTCACAAAGGGCGACACTATGAGGGCGGCAATACCAACCTCCAGGGTTATCACAGCAGCGCCGCCGGGAGCGTTCTCGGCCTTGATACTGTAGACCCTGGCAGTAGTGCGGTCAAGCCCTGCCTCCTTCCATTTATCGCTCAGGAACTGGTCGTTGTCAAGGGGAGCCCTGAAGAGGTTCCAGTCCATGGGCCGGGTAAAGAGGGCCTTGTTTTCATAGCAGAGCTGGCTCCAGAGGCCGGTCTGACGGCAGAGCTCATAGCGGAAGCTAGGGCCGCTGACAGCTATCACGCGGTTGGTCTCGCTTATCTCAACCTTGCCGTCGGCAGGCGCGGGCAGTGAGACCTTCTCCTGGGAGAGAACTATCTCGTCAAAGCCCAGCTGATGTCCGGCGGCAAAGAAGGGGCCGTCGTGCTTTGCGGTGTAGATGAAGGTGACGGTGCTGTCGCCGCCGGCGGGCAGGCCGTCCACGGTTATCTCGGCCTCGCCGTGGGGCTCTATAGAGGGCATATCAAGCTTGCCGGAGGCGGTTATCTCGCCGTCCTTCATGACCTCATAGCTCAGCTCCGCGAAGTCCCGGGCATTGGTGAAATCCCTGTAGTTGTGCAGCACGAAGGTGTTCCCGCCGGTCTTCTCGGCCCTTATAGGCCGGATAACATTCTTGAACTCAATAAGTCCGGTATGGGGCGTGCGGTCGGGGTACACCAGGCCGTCCATGCAGAAGTTGCCGTCGTGGGGGAACTCCTCGTGGTCGCCGCCGTAGCGGTAGATGGGCCGGTTGTCGGGGGTCTGCCCGCCGTACACCGCGTGGTCGCACCACTCCCATACAAAGCCGCCCACGAAGCCGTCGTGCTTCATGATGAGCTGCTGGTAGTCCTCGGCGTCCCCAGGGCCGTTGCCCATGGCGTGTATGTATTCGCAGAGGATGAAGGGGGGCCTGCGACCGTTCCAGTTCTCGTCGATCTCGACTCCGTCAAAATACTCCTCGATAGAGGCCTTCTTGAACCAGGGGTGGTCGGGCTGCTTTATGGTGGGGGAGTACATGCGGCTGTACAGGTCTATCATAGAGAAGTCTGGCTTGCGCTCCTTATGATAGGTCATATTGCCCTCATAGTGCAGAAGCCTTGAGGGGTCGTACTCCTTGACCCAGCGCCCGGCAGCCTCGCCGTTCTCGCCCCAGCCGCTCTCGTTGCCCAGGGACCAGATGACCACGGCGGCATCGTTCTTGTCCCTATGGACGTTGCGCTGTGAGCGGTCCAAGATGGCCTCCTTGAACTGTGGGTCGTCCATGGCGTCGGGGTAGGTGTTCTGGTCGTGGTCGCTGCCGCTGTAGCGGGTGGCGAAGCCATGGCTCTCAAGATCCGCCTCGCCGATAACATAGAAGCCCAGCTCGCTTGCCAGCTGGTTGAACCAGGGGGCGTTGGGGTAGTGGCTGGTGCGTATGGCGTTGACGTTATGCTGCTTCATAAGGAGCATATCCCGAAGGGCCTGCTCCCGGCTGATGGTATAGCCGGTGACCGGGTCGCTGTCGTGGCGGTTCACGCCCCTGAACTTGATGTTCACGCCGTTGAGGTACACAACGTCGTCCTTTATCTCGATCCTCCTAAGGCCCACCTTCTGCTCGATAACTTCATCGCCGGTAGAGAGCACAAGGGTGTACTGGGCCGGGTTTTCGGCGTTCCAGAGGACGGGATTGTCGACGGAGAAGCAGAGCTTATCGGCGGCGGGGCCGGAGCTTGCAAGCTCTGTGCCGTCGGGGGCAAAGAGGGTGCCGGAGACCTGGGCCGCGCCGTCCACTGTGAGCTCAACGGTAATGTCCGCATGGGAGAAGTCGTCGTTAAAGCTCTCCTTGACGAAGAAGTCCTTAAGGAAAGCGGCGGGCCGCTCTAAAATGTACACGTCCCGGAAGATGCCGCTCATCCTGAGCTTGTCCTGGTCCTCAAGATATGTGCCGTCGCACCACTGGAGCACCAGGGCGGTTATCTCGTTCATGCCGTCCTTCAGATTGGCGGTTATCTCAAACTCGGAGGTGCTGTGTGAAACTTGGCTGTAGCCCTGGAACTGGCCGTTTACCCAGAGATAGAAGCAGGAGTCGACGCCCTCGAAGTTGAGGAAATACCGGGAGCCCTCCCCCTTCTTCAGCTCAAAATGGCGGCGGTAAAGGCCGCAGGGGTTGTCCTCGGGGACATAGGGCGGGTCGCAGGGGATGGGGAAGCGGACGTTTGTGTACATGTGGCGGCCCCAGCCCATGCACTGCCAGCAGGACGGCACTTGGATCTGGCACATATCCGGCTCTGCCACATTGCCCTCCAGGTCAACGGCGTCTAAGAAGGAGTCGAAGTAGTGGAAATCCCACTCTCCGTCCAGGTCTATAGCGCTGGGCTTGCGGTCCGGGGTCTGGGGAAGGTAGTAGGCTCTTGAGGGCTCCGTGCCGATGTGCAGGGCATAGGGGTCCTCATGATAGCGGGTGGTGATCTTCATAGGATTTTCCTTTCTGAAATGATAGTAGGGTTTGACTTTCCGCTTGGAAAGCACTATACTATAGGTATGTACTCTCTGGGGGCTTTTTCCAGCGGCCCCATATGTGAAGTCTACACTAAAGTGGGCAAATAGTCAATAAGAAATATGTAAAAAAACAAAAATTTTGAAAATTGCTTTTAAGCTTATTACTAATACACAAAGGAGAACATGGATGAGCGGCATTATATAGACCTGCGCGGGCTTCTGCGGCCTTGTGCTCCTGCTTTGCGGCAGAAAGCAGAAAGAGGACGGGGGCATGAGATTCACGGTATGGGGAGGGCTTCTGCTGCTGGCGGCGCTTCTGCTCCGGCTCCATTTGGGGTACTGGTCCGAGGGCTTCAGCGTGGATATGGACACCTTCAAGTCCTGGGGCATGACCCTCTCGAGGGTGGGCTTCTCCGAGATATATGAGCAGGATATGTTTTTGGACTATCCGCCGGGGTATCTCTATATTCTGATGCTACTTGAGGAGATACGCCAATTTACACACCTGGCCTGGGAGGGGCAGCTTTACACCCTTATAATGAAGCTGCCCTCCATAGGCGCGGACCTGGTATGCGGCGGCGTGCTGCTCTGGCTTGGCAGGAAGAAGCTGGGGGACAGGGCGGCGCTGCTGGTCTCAGCGGCGTATCTGTTCTGCCCGGCGGTATTCGTGAACTCAGCCCAGTGGGGTCAGGCGGACTCCTTCTGCACGATGATACTGCTGGCCTCGGTGCTGCTGCTATATGGTGAGGCCTGGGTCCCGTCGGGGATATTATATGGCCTGTCAATTATCTGCAAGCCACAGATGCTGGTATTCGCGCCTATGTTTATCTTCTTCGCCATAAAGCGGCGCAAATGGCTTGGGCTTGGGCTGGGGGTCATATGCGCCGTGGCTGCGGCACTGCTTGTTGCGGCCCCGTTCACTAAAAATTTCAACTACTGGTGGCTGGTGCAGAAGTACCAGTCCACAATGGACTATTATAACTACTACTCCGTAAACGCCCATAATTTCTGGACCCTTATAGGCCGCAACTGGTGGGGGCTTCCCGGCGGCATAAAGGGCGCGGCGCTCACCTGGGCGGCGCCGGTGGCAGCCACGGCAGCCTGCGGGGGGCTTATACTGCTCTCTAAAAGAAGGGACGCGGTATTTGCCGCCGCGCCTCTCCTGATGGGCATAGTATATATCTTTGCCGTGAAAATGCACGAGAGGTATCTGTTCCCTGCGTTCCTGTTTATACTGCTCAGCTATGTCTTCGCCAGGGACAAGCGGCTCCTTCGGGCCTATGCTTTCATTGCCGGTGCGAACTATCTCAATGTGAGCTATACCCTTTGGATATTCCGTGAGAAGGGCAATAACTACGACCCCAACAGCCAGCCCGGAAGGGTGATAGCCCTGCTGCAGCTTGCGGCCCTGATCTACCTTATCTGGACGGAGTATCGTGTCTATATCAGAGAGGAGATAAAGGAGCCGGAGCCCGGCGGGAAATTTTTTGAGGGCTGGGCGGTAAAGGCAATAGCCCCGCCGGAGAGTAGGAGGATGTCAGGGCCGGACTGGGCGCTGATGACGGGCATTACGTTGGTGTACGGCATAGCGGCCTTCTGGCACCTGGGCGGGACGGTGCTGCCAACCACCAACTGGACACCGGAGGAGGGCCAGAGCGTGGTGCTGGAGGCGGACCGCACCTGCCATATCATATACTATCTTCCCGGGCTTGAGCCGGACAGCTCACACTATAGGAGCCGTGTGGGCTCAAGCATGAGGATAGAGTCAAGCGAGGACGGGGTCACCTGGGAGGACTGCGGCGAGGTCGGGAACGGCTATGTGTTTGCCTGGTGCCGGGAGTATCTGGAGGTCCCGGGGAGGTTCGTGCGGGTGACGGCCCTGGACGGCTCTGTGACCGTGAGCGAGATGGCAATAGCCCCCGCGGGCTCAGACGGCATACCGGCGCTTAAAGCCACAGGCCCGGGGGCCGGGCTTCTCACGGACGAGCAGGAGAAGGTGCCCCTTTATAAGACTTATGAGAACTCCAGCTATTTTGACGAGATATACCACGCCAGGACAGCCTATGAGCATATCCTGGGCTTGGAGCCCTATGAGAACACCCATCCGCCGCTGGGCAAGCATATTATCTCCCTGGCTATACGGCTGTTCGGCCTGAACCCAGTCGGCTGGCGGTTTATGGGGACGCTCTTCGGGGTGCTGATGCTCCCGGCCCTGTACCGTCTGTGTAAAGACCTGTTCGGGAAAACCTGGCTCTGCGCCTTAGGTACGCTGATGTTCGCCTTTGACTTCATGCACTTTACCCAGACCAGAATAGCCACCATCGATACCTATTCCGTGTTCTTCCTGCTTTTGATGTACGACGCCATGGTGCATTTTATGTACAAGGACATAGTGCGCGCAAGGCTTAGGGAGCTGCTTCTGCCGCTGGCATTGGGCGGGATGTTTATGGGCCTTGGCGTGGCCTCAAAATGGACCGCGGCCTATGGAGCGGCGGGGCTTGCGGTGCTGTTTTTCGGCAAGCTCATACACACCTGCTGGTATGAGGGCAAGAAGAAAGAGGGGCTTGCCCCGGCCCTTAGACGCTGCGGGATACTCTGCGGCTGGTGCTGCCTTTTGTATGTTGCCATACCATTTGGTATATACTTCTGCGCCTATCTGCCTATGACTACGCTGCCGCACAACAGGGACAATATTCTCTGGGCCTTCTGGAACTACCAGACCACCATGTTCAACTATCACTCTGGGCTTGTGGCTGAGCACAGCTTTGCCTCCCCCTGGTACGACTGGCCCCTGGTAGTGCGCCCCATTTGGTTTTTCAGCTCCGACCCCTGCAATGAGCTCGGGGATTACAGCACCATCTCCTCTATGGGAAATCCCCTGCTCTGGTGGGGCTGTCTGCCGGCGCTGCTATGGGCGGCCTGGGAGTGGCTGAGAAAAAGGAGCGTGTACTGCGCCGTGGCGCTCACCGGTTTTATGTCGGTGTACCTGCCATGGGTGCTGGTGCCGAGGCTGACGTTTATCTACCACTACTTCACCGCCGTGCCATTCCTGGTGCTGGCACTTCTGGCCCTCTTTGAGCGGCTTTCAGAGGGGGGCAGGCTCAGCGGGAGAGTTACGGTTGGGGGCAGGGTCGATGTACAGTGGGCCCAGCTTCTGATGGGGGCCATGGCTCTGGGCTGCATAGCGCTCTTTATGATATACTTCCCTGTGATTTCCGGCGCGCCCACCACAAGGGAGTACGCCGGGCAGCTGGCGCTGTTTGAAAGCTGGTACTTCGGTTAAATGTAAATAAACTGTTGCTTTTCTTGCAATCTGTGGGGCGGGCATGGTATAATAGGCTTTACGAGATAAAAGAAAGGAAAACTCATATGGCAAATAATTTCCTTACAAAGCTTTTCGGAAACTACAGCAAGAAGGAGCTAAAGCGCATTCAGCCCATGGTGGACCAGGTGCTGGGGCTGGAGGAGAAATATAGAGGGCTCTCAGACGGTGAGCTCAAAGGGGAGACCCAAAGGCTCAGGAAGCGGCTGGAGGGCGGTGAGAGCCTTGACAGCATACTCCCCGAGGCTTTCGCGGCCTGCAGGGAGGCTATGGACCGGGTGCTGGGCAAGAGGCTGTTCCCGGTGCAGGTGCAGGGAGGAGTGATACTTCACCAGGGCAGAATCGCCGAGATGAAGACCGGCGAGGGCAAGACGTTCACACTGGCCCTGCCGGCCTATCTAAACGGACTCTCGGGTAGGGGCGTGCATATCGTCACTGTCAACGAGTACCTTGCCAAGTACCAGGGCGAGATGATGGCCCGCGTTTTCAACTTTATGGGGCTCTCAGTAGGTCTGGCGCTGAACGGCATGAACTCTGCCGAGAAGCAGGCGGCATATAACTGCGACATCACCTACGGCACAAATAATGAGTTCGGCTTCGACTACCTCAGGGATAATATGGTGATCTATAAGGACCGTAAGGTCCAGCGCGGGCACCACTACGCCATAGTGGACGAGGTGGACTCTATCCTGATAGACGAGGCACGCACGCCCCTTATTATATCAGGCCAGGGTGAGAAGGCCGACGAATACTATTCCCTTGCCAACAGTTTTGCGGGCAGGCTCAAGCCTATACGCGTCAAGGAGACCGATGCCAAGGAGGATAACGACGAGCTCTATGCCGAGTATGACTACATCATCAATGAGAAGCTCAAGACCTGCTCCCTCACCCGCCGGGGCGTGAAAAAGGCAGAGGAGGCTTTTCATATCGACAACCTGACGGACCCGGAGAATATACTTTTACAGCACCGCATAAACCAGGCGATAAGGGCCTGGGGCATCATGCACCGGGACCAGGACTATGTGGTGAAGGACGGCGAGGTCATAATCGTTGACGAGTTCACCGGGCGCTTAATGTACGGCAGAAGGTACAACGAGGGCCTGCACCAGGCTATCGAGGCCAAGGAGGGCGTGCAGGTTGCGAGGGAGAGCAAGACCCTGGCGACGATCACCTTCCAGAATTACTTCAGAATGTACGAAAAGCTCTCGGGCATGACCGGCACAGCCATGACCGAGCAGGAGGAGTTTTCGGAGATATACAAGCTGGACGTGGTGGAGATACCCACAAACCGGCCGGTAATACGCGAGGATTGCGCCGACGTCGTGTACAAGACGGCAGAAGCCAAGTTCCGGGCGGTTATAGACGACATTGTGGAGCACCATCAAAAGGGCCAGCCTGTGCTGGTGGGTACAATAACTATTGAGAAGTCAGAAATGCTCAGCAAAATGCTGAAGGCCAGGGGCGTGAAGCACGAGGTGCTGAACGCCAAGTTCCATGAGAAGGAAGCTCAGATCGTCGCCCAGGCCGGCCGCAAGGGGGCAGTCACCATCGCCACGAACATGGCAGGCCGCGGTACCGATATAGCCCTGGGCGGCAACTCGGAGTTTATGGCCAAAGCCGAAATGAGGAAAAAGGGCTACAGCGAGGAAATGCTGGTAGAATCTACCTCCTACAGCTACAGCGAGGACCCCGATATTTTGGAAGCCCGGGAAACCTTTGCACGGCTGAACAAGGAATATGAGACGCAGATCGCCCCGGAAGCCGAGGAGGTAAAGCGGCTGGGCGGCGTGTACGTGATAGGCACGGAGCGCCATGAATCCCGGCGTATCGACAACCAGCTGCGTGGCCGCGTGGGCCGTCAGGGCGACCCCGGCAAGAGCAGGTTCTATATCTCCCTTGAGGACGACCTGATGCGGCTTTTCGGCGGCGAACGGCTCTATAACATGATGGAAAAGCTGAGGATAGACGACGATATACCCATCGAGGCGGGAATGGTCTCAAACGCCATCGAGAATGCACAGAGCAAGGTGGAGAGCAGGAACTTCGGCATACGCAAGAACGTATTGCAGTATGACGAGGTCATGAATAACCAGCGGCAGATAATCTACGGCCAGCGGGACCAGGTGCTGGACGGCAAGGACATGAAGCAGGCTATACTCAAGATGGTAGAGGAGGCCGTGGGCGAGAGGGTGGACACCTATCTCCCTGAAAACGTACCCCACGAGGACTGGGACTTGCAGGGGCTCCGGGAATACTATATGGGCTGGCTCATAGGTGAGGAGGACCTGGACTATAGCGGCAGGGAGCTTGAGGATTTGGCCCCTGAGTTTGCCAAGAACTTCCTGTGGGAGAAGGCCCAGAAGCTATATAACAGGCGCGAGGAGGAGTTTACCCCACAGGTCATGCGCGAGCTGGAGCGGGTCGTGCTCCTGAAGACTGTGGACCAGGAGTGGATGGACCATATCGACGCAATGGAGCAGCTGCAGGAGGGTATACGCCTCAGGGCCTATGCACAGCAGGATCCGGTGGTGGAGTACCGCTTGGAGGGCTTTGATATGTTCGACGCAATGATAGCCTCCATACGGGAGCAGACGGCAAAAGCCATACTCACCGTGCGGCTGCGCGCCAAGGAGGTCCCCCAGCGGGAGCAGGTCGCCAAGGAGACCGGCACAGGCGGGGCGGGCGCCCGTGAGGTCAAGCGCCAGCCTGTGAAAAAGGCCCAGAAGCCGGGGCGCAATGACCCTTGCCCCTGCGGCAGCGGGAAAAAGTACAAGAAGTGCTGCGGGCGTGACGAATAAGACGCAATTTGGGAGGATGAAAGGGGAATTACCTGTTATGACAGTTTTGAAAAAATGGGCGGCGGTACTGCTTTCGGCGCTCATATGCCTGGGGCTCTCGGGATGTGATTTCCTGCCCTCGGAGGAATTTAACGACTACGACGTGTCAAGCTATATCCAGGCCCTTTTGGACAGCAGCTACCATGACGACCACCGTGCATATATGGCCAGAATCCAGGCCACCGAGGACACGGCAAAGGCGAATAATGTCACCACAGTGGAGAATGCGGCAATAAACTTTTGCAACGCCTACGGCCTCAGTCCTGACGATACCCAGATGCAGCGCCTGGAGGAGATAATGGCGAAGGCCCTGCTGAGCACCAGGTACCAGGTTGCAGACGAGGTAAAGGTGGAGACAGGGTACACCATTGATGTCACCGTCTCCCCAATCACCAGCTTCTCCGGGCTCACCGAACAGTTTACCACTATCCGCAGCCAGGCCCAGGAGGAGGTCAACAGTAAGAGCATGGTGAACCTGGATGATGGGGAGGGCCAGGAGGACGGCGGTGAAAATGGCGAGTGGGGCGAAGAAGGGGAGGATGAGCCCACCCCGACCCCAGCGCCTACGCCCCTGCTGAAGACCGCCACGGAGCTCTATGTTGACAGGGTGCTGGACTTTTGCGAGGGCAGGCTCACTTCCCTGGAATTTGCCGGCGGGGACACGACCATTGTTTTAAATATCAGGCTTACCAAAAACGGCAAGCTCCAGGTGGATTTGAACCAGATAGACGAGATAGACCGGGCGGTGCTGGCATTCCAGTAAGCGGCGCCGCGATACCATAGGGAGGAGCACAGCATATGGAACTGAGGACCGGGAAGCTTTTGGATTTGACCCATACCGCGGCGGCAAAGCTGCTGGAGGGCTGCGAGTACCCTTGGCAGGCGCTGCCGAAAATAGGTGAGTTTATACTGGCGTTGGGAGAGACCCTTCCGAAGGATGAATATGAGCAGGCACAGGAGCATGTCTGGCTTCATAAGACAGTAAAGCGCTACCCCAATAACTATATCGCCGGGCCATGTATTATAGGCCCTGAAACCGAGGTGCGCCCCGGGGCATTCATCAGGGGAAACGCTCTGGTAGGCGCGGGCTGCGTGGTGGGCAACTCCACTGAGCTCAAGAACGTCATTATATTCGACAATGTACAGGTGCCCCACTATAACTATGTAGGTGACTCTATACTGGGCTTCAAGTCCCATATGGGCGCGGGGTCCATCACCTCCAACGTGAAGCAGGATAAGTCCCTGGTAGCCATAGTCCTGCCCGACGGCGGCAGGCTGGAGACTTCCCTTAAGAAATTCGGAGCCATACTTGGGGACAACGTGGAGATAGGCTGCAACTCAGTGCTGAACCCCGGCGCGGTCATAGGCCGGGGAAGCAGGGTGTATCCACTGTCAATGGTGCGCGGCGCCGTGCCGGAGAGCAGCATATATAAGCGCGCCGGGGAGATCGCCGGGATAAGATAAGCGGAGGTTTGTTTTGGATCAGATAGGGGCTTTTTTTGGATCGGAGGTGGCGCCAACGGCGCTGCTCATAATGCGAATGATCGTGCCGCTGCTGGCGGGGTATGTGTCCATAAGGTGCTACACGTCCTTTAAGGCCGGGCAGCGCAGGAGGGATCCAGTTGTCATGCTGCTGGACGAGGCATCAGGGGCCAGGTTCCCGGTGCTGTACTGGGAGAACTCTGTGGGCCGCAGCCGCAGCTGTGATATCTGCCTGCCGGTGGCTGAGGTCTCCAGGGACCATGCGGTGTTCATGCGTCGGGAGGAGGGCTGGTTTGTGTGCGATACCGGCTCCAAGGGCGGCGTGCTTGTGAACGGGCGCAGGATAAGCGGGCCCAGGCTGGTGCGCATTGGGGACAGCATGACCTTCGGCGGTGTGACCCTGACCCTCTACAACACCTCGCAGCTGCCTGAAAAGAAGCGGCGCTTCCAGGCGTTCCTGCGGGGCCAGTCAGCCAGCCCATTCTTTCTCATGCTCATGGCAACTATCGTGCATCTTATGATGGCGGTCCAGGCTTGTGTGACGAGAGAGGGCTTTGACCCCATGCTCCTGCTGCCGGAGCTGGGCGTGCTGGTCCTGGGCTGGGGACTCTACACGTACTCCATATTTGTCCAGCACCATATAAGCTTTGAGATTGAGACTGTAGCCTATCTGCTGTCGGGTATCGGGATAAACCTTCTGGCGGCTACAGATCTCAGCGTGGCCCGGACACAGCTTGCCGCCATGTTTATAGGCATTGTAATGTTCTGTTTCCTCATATGGTTTATGAATGATATGGACCGGGTGGCGAAGTTCAGACTGCCCATCGGCATTGGGGCCCTCTGCCTGTTCGTTCTGAACCTTATTCTGGGCACCACCAGCTTCGGCTCCCGCAACTGGATATACATCGGACCCATCAGCATACAGCCCTCTGAGTTCATAAAGATAGCCTTTGTGTTTGTGGGCACCTCCACACTGGACAGGCTTCAGACCAAGAAGAATATAACGGAGTTTCTGGTGTTCACCGGGGCCTGCATAGGCTTTTTGTTCCTCATGCGTGACCTGGGCACGGCGCTGATATTCTTCGCCACCTTCCTGGTGATAGCCTTCATGCGCTCGGGCAGCGTGCGCACCATCGTGCTTATTTTAGCCGCGGCGGCCCTGGGGGTGTTCCTTATCCTCACCTTCATGCCCTACGTTGCCGACCGTTTCAGCTCCTGGGGCCACGTCTGGGAGGACCCCTACGACTCCGGCCTACAGCAGACCCGGGTGCTCACCTACACCGCCAGCGGCGGGCTCTTCGGCATGGGCCTGGGGCATGGGTACCTGAACGGCATCTTCGCCGCCGACAGCGACCTGGTATTCGGGCTCCTATGTGAGGAACAGGGGCTGCTTCTGGGGCTTATAGTGATAATGAGCATAGCAGGGTTTACACTCTATGCCCGCAGCGACGTGACCAGAAGCCGGTCCACCTTCTTCTCCATCGGGGCATGCGCGGTGGCGGGATTGCTGTTGTTCCAGACGTGTCTCAATGTATTCGGCGTGACGGATATTTTGCCGTTGACTGGCGTGACCCTTCCATTTATCAGCGCGGGCGGCTCAAGCATGGCCTCCACCTGGGGCCTGATGGCCTTCCTGAAAGCGTCGGACGAGCGCACCTACGCCGTGCGCCGCGCGGGCAAGCACTAAAACGTAAAAGTTTTGTCAACTTTTTCAAAAGTTGCAGGGGTGCGGGGGCAGAGCCCCTGCGGTCTTGCTTCGAGCGAAGCGAAGAAAGGAGTCCCTTATGAAACTTCTATTCCTGATCGGCAACGCCGCTGTCGGCAAAATGACCGTCGGCCAGGAGCTCATGAAAATAACGGACCTGCGCCTGTTCCACAACCACATGACCATCGAGCCGGTAATAGAGATATTCGGACATTTCCACCCGCCGGCCATAGAACGCGTCAGAGAGGTCATCTTTGAGGAGTTCGCCAAGTCCGACAATTACGGCATGATTTTCACTTATATGTGGGCCTTCGACCAGCAGAGCGACTGGGACTACGTGGAGCACGTCAAGAGTATCTTTGCCCCATATAGCACTGAGTTTTACTATGTAGAGCTGGTCGCGTCCCAGAAGGTACGGTTAGAGCGTAATGCCACTGAGAACCGCCTAAAGCACAAGGCCTCCAAACGCGATCTGGACTTCTCCAATCAGCGGCTTGTCAGCGATGACGCTAACTACCGCATTGAGAGCCTGGACGGGGAGATACCCTTTGAGAACTACGTCAAGATAGACAACACTGACCTGCCGCCTGATGAGGTAGCGAAGATGATAAAAGAAAGCTTCGGCTTATAAATTTTTAGGGCTTTTCCGCAAGGAAAAGCCCTAATTTTTTTCATTTTTACAGCCTTACGGCCAGACCGTGGGGCTCCGCCCCACACCCTGCCAAGGGAGCCTGCTCCCCTGGACCCCTTCCCGCTGCGCGCTGGTTATTTTAGGTGCCACACGTCCTCGTTATATTGGGCGATTGCTCTGTCGCTGGAGAAGAAGCCAGCCTTTGCCACGTTCACTAACATCTTCTTCGCCCAGGCCTGCCGGTCCTCATACTCAGAGAGCAGCCGCTCCTTGGCCGCGATATACTCCTTCACGTCCAGCAGCGCCATGAACCAATCCTTCCGGCTCATGTCCCTATAGAGCCGTCCCAGATTCTCAGGGTCCCCCATACGCATAAGCGCGGGGCTGATGATAAAGTCCAGAAGCTCCTCTATCTCCGGGTCAACAGGATAGTACCCCGATGGGCTGTACCGGCCGTCGCCCTCCTTATAGAGCTCAATGACCTCCTGGCTGGACTTGCCGAATATGCAGATATTCTCGTCTCCCACCAGCTCGTGTATCTCCACATTGGCCCCGTCCTCTGTGCCCAGGGTCACCGCGCCGTTTAGCATGAACTTCATGTTCCCGGTGCCGCTGGCCTCCTTGGAAGCCAGGGAAATCTGCTCGGAGATATCGCAGGCAGGTATCAGCTTCTCCGCCCAGGTGACGTTGTAGTTCTCCACCATGCGCACCTCAAGCCAGGGCGAAACCTCGGGGTCATTGGCAATCAAATCAGACAGGCACAGTATCAGGTGTATAATGTCCTTTGCGATGATATACGCCGGGGCCGCCTTTGCCCCGAAGAGCAGGGTAAGCTTTCTTGCGGGCTTATGCCCTGCCTTTATCTGCTTATACTTCCAGATGATATAAAGCGCGTTCATCTGCTGCCGCTTATACTCGTGCAGCCGCTTTATCTGTATGTCGAAGATGGACTCCGGGTCCAGCTCCACCCCGGCCCGCTCCTTCATATACTGGCAGAGCTGCTCCTTCTTCTGTCCCTTTATCTTAAGGAGTTCCTCAAGGGCTTCGGGGTCGTCCTTGAACGCCAGGAGCTTTTCCAGCTCGTCCGCGTTCTTCTTCCAGCCGTCCCCTATCTTCCCGGTAATAAAAGCGCTCAGTTCCGGGTCGCAGTGCATCAGCCACCGCCGGAAGGTCACCCCGTTGGTCTTATTGTTAAACTTCTCCGGGTACACCTCTGCAAAGCACTTGAGCTCTGCCTCCTTCAAAATGTCCGTGTGCAGGGCCGCCACGCCGTTCACCGAGAAGCCATAGTGTATATCCATATTGGCCATATGCACCAGGTTGTGCTCGTCAATAATTGCCAGCTTTTCGTCGTCAAACTTCGCCCGCACCCGTCGGTCAAGCTCTTTGATTATGGGCACCAGCTCCGGCACGGCCTTCTCCAGGTAGTGCAGGGGCCACTTCTCCAAGGCCTCGGCCAGTATGGTGTGGTTGGTATACGCGCAGGTCTTGGACACAAGGGAGATGGCCTCGTCCATGTGTATGCCGTCCTTTAGCATGAGCCTTATGAGCTCCGGGATTATCATGGACGGGTGGGTGTCGTTTATCTGTACCACCGCGTGCTTGTGCAGATCCCGAAGGGCATACCCCTTCCCTGCGAGCTCCTTTATAATAAGCTGGGCCGCGTTGCTCACCATGAAATACTGCTGGTACACCCGCAAAAGCCGTCCGTTGTCGTCGCTGTCGTCGGGGTACAGGAACAGGGTCAGGTTCTTCGCTATATCTGTCTTGTCAAAGTCAATACCGTCCTTCACAAGGCTTTCATCTACCGTCTCAAGGTCGAACAGGTGCAGCCGGTTGGTCCCGCCCTCATAGCCGGACACGGTCACGTCGTACATCACCGACTTCACCGCGCCTCCCGGGAAGGGTACCGTGAAGCTCACGTCCGTTTTCTCCGCCCAGCACTCTGGGCCGCTCTCTGCGGGCAGCCAGCGGTCGGGCTTCTCATATTGCTTATGGTCCCAGAAGCTCTGACGGAAGAGCCCGAAGTGATACAGCAGTCCCACGCCGTCCGCTGGCAGGTCAAGCGTCGCCGCAGAATCCAGATAGCAGGCCGCAAGCCTGCCAAGGCCGCCGTTGCCAAGAGAGGGCTCCGGCTCTATCTCCTCTATCTCCGAAAGGGACTTCCCGGCATCTTCAAGGGCCTCTCGGACCTCGTCGAACAACCCCAGATTTATGAGGTTATTGGACAGCAGCTTGCCCACAAGGAACTCTGCCGATACATAGTAGAGCTTCCTGTCCCCCGCTATGCGCGGAGCCGCCGCCAGCTTTTCCTTTGTCAGCTCCAGAAGCGCGGCGTAAATTTCGCCGTTCTCCGCCTCACTCAGACTTTTTCCGTTTAGCCTTTTTTCCAGTTCGTTTTTTATCATTCTTAGGTTCCTCCATTTCCGCCCTTGCGGTTATAATTGTCAGCCGGGCAATTTTTTCTGCAAGCTCTTTAGTGTTCGCGCCCTTCTCCATGCGCCAGCTCCAGTTCATGGGGCTGACGGTAGAGGGGGTGTTCATGCGGGCTTCGGAGCCCAGCACAAGATAGTCCTGCATGGGTACTACAGCCAAATCCCCAACGCTTGTGAGGGCCGCGCGGATAAAGCACCAGACCCCCTGCTCCTCGTCCGTAAAGCCCAGATAGTCCTTTGCCATCTCCAGGTCCCCCTCCGGGGCGTGGCGTATCCAGCCAAGGGTTGTGTCGTTATCATGGGTGCCGGTATATACCACGCAGTGATTCCCGTAGTTATGGGGCAGATAGCTGCTGTCCTCCCATGAAGTAAAGGCGAAGTGCAGCACCTTCATTCCCGGGTACGTGCTCCTCTTTAACAGTGTCTTCACCGCCGGGGTCAGATATCCCAGGTCCTCGGCAATAATGGGCGCGCCGGGCACGGCCTTGTTTATGGCGGAGATAAAGTCGTACCCCGGGCCCTTCACCCACTTGCCGCCCCGGGCGGTCTCGTCCCCGTAGGGCACGGCCCAGTAGCTCTCAAAGCCCCTAAAGTGGTCGATGCGCAGCACGTCGAACATACTAAGCTTCGCCTTTATGCACTCTATCCACCAGGAGTAGCCCTCCTTCTTCATCAGGTCCCAGCGGTATATGGGGTTGCCCCAGAGCTGGCCGTCCTCAGAAAACGCGTCCGGCGGGCACCCGGCCACCACCGTGGGGTTGTTGTCTGCGTCCAGCTGGAACTGGCCGGGGTTGGCCCAAACGTCCGAGCTGTCCCCGGACACGTATATGGGCGTGTCGCCGATAATGGAGACGCCCTTCTTGTTGGCGTACTTCTTAAGCTTCTCCCACTGCCCGAAGAAAAGGTACTGGGTGAAGACGTGATAGCTTATCTCCCCCTCCAGCTCCTTTCTGGCCTTCTTCATGGCGGCGGGTTTTCTAAGGCGGATATCCTCCTCCCACTGGTACCAGGGCCGTCCCTCGTGGGCCGATTTCAGGGCCATAAAGAGGGCGTAGTCCTCTATCCAGGCGGCGTTCTGGTTCCTGAAGCGGGAGAGGGCCTTGTCCTTTTTGAAGTTATCGAAGGCCTTGCGCAGAAGGGGCTCCCGGGCCTTGCGCACCGCGTCATAGTCCACCCGGCCAGGGTCCTCGCCCCAGCCGGATTTTTTCAGCTTCTTGCCATTGATAAGCCCGTCCTCCACGAGAAGGTCCAGGTCGATGTAGATGGGTTCACCCGCAAAGGCCGAGAAGCTCTGATAAGGGCTGTTGCCAAAGCCCGTGGGCCCCATGGGCAGCACCTGCCAGAAGCCCTGCTTCGCCCGGGCCAGGAAATCCACCCAGTCCCGGGCGGCCTTTCCAAGGCTGCCGATACCGTACTTTGACGGCAGGCTGCTCACCGGCAGCAGTATGCCGGCCCGCCGCTTCATCCATTTTTCTTGTGTTGGCATAAGTTTCCTCCGTATCTCCCCAGGAGTGGGACGATGTATTTAAGTAATAGTATAGCATATCCCGCCGGATTTTTCCATATATTTTGGCGGTTAGGGGAAATTTTTACAAAAAGAGAAAGGCCCAAAGGCCTTTCCCACTAACCTATAACCTCATAGTATTCTTCAGTATAAGGCACTGCGCCCATATCAAAGGAGTCTTGCAGCTCTTTTAGGTACTTGTACGGCAGGGGCATGGGCGTTATATCAAGCCCGCGCCCGATGGCCTCCAGGACCTCCCGGGTCTCAGAGTCGGGCCTGCATTTAATAAGAAACTCCTCGAAGCTCTGCTTGCTGTCAAACATATGGGCCTGAGCCGGGGCCGCCATGTCACCGCAGGCCAGCAGCAGCCGGAGCATATCTGTGACATTATGGGCGATGGGGTGTACCGGGTCGTCGCCGTCCATGGGGTCCACCACGAATACGGTCTCCCCTAAGCCCGTCACCTGGCAGTAGTGTATGCCGTCCACCCCCGCCCAGCCCAGTATCTCAGCGCCCACGGGCGTGCAGAAGTAGCCTTCGTCGTCTTCGCGCTGGATAAGGCCGACGGCATCAAGGTCAAGGCCCAGGGATATGAGTTTTTGAAGGGTGCTGTCCATCTTTATATCCTCCCGCAGAACTCGAGAATTTCCTCCGCTCTCCCTGCAACATCTTCCTTACACTCTACAGAGCACAAGCCCAGACCGCCGCAGCGCTCCACATCCAGGTGCCCATAGAAATGCTCGATGGTCCCGATCAGCCGCCCACATTCCTTCATACCTGGCCCGGTACGCTGGACTATTGCATAGCCCTTCTTCCCCTCGCCAATGCCAGCGTGGGGCTCATGGGTGTTGCTCCAGGGGGTGCAGCGGTCAATGAAAGCCTTGAACTGACCGGGGACGTCCGCCCAGTAGGAGGGCGAGACGCACACGAGGATATCTGCCCAAGCAAACCGCTCCATCAGCTCCTGGGCGCCGTCCTGCTGTACGCACTCTGCCGTGCTGTGACAGGCGCGGCATCCCCGGCAGAAGCCTATCTCATAGTCGTCAATGCAGACGCTCTCAACCGTGTACCTATTCTTGAGATCCTCCGAGACGATCCGCACTATCTCAGCGGTAGCCCCGTCCCTCACCGGGCTGCAATTCATCACCAGGACATTCATCATAAAAAAACCTCACTTGACTTCAACTGTCCACCCAAACTCATCAGGCAGCTTCCCTGTCTGAATCCCGGTCACGGTGTCATAAAGCCGCTGGCTCAAGGGCCCGATAGCGCCGCCGGATATCTCCATCACCTCGTCCCCAAAGCGCAGAGTGCCCACCGGGGAGATAACCGCTGCGGTGCCGCTGCCGAAGCACTCCTCAAGGGAGCCGTCCCTGGCGGCGGAAACCAGCTCGTCCACGCTTACGCGGCGCTCCTCGACCTCAAGGCCCCAGTGGCGGCACAGGTCAAGGCAGCTGGCCCTGGTTACGCCGGGCAGGATGCTGCCGTTGAGCCTAGGGGTGACAACTTTTCCGGCAATCTTAAAGAAGATGTTCATGGAGCCCACCTCCTCGATATACTTGCGCTCCACGCCGTCCAGCCAGAGCACCTGGGCATACCCCTCCGCGTCGGACTTCTCCTGGGCTTTAAGGCTCGCGGCGTAGTTGCCCCCGGCCTTGGCTTCGCCTATGCCCCCGCGTACCGCGCGCACATAGTCGTCCTCTATCCAGATCTTGACCGGGTCAAGGCCGCTGGCATAGTAGGCGCCGGAGGGGGAGAGGATGATTATAAACTTGTAGCTCAGGGACGGGTGTACCCCAAGGTGTTCGTCGGTGGCTATGATAAAGGGGCGGATATAAAGGGAAGTGCCGGGCCTTGTGGGTATCCAGTCCCGGTCAACGCCTACCAGGGCCTTTATAGCCTCTATAAAATCCTCCTCAGGCACCGGCGGGATGCAGAGGCGCTTACAGGAGTTTCCTGCCCGCTGGGCGTTCCTGTCAGGCCTGAAAAGCAGCACCCTTCCGTCATCGGCGTGATAGGCCTTCAGGCCCTCGAACATCTCCTGCGCATAGTGGAAGACCATAGCCGAGGGGGCAAGGCTTATGGGGGCGTAGGGGACTATCCTGGGGTCGTGCCAGCCCTGGCCCTCGTTATAGTCCATAATGTACATATGGTCGGTGAAAATCTGCCCGAAGCCCAGCTTGTCCTCATTGGGCTTTTCCTTTGGGGCGGTGGTGCGTTCGATCTTGATATCCAGCATGATAAATTACCTTCCCTCTTTACTTTATTGATGTAACATATTATAATACCCTGGGAAGAAAATTGCAAGGAAAAAGGCAGGGAAATACTATGGACTTGTTAGGACTGTTTTTGATTGCGGTGGGGCTTTCGATGGACGCCTTTGCAGTATCCATATGCAAGGGCCTTGCCATGCGCAGAGCAGGGTATGGCAGCATGGCCCTGGTGGGCCTGTGGTTTGGCGGGTTCCAGGCGCTGATGCCTGTGCTGGGGTATATGGTGGGGGTGCAGTTCAAGGAGGCCATCACCGCGGTGGACCACTGGATAGCCTTTGGGCTTCTGGCGGTAATAGGCTGGAACATGCTGCGTGAGGCCATGTCCGGCGACGAAGAGGAGGGCGATGACGGGTCCCTGGCCCCGAAAGCGATGGTGCTCCTGGCCCTTGCCACCAGCATAGACGCGCTGGCGGTGGGCGTGAGCTTTGCCTTCCTGGATGTGAACATCACCGCCGCTGCTGGCTTTATCGGCGCGGTGACCTTCGTGCTCTCAGCGGCGGGGGTGAAGGTTGGCAGCGTGTTCGGGGCGAAGTATAAGTCCCGGGCGGAGATGACCGGCGGGGCGATACTTATTCTGATGGGTACGAAGATACTTCTGGAGCATTTAGGCGTTATAAATTTCTGAGGACCTGTTAAGGAGGTGATTTCATGGAAAAATGGGACCTATACACAAAAGACAGAGTAAAGACCGGCCGCTCCCACACCCGGGGAGAGGAACTGCCGGAGGGCCTATTCCACCTGGTGGTGCATATCTGGCTGAAAAACCCAGAGGGCCGGTACCTTATCTCACAGCGCTCCCCGGACAGGCCAACCTTCCCGCTCATGTGGGAGACCACCGGCGGCTCGGTGCTCCAGGGGGAGGACAGCATAACCGGCGCTGTGCGGGAGGTCAGTGAGGAGCTGGGCATAAGCTTAGCTCCGGAACAGGGGGAGCTGCTGTTCTCAACAGTCCGGGACTGGGTCGACGGCAGGCGGTTCGGGGATATTTTAGACGTGTGGGAGTTCCCCTTTGAGGGGGAGGCCGACCTGGGCAAGGCCGAGGGGGAGGTCTGCGATACCCGCTGGGCCGAGCTCTCGGAGATCGAGGGAATGCTTGAGACCGGGGAGCTGGTGGGGACGCTCAGCTATATTCTGAAGCCCAAGGCTTGACCCCCGCCGGGGTTTGTGCTAAAATAAGCTCTGCTCAGATTTTTGCAGTCAGGAGGGAGAATATGAGCCTGTTTGACCAGAAAAAGCATATGATGGTGATGTTTTGTTCGCCAAACTCCCATGGCAGCACCAGGATGCTGCTGGACAGCTTTATTGGAGAGTTTAAGGACCGGGGTGACTGGCAGGTTTCGGAGACCAATGTGTACGAGCTGAACGCCCACCCCTGCACAGGCTGCAGGGCCTGCGCCAAGAAGGAGAAGTGTACATATGACGACCTGGACAAGTTCGACAAGGAGCTCAGAAAGTGCGACCTGCTGGTGGTGGCCTCACCGGTGTACAACGACTCCTTTCCCTCGCCCATGAAGGCGGTGCTGGACAGGAGCCAGCGGTACTTTGAGGCTAGGTTTTCATTGGGGATACGCCAGCCGGTCAAGAAGCACAGGGACGCGGTGCTTCTGCTCACGATGGGCCAGGAGGAGGACTTCCCCTTGGAGGTGACGGCGCACCAGCTTCAGCGGGCTTTCAGTGTGATGAACACAACTTTAAGGGGCTGTGTCGTGTGGGACGGCACGGACCTGGGCCGGAAGAATCTGGGCCCTGCCCAGCAAAAAGCCCGCTCCCTGGCCCTTGAAATCCTAGGGGATATGTGATAAAATAGACTGGATATTACAAAGAGTAAGGCGGTTTTAATATGTCTGGACATTCAAAATGGAACAACATCAAGCGCAAAAAAGAGAAGGCCGACGGCGCGAAGGCCAAGATATTCACTAAGATCGGCCGGGAGCTTGCGGTAGCCGTGAAAGAGGGCGGTAGCGGCGACCCGGCGGCAAACTCCCGGCTCCGGGACTGCATTGCAAAGGCCAAGGCGGCAAATGTGCCCAACGACAACATCGACCGCATAATCAAGCGGGCCATGGGCGACGGCAATGCGGACAACTACGAGAACATCACCTATGAGGGCTACGGTCCATGCGGGGTGGCGGTCATAGTGGAGACCCTCACAGACAACCGCAACCGTACCGCCGCCGACGTGCGCCACGCCTTTGACAAGTACGGCGGGAACCTGGGCACCACCGGCTGCGTGAGCTTCATGTTCAAGGAGAAGGGCGTGATAGTCGTAGAGCGGGAGGACCTGGACGAGGATACGGTCATGGCTGACGCTTTGGAGGCCGGGGCCTCTGACTTTGCCGCGGACGGGGACGTGTTCGAGATATCCACAGAGCCCTCGGACTTCAGCGGCGTCCGGGAGGATCTGGAAAAGAAGGGCTATGATTTTGTCTCCGCTGAGGTGGAGATGGTGCCGGACACCTACACCAGCATTGCCGACGAGGATACTGTCATAAAAATGCAGAAAATGCTGGACCTTCTGGAGGATAATGACGACGTGCAGAACGTCTGGCACAACTGGGACGCCCCTGAGGACGACGAGGAAGAGTAAAATAATAAAGCTAAAATAGACAGCAGAGATAAAAACGCAACGCGCGTCTCTCGAAAGATGTGCCAGAGCCGGTAGGTAGCCCGGCCGTCCCGTTTTGCAGACGGGGTAAGTAACCTGCCCCTCCGGGTTGTCCGTTCTCTGTTCATAGCAGATTTCAGGAGGGAATGTTATGAACAGGCAGAGCACGGGACTGACGGTGTTTTTTGAGGGGCAATTCTGGGTCGGGATTTTCGAGCGGGTGTCTGGGGACAGGCTTTCTGTCTGCAGGCACATCTTCGGGGCTGAGCCAAAGGACAGTGAGGTCTGGGAGTTTATCCTCAGGGATTACGAAAGGCTGAAGTTCAGTCCGGAGGTTGAGAGCCCTGTAAGGAAGGCCGCGGACAGTCCCAAGCGCCGGCAGCGTATTGCCGGAAAGCAGCTGCAAGCTTCGGGCGTTGGAACTAAGTCCCAGCAGGCGCTGCAAATGCAGCGTGAGGAAATGAAGTGCCAGCGGAAACAGCACGGCAGGGAACTGCGGGAAGCTGAGAAAAAACGGCAGTTTGAGCTGAGGCGGCAGAAGCGGAAGGCCAGGCATAAGGGCCGCTGAGAGACAGGGTAATAGACAGAAAATCAGGGCTTTTCCTTTTGGAAAAGCCCTAAAATATTCTCAAACAGAGCACCCGCATTCCTCGCACTCAGGGATCTCACCGACAATAGGCGCGGGGTCGATCCCCAGGCGCGTATAGTAATCGGACACTGCGGCCTTGATAGCCTGCTCAGCCAGGACCGAGCAATGCACCTTGACCGCCGGAAGGCCGTCCAGAGCCTCCATGACGGCCTTATTGGTGAGCTTCAGCGCCTCGCTTATAGGCTTGCCCTTAATGAGCTCGGTAGCCATGCTGCTGGTGGCTATTGCCGCGCCGCAGCCGAAGGTCATGAAGCTCACATCGGTGATCGTGTCGCCCTCAACCTTAATGTACATACGCATGATATCCCCACACTTTGGGTTGCCGACCTCGCCAACGCCGCTGAAGTCCTTCATCTCTCCCACGTTCCTGGGGTTTGCGAAGTGGTCCATTACCTTTTCACTGTATGCCATAATAAGTCATCCTTTCAAAGCTTTGTCAGTAAGCATTTTATATTTCTTATTGGTCTCCAGCTCCGCCCTGAACTCCCTGCGGCCCTGGACTATCAGGTTTATAATGAGAGTGGGCAGGCTCAGGATAAATGCCCGGAAAATGACCTTGCGGAGCCTTTCCTGCACCTTTGGGGCAAGCCCGCGCTTTTTACATAAATTCATCATAGTTTACCTTTCCCTGACAGATGGCGTCCCAAAGGGGGGACATATTCCTGAGACGCTCGATTATCCCCGGCAGGACCTCCAGAATATAGTCTATATCCTCCATGGTGTTGTAGTCACCGAAGGAGAGGCGGAGGGAGCCGTGGGCAACCTCATGGGGCAGGCCGATGGAGAGGAGCACGTGGCTGGGGTCCAGGGAGCCGCTGGTGCAGGCAGAGCCTGAGGAGCCGCTTATGCCGTGCATATCCAGAAGGAGCAGGAGGCTTTCGCCCTCGATCCCCTGGAAGCAGAAGCTCACATTGCCGGGGAGCCGGTGCTCGCGGCTGCCGTTCAGACGGGAGCGCTCTATTTTTGAGAGGCCCTCTATAAGTCTGTCCCGCATGGGGGTCAGTCTGGCAACGCGCTGGTCGATAGTCTCCGTGGCGTGTTTAATGGCTGCTGCCAGCCCCACTATCTGTGCTACGTTCTCAGTGCCTGCCCGCCTGCCGCGCTCCTGCGCGCCGCCGTCCATGAAGTTCTCGATAAAGACGCCCGCCCGGATATATAGGGCGCCCACGCCCTTTGGCGCGTGTATCTTATGCCCGCTAAGGGAGAGCATATCTATATTTTGAGCCTTTACGTCAATATGCACATTGCCTACAGCCTGGACCGCGTCTGTGTGGAACAGCACCCCGCGCTCCTTGCATATGCTGCCAAGCTCCTCTATGGGCTGGATGGTGCCTATCTCGTTGTTGGCGTACATTATAGTCACCAGGGCGGTATCCTCGGTGATGGCTTCTGAAAGCTCCTCCGGACGCACAAGGCCGTCCTCGTGCACAGGCAGGTATGTGACAGTGAATCCGTCCTTCTCCAGAGCCTCACAGGTGTGCAGCACGGCGTGGTGCTCAAAGGCCGATGTGATGATATGGGTCTTTCCGTGCTTCCTGCGCTGGGCCCGGGCCGCGCCCTTTATGGCCCAGTTGTCGCTCTCGCTGCCGCAGCTGGTGAAGTATATCTCGTTGGGTTTAGCGCCCAGGCATTGGGCAACGTCCGCCCTCGCCTTCTCTAAAGGGGCCTTTGCCTCCTGGCCCAGCTCATAGAGGCTGGAGGGGTTGCCGTATATCTCCCTGTAGAAGGGGAGCATTGCCTGCAAAACCTCCTCTGAAACGGCGGTAGTCGCGGCATTGTCGGCATAGACTTTTCGCTTTTGATCCATAATATTTTACATCCTTTCGATGGTCTGCTTTAGGGGAGTCTGCCCTTACAGGATAAATATATACCTTTTTAGTATACTTTGTCAAGACCTCTGGATGAATTTTCTTTGGGAATGGCATAAAATGAGGGCCGGAGGCCTAGAATATGGTAACGGGGCTGCCGTCGGACTTGACAGGGGGCGGCAACATATAGTACAATAAGCAATATATATCTTCGGGTGATACGGCGAAGGCCGTTTTTTTATAAGTGCGCAAGGCCCTTGACGCTGTGCGTGCATTACATTAAATTATCCAGCCCCCGGCGCTCCGGGAGGCCGGCCGGGTGTGCCCAGAGGGAGGCGTCCGGCCAGAATATTAAGGAGGAAACTAAGTGGCAGAAGTTGAAAAAAAGAATAGCAGGCCCCGCAGGGCCCAGAACAGCGGTAAGGAGGCCCCAAGGATAGGGAAGATATCAGGCCCGCGCCAGGGTGGCGCCGCCGCAGGCCAGGCGAAGGATACCGCTGCAAGAAGCGGCGCAAAAGGCGGCGCGGCAAAGGGCGGGGCTACGGGAGGCAAGCAGTGCCGCTCACCGGGGAGGCAGCAGAGCGGCAGGCATCAGGGCTCCGGTAAGCAGGGAAGTCAGCAAGGCCAGAGCCAGAGTCCAGCCGGGCAGAGCCTGGGCACCGCCCCTATGACCGCCGCGGCACAGAGGGCGCAGCAGAAGCTGGTGCAGTCCGCCCAGCCCAAGCGGGGCAGGGGCAGGCCCAGAAGGTCACAGAAGCCGCCGGTGAAGGTGTATTTCTTGGGGGGCCTCAACGAGATAGGCAAGAATTTTACCCTCTATGAGTGCCAGGGGGACATGGTGATCGTGGACTGCGGCCTTGCGTTCCCGGATGAGGAAATGCTGGGCGTAGACCTGGTCATACCGGATTTCACCTTTGTGGAGAAGAACCGGGACAGGATAAAGGGCGTTGTGATAACCCACGGGCACGAGGACCATATAGGCGCGGTGCCGTACCTTTTAAAGCGGCTCAATGTGCCGGTATACGGTACGGCACTGACTATCGGGCTTATAGAGAGCAAGCTCAGGGAACACAACCTGACGGCCTCGGCAAAGCTGATGGTGACCCCTCCCGGAAGCCATATCCGGCTGGGATGCTTTGAGGTGGAGTTCATACATGTGAACCACTCCATAGCCGACTCCGTGGCCCTGGCCCTGCACACGCCGGCAGGGGTGCTGGTGCATACCGGGGACTTTAAGATCGACTGTACCCCCGAGGAGGGGGAGATGATAGACCTGGCGAGGTTTGCGGAGCTGGGCAAGCAGGGGGTATTAGCCCTTCTCATGGACTCCACAAATGCCGAGCGCCCGGGCTATACCCAGACCGAGCAGACGGTGAACAACTCCCTGGACGCTTTATTCATGCGGGCCGAGGGAAAGAGGATAATCGTTGCGACCTTCGCCTCAAGTATCAGCCGCGTGCAGATGATAATAAACTGCGCGGTGAAGTACGGCAGGAAGGTGGCGCTTTCAGGGCGCAGCATGGTGAACGTAATGGGAATTGCCAGCGAGCTGGGATATCTCGATATCCCGGACGGCGTGCTGGTGGATCTGAATCTTATAAACAGGTATGAGCCCGGGCAGCTGGTGCTCATAACCACCGGCAGCCAGGGCGAGCCCATGTCGGCCCTCACCCGCATGGCCTTCTCCGACCACAGGCAGGTTGCCATAGGCCCCGGGGATTTCATCATCCTGTCGGCCAGGCCCATACCCGGCAACGAGAAGACCGTAGGGGCCGTGGTGGACGAGCTGCTGAAGCAGGGATGCACGGTGATATACGAATCCATGTACGAGGTGCATGTTTCAGGGCACGCCTGCCAGGAGGAGCTGAAGCTTATCCACGGGCTGGTGAAGCCGAGGTTCTTTATACCGGTCCACGGTGAGCAGAAGCACCTGCAAAAGAACGCGGGCATTGCCATGTCCATGGGGATGGAGCAGAAGGATATCTTCATCGGGGACATCGGCAATGTCCTGGAGATACACGAGGACAGGATGAAGCAACTCTCGGACGTGCCCGCCGGAAGCGTTATGGTGGACGGCCTGGGGGTAGGGGACGTGGGCAGCGTGGTTCTCCGGGACCGCAAGCACCTTGCAGAGGACGGCCTGATTGTGGCGGTCTGCTCCATTGAGGCTGAGAGCGGCCATGTAGCCGCAGGGCCGGATATTGTGTCCAGGGGCTTTGTGTATGTGCGGGAGAATGAAGCCCTGATGGAGGAGGCGCGTAAGGTGGTCTACCGGGCGCTGGAGGAGTGCGCGGAGCACCGGGTGCGCGACTGGAGCGACATGAAGCAGTGCGTTAAGGATGAGCTGTCAAAATTCCTATATAGAAAAACCCAGCGTAATCCCATGATACTTCCCATCATCATGGAAGTATGATAAATCAAAAGTTTCGTGGTTTGGGGCCGGACCCCAGGAGAAGGAGCTGAGGAAGGTGCGCAGAAAAAAGGTGTGGGTAACATCCCCGCTGATGTACCTGATGGCTGCAGCCATGCTGGCAATGGCGGTGGCGAGCTATCCCTATAACCGTATCGTCTTCATGATAGAGATGACCGCCGCAGGCCTTTGCGCCCTGGCGGTGACAGTCTCCGGCATACTGTACAGGACGAACGCCGTCGCGACTCTGAGGGCAGCGGCAAGGGTCCTCACTGCCGAGGACCAGGAGGTACTGGAGAAATTCGCCCTGCCTGTGGCGGTAGTGGCCCCGGCGGGGGACGTGGTATGGGTGAACGAGGCCTTTGCAAATTCCCTCTGCAAGGGGCGCCCGAGCCTTGGGGAGAACGCCTCGAGGTATATCTACCCAAAGACCTTCCGGCAGGTGATGGAGGCGTCAGGCACGGCGGTCGCCTACGGCGGCAGGGAGTACACGGTATACGGTGCGAGGGCCCGCCACGGCTATATACTCTATTTTGTGGACGACACCTACTTTAAAGCCGTAAACAAAGAGTATAAGGACAAGCGTCCGGTGGTGTGCATTGCCTCCTTTGACAACAGGGAGGAGATGGCCCGGGACGACGCCGGGGGCGAGGAGTCCCGGATCACCGCCGAGGTGGAGGCTGTTCTGCGCAGCTGGGCCATGAAGGAGATGGCGGGATTTATGCGCCGGGTCTCCAGCGGCAGGTACCTTATCATCACCGACGACGCCCATATTGAGGAGGCAAAGCAGAAGCGTTTCCCTGTGCTGGACAGCGTGAGGAAGGTGCGGAACACGCGGAACACCATGAGTGCCACGGTATCTATTGGCGTGGGACGCGGGGCAGGCGGCGTAGCCGAGAGCGAGCGCTGGGCAAGGCAGGCCATTGACATGGCCCTGGGAAGGGGCGGCGACCAGGTGGCGGTCATGCAGGGCGGCGATACATACGAATTCTTCGGGGGCCTCAGCAAAGGCGTTGAAAAGCGCGACAAGGTGCGTACCCGGGTGATCGCCGCAACGCTGAGCGACCACGTAAAGGCCAGCGACTGCGTGTTCATCATGGGACACACCAATTCTGACCTGGACTCGGTGGGTTCGGCGGCGGGCATGTGGGCAGCCATATATAAGGGCCTTGAGAAGCCCGCTCATATCGTTATAAACAGGGGCTCCACCTTAGCCGGTTCCCTGGTGGAGATGATGGAGCGCAGCTATCCTGAGGAGGGGGTATTCATAAGCCCCCAGGAGGCGCTGCAGACTGTAAGCGAACGCTCGCTGCTTATCGTGGTGGACACCCACGCGGTGAACTACGTGGAAAACCGCGAGCTTCTGGACAATGTCAAGAGGATAGTCGTGATCGACCACCACAGGATGATGGTCACCCATATTAAGAACGCCCTGATATTCTACCACGAGCCCTATGCAAGTTCCGCCTCCGAGATGGTGACGGAGCTGGTGCAGTATATCAAATCCTCTGCAATAGACCGGGCGGACGCTCAAGCCCTGCTGGCAGGCATAATGCTGGACACCAAGAACTTTGTCTTAAAGACCGGTGTGCGCACATTTGAGGCCTCGGCCTATCTCAGGCGCAGAGGCGCGGATACGGTATCGGTGAAGAAGCTGTTTTCAAACACTCTCGACAGCTATAAGCGCAAGGCCCAGCTGGTGTCAGGGGCGGAGATATATAAGGGGTGCGCCATAGCCACCTCGAGCTGGGAGTTCGACGACCTGAGGGTGGCCTCGGCCCAGGCCGCGGACGAGCTTTTGAGCATACAGGGGGTGAAGGCCTCCTTCGTGCTGTATAAGGTGGGCGGGGACGTGAGCATCTCCGCCAGGAGCCTGGGGGACGTGAACGTGCAGCTTATCCTGGAGGAGTTCGGGGGCGGCGGGCACTTTACAATGGCAGGGGCGCAGATCAAGAATGTCTCCATGGGCGAGGCGAGACGGCGGCTCATAAGGGCGCTGGACGACAGGCTGGAGGAGACGACGGTGAATTGAGAGGAGCTGCAGGCTTATGATACACAACGAATTTGACTCGGATAAAAGGGCCATTATCAACCCGGAGGACTGCTGCCATCACACAGGTGGGGACTTCCCGGAAATCTGCATAGGGATATTCTCAAAGTCCATTATGGAGTGGCTGCTGGATAAATACGGAGGGACCGAGATAAGCCATTTCGGGTGCTGCATAGGAGCTGTGCCCATCTATAAGGTAGAGGCTTACGGAACGGATGTGGCGGTGTTCATGCCCTTTGTGGGCGGCCCGGGGGCTGCCTCCACCATGGAGGAGAGCATACCCATGGGCGGGAAATATTATGTGTACTTTGGCGCGGCGGGGGTGCTCCGTAAGGGCATATCCCACGGCAAGCTGCTGCTGCCGACAGCGGCCATAAGGGACGAGGGGCTTTCCTACCACTATATCCCGGCGGCTGACGAGATAGAGCTGAACCCGGAAGATCTGCAGGCCTGCCGGGAGGCGATGAATGAACTGGGAGTCTCCTTTGCGGAGGGCAAGACATGGACCACGGACGCTTTCTTCCGGGAGACCCGGGCGAAGGCAGCGAGAAGGCGGGAGCAGGGGTGCATATCGGTGGAGATGGAGTGCGCGAGCCTTGCGGCGGTGGCGCGGTTCAGGGACGCGCACTTTGCAGAGTTCTTCTACGCCACGGATACCGTGGACGACGCGGGCTGGGACGGCGGCATACTCCACGAGAAGGGCGCGGGACTTGAGGAGGTCTGTTTCCGGGTGGCTGTTGAGACCGGCAAACGTATGCGCGGGCATGGAGGGGAGAAGTAAATATGTACATTATGTCGCAGGATGGAAAGTCATTGGGGGAATATCAGCTGGTAACTGTCAAGAAGTTAGCCGGTACCGGCAGGAAGGACCAGAGATACGGTATCTATGGCTACTGCCACACCGGAAACCTGGATAAAATGCTGACAGACCCTGCAATAGGCGAGTACGACAGCGAGGAGCGGGCCCACGGGGAACTGGAGGCAGTCTTCGCGGCGATGGAGCGCGGGGACAGAACATACAGGCTAGGATAAAATTTGTATAATTTCTATAGGGAAAGGATGACAAAAATGAAAGTTGTACTTTTACAGGACGTAAAATCCATAGGCAAAAAAGGCGAGCTCAAGGAGGTCTCCGACGGCTACGCCAGGAACTTCCTGCTCCCAAGGAAGCTTGCCAAAGAGGCAAATGCCCAGGCCATGAACGAGCTCAAGAACGCCGAGGCCGCCAAGGAGTATAAGATCAAGACCGAGACGGAGCAGGCCAAAAAGAACGCCGATGCCCTCTCCGGCCGGGCGGTGAAGATATACGCCAAGGCGGGCCAGGGGGGGAAGCTCTTCGGCTCCGTCACGGCCAAGGAGATCTGCGAGGAGATAAAGAAGCAGTACAATATAGACGTTGACAAGCGCAAGGTGATCCTGGACGGCGACATAAAGTCCTACGGCACTTTCTCCTTTGACATCAAGTTCTATAACGGCATTACCGCTACCATGAGCGTGGTGGTCTGCGAGCAGTAGGCCATGGATTTTGGACCTGAGAGCTATCTTAACACCCAGGCGCAGCCAGGGCTCAGTATGCCATTTAACCTGGACGCGGAACAGTCTGTGCTGGGGGCCGTGCTCCTGGACGCCGAATGCCTTTCGCTTGTAGCGGAGATACTGCCCAGGGCCGAGTATTTCTACGCCGTCAATAACCGCCTGATATACGCCGCGATGCTTGAGATGTTCACCCTAGGCCAGCCGGTGGATTTTGTGACTGTGCTGGAGAGGCTGCGGGAGGAGCAGGACTTCGACCAGGAGCAGGGGCGGGTGTACATGATACAGCTGGCCCAGCTTGTGCCATCAGTAAGCGGCGCCGAGACCTATGCCAATATCGTCCGGGAAAAATACGAGCTCCGGGCGCTTATGCAGTCGCTTAGGGAGATCCTGGACGAGGCCGGAGAGGTCACGGACGCTTCAAGGCTCCTGGACTCTGCGGAGCAGCGGATATATGAGATACGCCAGGGCAAGCAGATGAAGGGGCTCCGCTCCATCAAGGGGATGCTCCTTGAAACATTTGACAGGCTGGACCTGTTAAACTCCCCCGACCGGGACAGGTATAAGGGCATTCCTACCGGAATAGGCCTTTTGGACACGACTATAACCGGCCTTAACCGCTCGGACCTTATAGTCCTGGCGGCTCGCCCCGGCGTGGGCAAGACCAGCTTTGGGCTGAACATTGCCCGGCACGCGTCAGTGGTGTCAAAGCGGCGGGTGGCCTTTTTCTCCCTGGAGATGTCCGGGGAGCAGCTGGCGTCGCGCCTGCTTTCCACAGAGGCCTCGGTGGAGGGCACAAAGCTCAGAAGCGGGGACCTTAACGAAGACGAGTGGACAAGGATGATCGAGGCCGGGGATATTCTCGGCAGCGCCGACCTGTACTTTGACGACTCGCCCGGCATTACTGTGCCTCAGATGAAGGCCAAGGTGCGCAGGCTGAAGGATGTGGACTTGATCATAGTCGACTACCTTCAGCTCATGTCCGGAGGAAAGAAGAACGATAACAGGGTGAACGAGATAAGCGATATCACCAGGAACCTGAAGATAATGGCAAAGGAGCTGGACGTGCCGGTTATCGCCATGTCCCAGCTGAGAAGGCCCACGGACCGTACCAAGGACCACCGCCCGGGCCTTTCGGAGCTCAGGGACTCCGGATCTATCGAGCAGGACGCGGATATCGTCATATTCCTGCACCGTGAGGCATATAACGCCGCCAGCGAGGGCGGGCAGGTGACCGACGACATGGACACCACGGCTGCCCAGATAATCGTCGCAAAGAACCGCCACGGAGCGACCATAGACATCGATGTGCATTGGCAGGCTGAGTACATGCGATTCACCTCCAGAGAGGTCAGGCGGTATGAGTAGCGGCCCTTTAAAGGCGGCAAGTCTGCCGGGACTTCCGGAAGAGGGCAGGATAGTAGTAGGGTTCTCCGGCGGGGCCGACTCCACCGCCATGGCCCACTGGCTTATAGGTGAGGTCAATAAGGAGCGCATACTGCTGGCCCATGTAAACCATATGCTGAGAGGCGAGGAGGCCGACAGGGACCAGCTTGCGGCAGAGGGCTTCGCCCGGGAGTACGGGCTCGGGATAGAAGTGCTCCGGGCCGATGTGGGAAGGCTGGCAGAAGAACGGGGCATGGGCACGGAGGAGTGCGGCAGGGAGATAAGGTATGCCTTCTTTCACAAGCTGGCGTCAGGGGGGGGCGACCGCATTCTCACAGCCCATAACGCCGACGACAACGCAGAGACTATCCTTCTAAACCTCTGCCGGGGCGCAGGGCTGGACGGCCTCTGCGGTATCCCGCCAAGGCGGGGGAAGATCCTGCGGCCGCTTTTATACGTGAGCCGCAGTGAGATAGAGCGGTACTGCCGCGAGAACGGGCTGAGCTATGTGACGGACAGTTCAAACCTATCGGACGACTACACAAGGAACCGGCTGCGCCATCAGGTGATGCCGGTGCTTAAGGAGCTGAATCCACGCTTCGTGCATACGGCGGGACAGGCGGCAAGGATCCTCTCAGAGGACAGGAGCTGCCTAAATAGGCAGGCTGAAGCTCTTATAGAGCGGGCCTTGAATATGTGGGGCCTTGAGGCAGAGACGCTGCTGGCTGATGAGAAAAGCGTCAGGAGCCGCGCGGTGAAGCTCTTTATTGAGCGCCGCGGCGGGTCACGCTTAGAGCAAAAGCACATAGGGGAGGCCCTTCATATACTGGAGCGCGGCGGAGGGGCTGACCTGCCGGGGGTGCGGGTGAGCTGTGCCCAAGGGGTCTTCTGGGCCGGGAGGCCGGCGGGGAATATACCCTTTGAGATACCGGCGAAGCTTGGAAAGAATCCGCTTCCCGGAGGGAGATCTGTTGTTTTGCGGGAGAAAACCTGCCTGGAAGCAGAAATTCCGGAAAAAATTCAAAATTTGTTATTCAAAAATGCGCTGGACTATGATATAATGACAGAACTGGCCGGAGAGCTGCCCGAGGGAGCAGTATTCCGCAGCCGCAGGCCCGGAGACAGGTTCTCCCCCATAGGCCGGGGAGTGAGCAAGCCGATAAAGCAGATATTTCAGGAGCTGCGGGTGCCGGGGCCCATGCGGGACGGCGTGCCGCTGCTGGTATGCGGCGGGGAGATTGCCTGGTGCCCCGGGGCGGGTGCCGCTGAGCGGTTTCGGGCCACAGAGAGGACAAAAAGGGTCTTGATCGTGGAAATTGAGGATGGGAAGGGGTAAAAGAATATGGAAGAGAAAAATATGCTTGACGATATCCAGCGGGAGCTGTTCACAAAGGAGGAGCTGGCGGCCATAGTTTCGAGAATGGGCCGGGAGATAAGCTGGGACTATAAGGGCAAGAACCTTCTGATGGTGAGCGTATTAAAGGGTTCGGTGGTGTTTATGGCGGATCTGATGCGCGCTGTGACGGAGCCGTTGAGCATAGATTTCATGGTGGTCTCAAGCTACGGCAAGGGGGTCAAGACCTCAGGTGTCGTGAAGATAGTGCTGGACCTTAATATACCCCTTGAGGAGTATGACCTGCTTATAGTCGAGGATATCCTTGACAGCGGCAAGACGCTGAGCTATCTTAGAGAGGTGCTTGAAGCCAGGAACCCCAGGAGCATAAAAATATGCACGTTATTTGACAAGCCCGAGCGCAGGGAGGCGGACGTGACTCCGGACTATGTGGGCGCGAGGATCCCCGACGCTTTCATAGTGGGTTACGGGCTTGATTACGCGGGAAAATACCGCAATCTGCCGTTTGTGGGAGTTTTGAAGCCCGAGATATATACTTCTTGAATAAACGGCTGTTTGGCGGGATAAGTTATAGATGATTTAGGAGGGCAAATCTTTGGATGGCAACAATGGCAAAAAGCTTCGGAACCTGCTGCTGTATATAGGCATACCGGTGGTGGTGCTGTTTATCATCATCATACTGTTCAGCAATAGGGCGCCCCAGGGCATGACCTACAAGTATTCTGACATACTGAACTTTTTTGAGACCGGGCGGGTGACGGAGTATTCCCTGAACCTGGGCACCGGCGAAATGGTCCTGAAGCTGGACGACGAGAACAGCACCGCCGTTGGCTTCGTTATGCCCAGCGTGGACTTGTTCTACAGGGACGCGGGGGAATATATCTCAAAGTATAACGAGGAGCACCCGGACAAGAAGATGGTCCAGGACGTCACCCGCCCGGCGGAAACCAGCTGGATTATAAGCCTTCTGCCCACGCTGATACTTTTCGGCGGGCTCATCTTCTTCTGGATATTCATGATGCGGCATATAGGCGGCGGAGCCGGGGGCGACAAGCAGATGAACTTCGGCAAGGCCAAGATAAAGCAGCTCACCGACGAGAAGCGCAAGACGACCTTCGCGGACGTTGCCGGGGCCGACGAGGAGAAGGAGGAGCTTAGGGAGATAGTGGAGTTTCTAAGAAATCCCGGGCGGTACAACTCCCTTGGCGCGAGGATACCAAAGGGTGTGCTGCTGGTGGGCCCTCCCGGTACAGGCAAGACCCTCTTAGCCAGGGCCGTGGCGGGAGAGGCTGGGGTGCCCTTTTTCTCCATCTCCGGCTCGGACTTTGTGGAGATGTTCGTGGGCGTGGGCGCTTCCCGCGTGCGGGATCTGTTTGACAAAGCCAAGAAAAACCACCCCTGCATAATATTCATCGACGAGATAGACGCCGTAGGGCGCCAGCGCGGCGCCGGTCTGGGCGGAGGGCACGACGAGCGTGAGCAGACCCTTAACCAGCTCCTGGTTGAGATGGACGGCTTCGGGGCCAATGAGGGCGTTATTATGATAGCTGCTACCAACAGGCCCGACATCCTGGACCCGGCGCTGATGCGCCCGGGGCGCTTTGACCGGCAGGTAACTGTGGGCTACCCCGACATCAAGGGCCGAGAGGAGATACTGCGGGTACACGCAAAGGGCAAGCCCCTTGCCCCGGACGTGGAGCTTTCAACTATTGCCAAGTCCTCGGCTGGCTTCACCGGAGCCGATTTGGAAAACCTCCTCAATGAGGCGGCTCTGCTTGCGGCAAGAAAGAACCTAAAAGCCATTACAATGGTGGAGATAGAGGAAGCTACCATTAAGGTAGTGGTTGGCACGGAGAAGAAGAGCCGTGTTATGAGCGATAAGGAGAAGAAGCTGACGGCCTATCATGAGGCGGGCCACGCCATAACCAGCTACTACTGCAAGACCCAGGACCCGGTACACCAGATATCCATTATACCCAGAGGCATGGCGGGGGGGTACACTATGCACCTGCCCACCGAGGACCGGTCCTATAAGTCAAGAAATGAAATGCGCGAGGAGCTGGTGGTGCTCCTCGGCGGGCGTGTGGCGGAGGCCTTGGTGCTGGACGATATTTCTACAGGTGCCAGCAACGATATTGAGCGGGCTACAAAGATAGCCCGGGCGATGGTAACAAAGTACGGCATGAGCGAGAAGCTGGGGCCGATCACCTACGGCACGGACGACTCCAACCCCTTCCTTGGGAAGGAGATGGGGCATATCAGTAACTATTCCGAGCAGACAGCCTCTGAGATAGATGCGGAGATACAGGCCATTATGTCCACGGCATATGCCAACACCAGGGAGATACTGGAGGAGCATATGGAGGAGCTGCACAGGCTGGCGGCGGTGCTCTATGAGCGCGAGAAGCTGGATGAGAACGAGTTCCAGGGGGTCATGGGCGGCGAGTTGCTGCCGAAGCCCGAGACTCTGCCGGCACTGGAAGCAGTAGGAACTGCCGCCGAGCCCAAGGCAGAGCTGCCTGCCGAAACCGGCGAAACTGAAGAGGACAGCGCGAAGCGAGAGGAGGTCCAGGAGCCCTAGGCTCCTGGCAGGGGTTCGGGGGCAGCGCCCCCGAGGTCCTGCGCGCGGCGAAGCCAGCGCCCTCGAGGCCATTCCCAATGCCCCAAAAGCGAGCATTACCGAGCCTTCGCCCCGGTATCTCAAACAGGCGAGAAATGAGTAAAAAGGACCTGCCGTGTAAGCCGCGGCAGGGCCTTCTTGTGAAAGAGAGAGGTGCAAACCATGCCGAAAAAACCGGTATATGACAACGAAAGCATCCAGAGCCTAAAGGGTGCGGACAGAGTAAGGCTGCGCCCGGCCGTTATCTTTGGCTCAGACGGCATAGACGGCTGCCAGCACTCAGTATTTGAAATACTGTCCAACTCTATCGACGAGGCCAGACAGGGCTACGGCGACGAGATAACCGTCACAAGATTCCTGGACAAGTCCGTACAGGTGGAGGACCACGGCCGCGGCTGCCCCGTGGACTATAACAGGAAAGAGGAACGATATAACTGGGAGCTGGTCTTCTGCGAGCTGTACGCCGGAGGCAAGTACAATAACGACTCCGGAGAGAACTACGAATATTCCCTGGGCCTCAATGGCCTGGGCCTCTGCTCCACCCAGTATGCCTCTGAATATATGGATGTGGAGGTGCGCCGGGACGGATATAGATACACCCTGCACTTTGAGCACGGCGAGAATGTGGGAGGCCTTGGGAAAGAGCCCTATAAGAAAAAGGACACCGGCTCCCTTTTCCACTGGAAGCCGGACCTGCAGGTGTTTACAGATATAGATATCAGCGCTGAATATTATATGGACGTGCTGAAGCGCCAGGCGGTGGTAAACGCCGGGGTGACCTTCCACTTTCTCAACGAAACTGAGCCCGGAAAGTTCGAGCGGACCGACTTCTGCTATGAAAACGGCATACTGGACCATGCCCGGGAGCTGGCGGGGGAGGACAGCCTCACCACAGTACAGCTCTGGCAGAGCGAAAAAAGGGTGAAGGACCGGGCGGATATGGCGGAGTACAACTGCCGGATAAACGTAGCGGCGGCCTTTTCAAATAGGGTGCATGTGGCTGAGTATTACCACAACTCCAGCTGGCTGGAGCACGGCGGCGCGCCTGATAAGGCGGTGCGGAGTGCTTTTGTAGGGCAGATAGACGCCTACTTAAAGCAGAACAGCAGATATACAAAGGGCGAGGGTAAAATAACCTTCCAGGATGTTGAGGACTGCCTGGTGATCGTAATATCATCATTCTCAACTCAGACCTCCTATGAAAACCAGACAAAAAAGGCCATAACAAATAAGGGCATACAGGAGGCCATGACTGAAATGCTCCGGCACAGCCTGGAGGTCTACTTCATCGAAAACCCTATGGACGCGGACAAGATAGCCGGACAGGTGCTCATAAACAAGCGCAGCCGGGAGGACGCGGAGAAGACAAGGCTGAATCTTAAGACCAAGCTCACCGGCAAGATGGACATGGCAAACCGTGTCCAGAAGTTTGTGGACTGCCGCTCAAAGGATGTGAACGAGCGGGAGCTCTTCATCGTGGAGGGCGACTCGGCATTGGGCTCTGTAAAGCAGGCAAGGGACGCTGCATTCCAGGCGGTAATGCCCATAAGGGGCAAGATCCTTAACTGCCTTAAGGCCGATTATGACAGGATATTCAAGTCTGAGATCATCACCGATCTGATACGCGTCCTGGGCTGCGGCGTACAGGTGAAGACCAAGGCAAACAAGAATTTGGGGGTCTTTGACATCAACAACCTGCGCTGGAGCAAGGTGATCTTCTGCACCGACGCGGACGTGGACGGTTTCCAGATAAGGGTGCTGCTGCTGACCATGGTCTACAGGCTGGCCCCGGCCCTTATCGAGGAGGGAAAGGTGTATATCGCGGAGAGCCCGCTGTATGAGATAACCTCCAAGGAGGAGACGTATTTTGCCTATAACGAGCAGGAGAAAGCCGAGTTTTTGAAGAAGCTGGAGGGGAAAAAGTACACCATACAGCGCTCAAAGGGCCTTGGCGAGAACGAGCCGGAGATGATGAGCCTGACAACAATGGACCCCAGGACCCGGCGGCTCATAAAGGTGAACCCCGGGGATGTAGAGGACGCGGCCAGGATGTTCGAGATAATGCAGGGGAACGATTTGGACGGGCGCAAGGAGTATATAGCGGAGCATGGGAACGAGTATACGGAAGAACTGGATGTGAGCTGATGGACAAAAACGAAAAATGGCTCCAGTGGGCCGTAAAGCTCCAGAGCATCGCTCAGGCGGGGCTGTATTACGGCAAAGACAAGTTCGACCTGGAGCGGTACGAACAGATAAGGGACATTGCCGCCGAGATGATAAGCTATAAGTCGGAGATACCGGTGGAGAAGGTGAAGGACCTTTTCTGCAATGAGATAGGCTATCAGACCCCCAAGCTGGACACCCGGGCGGCTGTCTTTAAGGAGGACAGGATACTCCTGGTCCGGGAGAGCGATGGGCGCTGGTCACTGCCCGGGGGCTGGGTGGACGCGGGGCTGTCCGTCAAGGAGAATGCTGAGAAGGAGGTCCTGGAGGAGGCGGGGCTTACGGTCGCCGTCCACAGGATAATCGCAGTGCAGGACAGAGACAAGCATAACCTGCCGGTGTATGCCTATAAGGTGTGCAAGGTGTTCGTGGAGTGCGAATATCTGAGCGGGGAGTTTGCGCCAAACCTTGAGACCATAGCCAGCGGGTACTTTGGCATGGACGAGCTGCCGGAGCTTGCCACCGAGAAGAACAACGAGGAGCAGGTGCGTATGTGCTTTGGGGCCCGGGGCGCGGAGCACTGGGAGACGGTGTTTGACTAGGGGGGCAGTATGGGAGACGCTGTGATATTTGAAACGAGACAGGATTTCCGAGCCTGGCTTAGTGAAAACTGCCGCACCCACCAAGGGGTAGGGCTCCTTTTCGGCAAGGCCGGGGGGGAGAAGCGGCTTTTGTGGCTGATAGACCGCCTGGATAAGAATTTAAGACCCATGGAGAAGGAGAAATGATAAGAAAAGCCGAAAGTACAGATATAGCGGAATGCGTAAAGGTTATCAGGGAGAGCTTTAAGACTGTAGCGGACGAGTTTGACATCACCCCCGAAAACGCGCCGAGATTTACCGCCTTCGCCACCACGGAGGAACGCCTGCTGTACCAGCTTGCCGACGAAAACCGGCATATGTACGTCCACACGGACGATAGGAACATAACGGGGTACTGCTCGCTTTTACTTCTGGAAAGCGGCGGGTGTGAGCTCAACAACCTCTGTGTGCTGCCCGCATACAGGCATGAGGGCGTGGGCGCAGAGCTCCTCAAGTACGCCTTTAACGCCGCCCGGGCGCTGGGGTGCTCCCGGATGGATATCGGCGTCGTAGAGGAGAACATGGTGCTCAGAAGGTGGTACGAGGGCTTCGGATTCGTGCATACCGGGGTGAAAAAGTTTGAGTTTTTTCCGTTTACCTGCGGGTATATGGAGAAGAAATTGCAGTAAGAAGACACGATATGACCCTATACCTGACCCGCCACGGCGAAACTGAATGGAACGCACAGAACAAGGTCTGCGGCATAACTGACGTGGACCAGGGGTTTCTCAATAATAAGCGCTGCTTTGCTTTCCGATACCCCGGCGGGGAGTGCCGGGTGATAAATACTTACTTTCGGGGTATGAGCAACGAGGAGTTTTTCCATTATTTAATGGGGAACTGCGGCCTTGAAGAATACGAGTTATAATGTAGGTGATAAATATGCCAAGAAAAGAGAAAAAGCCCCCCAAGAAGACCGGCAAGGCCCAGGGCTATATTGCCGGGGCGGGGGAGATAGTGGAGCAGGACGTGGGGGACACCCTCAGAAAGAACTATATGCCCTACGCCATGAGCGTCATTTTGAGCCGCGCCCTGCCGGAGATAGACGGCTTAAAGCCCTCCCAGAGAAAGCTCCTGTATACCATGTACAAGATGGGGCTTTTGACCGGGGCGCGGACGAAAAGCGCCAATATCGTGGGCCAGACCATGAAGCTGAACCCCCACGGGGACGCGGCCATATACGACACCATGGTGCGCCTTTCCCGGGGCTATGAGGCCCTTTTGCACCCGTATGTGGACAGTAAGGGCAACTTCGGCAAGGCCTACTCCCGGGACATGGCCTGGGCCGCGCCCAGGTATACCGAGGCGAAGCTGGACGGTATCTGCAAGGAGTTCTTCAATGACATCGACCGGGACACGGTGGACTTTGTGGACAACTATGACAGCACCATGAAGGAGCCATTGCTGCTCCCCGCCAGCTTTCCAACCATACTCACAAACCCCAGCACCGGCATTGCCGTGGGCATGGCCTGCAATATCTGCTCCTTCAACCTCTCTGAGATATGCATGACCACCATAGCCCTTATGCGGGATCCCCAGGCCGACCTTTTCGCCACCCTCCAGGCCCCGGACTTCCCCGGCGGAGGTCAGCTGGTCTTCGACCGGGCCCAGATGGAGAAGATCTACAGTACGGGCCGCGGCAGCTTCAGGGTGCGCAGCAGGTGGAGCTATGATAAGAGCGCAAACTGCATTGACGTGACCCAGATACCGCCCTCCACCAATGTGGAGGTAATAGTCGAGAAAATAATAGAGCTTGCAAAGGGCAATAAGCTCAGGGAGGTGGCGGACGTCCGGGATGAGACCGACCTCACCGGCATGAAGATCACCATCGACCTAAAGCGCGGCGTGGACCCGGAGAAGCTAATGCAGAAGCTCTTTAAGCTGACCACCCTTGAGGACAGCTTCGCCTGTAACTTCAACGTGCTCGTAGCCGGGGTGCCAAAGGTAATGGGAGTGCGGGAGCTTCTGGAGGAATGGACAGCCTTCAGGGTTGAATGTGTGCGCAGGAGGACCTTCTTTGACCTGACTAAAAAGAAGGAGAAGCTGCACCTGCTCAGAGGCCTTGCCGCCATACTGCTGGACATAGACAAGGCTATAAAGATCGTCCGGGAGACGGACGAGGAGGCCGAGGTCGTCCCAAACCTGATGATAGGCTTTGGCATTGACGAGATCCAGGCGGAGTATGTTGCGGAGATACGCCTAAGGCATTTGAACCGGGAGTATATCCTAAAGCGCACGGAAGAGACCGGGCAGCTTGAGAAGGACATAGCCCAGCTTGAGGGCATACTTGGCTCAAAGGCAAAGATACAGAATATTATTATTAAGGAGCTTGAAGCTGTAGCGAAGACCTACGGCCAGCCCCGCAAGACCATCCTGCTCTATGCCGACGAGATAGAGGAGGCGGTTATCACCGAGGAGGTGCCCGATTATCCTGTGAACCTGTTCTTTACAAGGGAGGGCTACTTCAAGAAGATAACCCCCCAGTCCCTGCGCATGAGCGGTGAGCAGAAGCTCAAGGAGGGGGACGGGCTCTCCCAGCAGCTTGAGGGCCAGAACAGCGGGGAGCTGCTGTTCTTCTCGGACAGGTGCCAGGTGTATAAGGCCAGGGCCTTCGATTTTGACGACAGCAAGGCCAGCGTTCTCGGAGACTATATCCCCGCCAAGCTCCAGATGGACGAGGGTGAGAGGGCTGTCTATATGGCCTATACTACGGACTTCTCAGGGTATATGCTCTTTGTCTTTGAGAACGGCAAGGCGGCAAAAGTTGATATGAGCGCCTATCAGACCAAAACAAACCGCAAAAAGCTTATCAGCGCCTATAGTGATAAGTCGCCGATAGTCGCGGCAATACAGCTTCCCGAGGACGGTATGGTGCTGCTCACAGCCAGCACAGGCAGGCTGCTGCTGTTCCACACAGGGCAGATAGCCTCCAAGTCCACAAAGAACACCCAGGGGGTCCAGGCCATGAGCCTGAAGAAGGGCCAGCGGGTTATGAGCGCGGAGCCCTATTCTGAGGGAATGCTGAAGAATGAGGCCAGATACAAGAAAAAGCTCCCCGCAGCAGGTTCCCTCCCTAACGAGGAGGAGGCCGGGGAGCAGATGAAATTCTAATTGGCAAGGGTGCCGTGCTCGTCCTTTTGCAGGATATAGAGCTGCTCCTCAAGCCCGGTTTCGGCATTCACGAAGCTCAGAACCTCCTGGCCGTCTGCGGCGGTACAGTGGAGCTCCCAGCAGAGCATTTCCTCCAGCCCCGGGGTGGGGACTATAGCCAGCCGTCCGCTCTCCGCCTGGAGCACAGGGCTCAGAGCCTCTTTTGCCTCCTCAAGGGAGACCCCGGGCGCGGGGATTTTCCGCTGGTGAGCGTTCATCACATACCCTGCGGCGTCAAATTCGATGGTCCCGCCCTTCTCGAGCTCAACAGTGACTTTCAGAAGGTCAGGGTAGCAGATAACCGGCTGTCCGTCCTCGGCTGTGAGGGAGCTGTGAAAATTAAAGCTTGCCATATTGTCGTTTACGAGGAAGTAGCTGAGCTCCATGGGGCCATACCCAAGGCCAGCCAGGTACTCCCCGGCGGCGCGGCAGGCCTGGTCTGTAGTGAGTCTGGCGGCAGAAATGCCGCCGGATTTTTTATAGTACACCGGCCACCCGCCCTGGCGGGTGATATTCACCATGGAGTCCTCTGTGCTGAAGGAATAGACAGGGAGATCACCGCCGCCTTCGCCGGCGAAGCTTAGAGAGTCTTCCGGGCAGCCAAGGAATCCTGCGGCCTCAAGCAAGGCCTGCTCCTGGGTCACTCCCTCAAGGCCCTTTATGGCAAGAGGCTCCCGGCGGGAGATATGGTCGGAGAAGGGGCCGTCGTACAGAAGGGCAGGGAATGCGGCGAATTCCTGGGCAACCTCGTCGAAGTCGTCGTCTAAAACAGCCAGAGCGTCTATTTCGTCAAGATTGTTCAGCATATGCACATTCTGAACTATGCTGTCCCCCTCAGCCGTAAGTCTGGCCTGAAGGCCAGTGAGCGCCGCGATGAGCTTGTCCGCATACTCCCCGAGCATTCTGAGGTCATCAAGGTCCGAGCCAGATATCTCCTCCCCGGAGAGGGTCCTGCGGGAGAGGGACATGGCGTAGTCGCCGGCCTGGGAGAGGAAGCGGTTGAAACGCTCGGTCTTCTCCTGTGAAAACGGCAGCGCGGACATGGCTGACTTGGCTCCTCCGGCCTGTGCCAGGAGCTCTGCGGAGAGTGCGCTGCGCGTGGCGGGGGATCCTGCGTACATTGATTTGTGCAGGGCGGTCCGTATGCCGGACACATAGTCAGTGAGGTCCCCAAGGGAGCGCAGGTATACATGCTCAAGCCTTGCCCTGGCAGAATCCAGACTGAGGCTTGAGTCCAGCCAGAAGCCTCCTATAACAGCCAGGACGGCTGCGGAAAAGGTGATAAGCCGCACCTTCCATCGGATTTTCATAGACGTGCCCTCCTTATGCTTTCTGCCTTTATTTTCCCTTTTGGCGCCATGATAATGCGGCAAAGCAAATTTTTTTGACTGGAAATAATATCTATGGTATAATACAAGCTAAGCAATTTTTCAAGGAGAGAAATATGCGTATTTTAGGCATTGACCCCGGATACGCCATTGTTGGCTACGGGGCGGTAATGGCGGCGGCAGGCCGCTATGAGACCATAGAATACGGCGCGGTGACGACCAGGGCCGGGGATGACTTCGGCCTGCGCCTGAAGGAGATATACGAGGGCATGACAGAGCTTATCGCCGCCCTAAGGCCCCAGGCGGCGGCGGTGGAGAAGCTGTACTTTACCAATAATAAGACCACCGGCATAGGGGTTGCCGAGGCCAGAGGGGTGATACTTCTGACCCTGGCCCAGGCAGGAGTGCCCTTATATGAGTACACCCCTATGCAGGTGAAACAGTCCGTAACAGGCTACGGCAAGGCCCAGAAGCGCCAGGTCCAGGAGATGGCAGCAAGGCTGCTTGGGCTGCCGGGCATTCCAAAGCCGGACGATGCCGCCGACGCGCTGGCCCTGGCTATATGCCACGGGCAGGCGGCTGGCTCCAATGTGCGCCGGAAGCTAATAAAAATAAACGGAGGGATATCCAATGTTCTATAGCCTGACCGGGACAGTGTCCCATACCGAGCCGGGAGTGGCCGTTATCGACGTGGGTGGCGTGGCCTTCAAGTGCCTCACCTCTATGGGCACACTTAGGGCCCTGCCCAGGACCGGCGGCAAGGCCACACTTTACACCTACTTAAACGTGCGTGAGGACGCGCTGGACCTCTACGGCTTCTACACTTTGGGTGAGCTGAACTGCTATAAGCTCTTAACGGCCATAAGCGGCGTGGGCCCTAAGGCGGCCCTTGCCATACTCTCGGAGATGGCCCCCGAGGACGTGGCCCTTGCCGCCGCCGCCGGGGACGCCAAGCGCTTTACAAAGGCCAACGGCGTTGGGGCAAAATTGGCCCAGCGGATAGTGCTGGAATTGAAGGACAAGGTAAAGGGTCTGAGCTTTGCGGGCACGGACCTCTCCGGCATAGAGCCCGGCGGGCCCTCGGCGGCAGGCAACGCCGCCCAGGCCGCGGAGGCCCTGGTTACCCTGGGGTACTCGCCCTCTGAGGCCGCGGCGGCGGTGGGGAGGCTGGACAGTTCGCTGCGGGCGGAGGAGCTTATCAGGCTGGCGCTGAAATCCTTTGGAAGCAGGTAAAGGGCAGGTTATCTTACTGATAGGATAAGTTTTGGAGGCTCATCCATGAAAAATCTATACCTGATAGGCGGCACCATGGGCGTGGGCAAGACCACCGTGTGCCAGAGCCTGAAACGCCTGCTCCCAAAGGCAGTATTTCTGGACGGGGACTGGTGCTGGGACGCAGAGCCCTTTGTGGTGACGGAGGAGACTAAGGCCATGGTGATGGACAATATCTGCCATGTGCTCAATAATTTCATACACTGTACGGAATATGAGAACATTATATTCTGCTGGGTAATGCACCAGCAGGGGATAATTGACAGTATACTCGAAAGGCTGGACACAGGCTCATGCAGTATAAAGGCCGTGTCGCTGGTATGCAGTGAAGGTGAGCTCCAAAAGCGGCTGGACCGGGACATAGAGCAGGGGCTGCGGGAGGCGGACGCGGTTGAGCGTAGTATCCCGAGGCTTGCGCTGTATGAGGAGCTTGACACTGTAAAGCTGGACGTGTCGGAGCTGACGGTTTCCGAGACGGCAGAGAGGCTTGCAAAGATGGGGGAGGTCTGAAAAAGATGATAGAGAAAAGCGGAGGGCAGAGTGGGAACAGCGTTGAGCAGTACGGCATTGACTGGAACGAGAGGGACGGCGAGCTGGACCTGGAGGACCGCCTGACCGACACCGGCTACATCCCCGGGGACGGCGAGACGGAGAACCCCCTGCGCCCCAGAACCTTCTCGGAGTACATCGGCCAGGACAAGGTGAAGGAGAACCTTAAAATATACATTGAAGCGGCAAAGTCCCGGAAGGAGAGCCTGGACCATGTGCTGCTCTACGGCCCCCCGGGGCTTGGGAAGACCACCCTTGCGGGTATCGTCGCCAACGAGCTGGGGGTGGACCTGCGCATAACCAGCGGCCCCGCTATAGAGAAGCCCGGGGATTTAGCCGCGCTTTTAACGAACCTGTCCCCCGGGGACGTGCTGTTCATAGACGAGGTGCACCGGCTCCCAAGGACGGTGGAGGAGATACTGTACCCCGCCATGGAGGACTTCGCCCTGGACATAATCACAGGCAAGGGACAGATGGCCGCGTCGTACCACCTGCCGCTGCCAAAGTTCACTTTAGTAGGGGCCACCACCAGAGCGGGCCAGCTCTCTGCGCCCCTTCGGGACCGCTTCGGGGTGGTATTGAGGCTTGAGCTCTATAACCCCAGGGAGCTGGGGCTCATCGTCCAGCGCAGCGCAAAGATACTTAACTGCGAGATAGACGCGGACGCGGCTTTGGAGCTTGCCTCCCGCTCGCGGGGCACGCCCAGAATAGTGAACCGCCTTTTAAAGCGGGTGCGGGACTTCGCCGAGGTCATGAGCGGCGGGGTGATAACCCTCAACACTGCCCAGGTGGCCCTGGACCGTATGGAGATAGACGAGTTAGGGCTCGACCAGAGCGACCGCAATATGCTCACGGCCATCATCAAAAACTACGGCGGCGGGCCGGTGGGGCTTGAGACCCTGGCGGCGACCACCGGCGAGGAGGCCGTGACCCTGCTGGACGTGAACGAGCCCTACCTTATGCAGATAGGCTTTCTCACCCGCACCCCCCGGGGGCGCTGCGTTACCCCCGCCGCCTGCGCCCATTTGGGCCTGCCGGTGCCCTCAAGGCTTAGAGATGATACGGAGAGGTTACAGCTTAAATTGGAGTGATAAATATGACGGATATAGTAGAGAAGAACCGGCTGGACTGGGAGGAATACTCAGAGAAGTATCAGGCGTTCAACCTCTCGGACAGCATACTCGAACGGCTGAAAGCGAGGCCCGAGAGCGCTTTTGCCCCGGCGGTATGGGCGATGATACAGAGGTACGTGCCGGAGATGGAGGACAAGCGGGTATGCGTGCCCTCCAGCGGGGACAATAACGCCGTGCTGGCCCTGGCGCTTATGGGCGCGCGGGTGACCTCCTGCGACATCTCCCGAAACCAGCTGGCGGCGGCTAAAGCGGCGGCGGAGAAGCTGGGGCTTGGCGGGCGCATTGCGTTTCGGCAGGAGGACACAATGAAACTGTCCGGCGTTGAGGACGGGGTTTACGACTTTGTGTACACATCTAATGGAGTGCATGTGTGGCTCAACGACCTTGCTTCAATGTACCGAAACATCAGCCGCACACTAAAGCCCGGCGGCGTGTATGTTATGTACGAGCTCCACCCCTTCCAGAGGCCCTTTGGCAAGGATATGCAGGTTGTGAAGCCCTACGACAGCACCGGGCCATTTGAGGACGAGACCACGGTAAACTTCACCTGGCGCATACAGGACATTGTTAACCCCATTCTGGACGCGGGCATAGGCCTTCTGCACATGGAGGAGATAATGCCGGAGCCCGATTATGAGCGCCCCTTCTTCGTGGACAACGACGAGATGGTGAACGGCAGAAGGCCCAGCCGGGAGGAAGTGGACGAGATGTACGACTGGCATAAAAACCCTGTGGCGGCGCTGCCGGAGATGATAGCCTTTGCGGGGAGAAAGCTTGGATAGGAGTGATAAATATGGTGGAAATATGCCCCAACTGCGGCAATTATGACTACGACAAAACCGTTGAGAAAAGCGCCGTAACCTGTCCCAAATGCTCACACACCTGGGACTTCAAAAAGCTCCCACTGTTCATAGTCACCGGGGCCAGCGGCGCGGGCAAGAGCACGACCTTACAGGCTTTACAGCAAATGACAGATGAGCTTGTCTGTCTTGAGAGCGACATATTCTATAATGCCATGCCCCATGAAACTCCTGAGGACTATATGGCCCAGACAGAACTGCTAATGGCTTTCTCGAGGGACATAATGCAGTGCGGGAAGCCAACTATATGGAGCCGGGCGGGGAACATCCAGATGCTCTCGGGGGCCTACGGCACGCGGTTTTTCAGCGATATTTTTGTGCTGGCTCTGACGGTGGGCGAGCAGGAGCTCCGGCGGCGCATGGCGGAGGGCCGGGGAATTACGGATACCGGCTGGATACAGAGCTCCCTGGACTATGACAGGTATTTCAGAGAGCACGACAACATAGAGGGCGTACCGTATGACACCCTGGAAGTGTCCGGGCTTACCGTAGAGGAGGCCGCACGGGCGGTGGGGCGTTGGGCGCTCTCAAAGCTCAGCTAGACAGAGGGGCCGGAATATTACGGCATATATATTATAAAATAAAATTTTTCAGAAAGCGAAGGTGTTTTTTATGGGCAGACTTTTCGGAACGGACGGCATACGCGGCATAGCAAACAAGGACCTGACCTGCGAGCTGGCCACCCAGCTGGGCCGGGCGGCGGCACAGGTGCTGACAAATAAATCGAACCTGCACCCCCGGGTGCTTATCGGCAAGGACACGCGCCTGTCCTCCGATATGCTGGAGAACGCCATGGCTGCGGGGCTTTGCAGCATCGGGGCAAGCGTTCTGACCCTGGGGGTTGTGCCGACTCCGGCCGTGGCGTACCTGGTGGAGAAGTACAAAGCCGACGCGGGCATTATGATATCGGCCTCCCATAACTCCTTTGAGTATAACGGCATCAAGATATTCTCCGGCGACGGCTTTAAGCTGCCGGACGATTTGGAGGAGCGCATAGAGGACATCATCTTAGGGAAAACCGACATCTCCGGCCAGCTTCCCCAGGACGAGGGCCTGGGCACCGTCACCCGGGCGGAGGGGGCCGTGCGGGACTATATCGAGCATGTGAAGTCCACGGTGCACTTCGCCCTGGACGGCATGAAAATTGCCATAGACAGCGCCAACGGCTCCGCCAGCGCCACGGCCGAGGCCCTGTTTACGGAGCTTGGGGCCCAGGTTACCATGCTCAACGACAAGCCCGACGGCATAAACGTAAACGACAACTGCGGCTCCACCCATATGGAGGGGCTCATAGAGTATGTGAAGACCCACGACCTGGACGCGGGCGTGGCCTTCGACGGCGACGCAGACCGCTGCCTGATGGTGGACGAGAAGGGCAACTTTGTGGACGGCGACTTCATTATGGCCATCTGCGCCCTGGACATGAAGAGCCGGGGCAAGCTTAATAAGAACACCGTTGTGGGCACAATAATGACAAATCTGGGCTTCCAGAAGTTCTGCGAGGACAACGGTATGCGCTTCGAGGCCACCAAGGTGGGCGACAGATACGTGCTGGAGCAGATGCGCCTTGAGAGCTACAGCTTCGGCGGCGAGCAGAGCGGCCACGTGATATTCCGGGATTTCGCCACCACCGGCGACGGCCAGCTTACCGCCTGCCAGCTTTTGAGCCTTTTACGGCGGCGAGAAGCAAAGCTGTCGTCCCTTGCCACGGTCATGCAGCGCTATCCGCAGACCATGGTGAACATCAGCGTCACCCCCGAGGGGAAGCTGGCCTTCTACACTGATCAGCGGGTGCGGGCGGCTATAGAGCAGGTAAGCGAAACGCTGGGCTCTGACGGCCGGATAATCGTGCGCCCCAGCGGCACCGAGCCCCTGCTGCGCGTGATGGTGGAGGGCCGCGATGAACAGCAGATAGAGGAGCTGGCCGAGAGCGTGGCGAAGGTGATACGCGAGGAGCTGTGCTGATGGACAAATTCCTCTGTGTGCTGGGCATTTTTGACAGCGACACCCAGCAGGTGCTAAAAGAGCACCAGGACGCGATACTGCAAGCGGGCTTCACCGGCCAGCAGACCATGGGCATACCCTTCCACGTGACCCTTGGCACCTTCCCCCACGACTGCCGGGAGGAGCTTGAAAGCAGGCTGAATGGGCTGAAAATGGAGCGGTTTGGGGTATATTTCAACCATATGGGCATGTTCGAAGGCCAAAAGGTGCTGTTTATTGCCCCGGACGTGAGCGGGGAGCTTTTAGCGCTCAAGGAGACATTCAGCGATGAAAAGGGCTGGACGGCCCACACCACCATGCTCATAGACGAGCGTGAAAACACGCTAAAGGCCATGGAGATATTGGGCGAGAGGTTCCGGCGGTTCTCGGGCAGGATGGAGCGCGTGGGGCTTTGGGAGTTCTTCCCGGCTCGGGAGCTTATGGTAAAAAGTTTAATTTAAGGAAAATGACAAATGAGAACAGCAGACTGGCAGGACTATGAACTGATAGACACCTCCTCCGGCGAGCGTCTGGAGCGTTGGGGGGATATTATACTTATTCGCCCGGACCCGCAGATAATCTGGGACAGCGAAAAGAAGGACCACCGCTGGCATAACGCCCACGCCCGCTATCACCGTTCCAATAAAGGCGGCGGGCACTGGGAGCCCTATAAGAATATGCCCGACGTGTGGCCCATAAGCCGCAAGGGGCTTACCTTTCGGTTAAAGCCCATGGGCTTCAAGCATACCGGGCTGTTCCCGGAGCAGGCGGTGAACTGGGACTTAGCGACGGAGATGATAGAGGGGGCAAAGCGCCCCGTGAAGGTGCTGAACCTGTTCGGCTATACCGGCGCGGCCACCCTGGCCTGCCTTAAAGCAGGGGCCTCGGTGACCCATGTGGACGCGTCGAAGGGCATGGTGCAGTGGGCCAAGGAGAACGCCGCCGTTTCGGGGCTTGCGGAGAGGCCGGTGCGCTGGCTCGTGGATGACTGCGTGAAGTTTGTGCAGCGGGAGCAGCGACGGGGAAACAGATACGACGGTATTATAATGGACCCGCCCTCCTATGGCCGGGGCCCCGGAGGGGAGGTCTGGAAGCTGGAGGAGCAGCTTGACGGCCTCTTGCGCCTATGCCTCTCGGTAATGTCAAGGGAGCCCCTTTTCCTTGTGCTGAATTCCTACACCACAGGCCTCTCCCCGGCGGTAATGGAGTACCTGCTGAAGGTGCTGATGGCCCCAAAGCTGGGCGGGACGGTATCTGCCGACGAGATAGGGCTGCTGGTAACGTACAGCGGAATGGTGCTGCCCTGCGGGAACACAGCTATATGGCAGGGGGAAGCGTGATGGGGTACGGGAAGATAGATCTGGAGGTCTGGCCAAAATATGAAGGGAGGGGGAAGGTATGCTGAAATGGGCATGTGCCGCTTTGGGGCTTGGATGGGCGGCGTCCATGATATACGAATGGGCCTGGGCCGGAGGGGGGCTTGGGAAGTACATCACCTGGGCGGTGGTGGGGGTTACCATAGCCATCGGGCTATTTATGTCCATGGTCACGAAGGAGCACCGTACAGGGAAGCCCGCAGGACTTAGACCCATGATATGGTTTATGCTGGCGGCTTTAATTTGCGCCATGCTGTATTCTGCCCTTGAGCATACAGTGCAGGGACAGCTTACCCATGTGCCTATGCTGCCAATGTATATCGTGATGTTTTTGGACTTTTTGGGGTCGGGAGCGTATGCTTCCTGGAAGAAGATAAAGAGGAAAAAATAACGGCTTCTAGGACGGATATTTATGAAGGGCTTTGAGAGGAAAAAGCAGCTTTTGCCATTATGCGGACTTAACTGCTGACTATGCACCATGAAGCTGAGAAGGAAAAGGTAATAGGCGGGAGAAAATAGAATGTACATTCTTTTAGCTATAGCAATATCCATAGCCGGGGCAGTAATGCTAATAAAACCCGAAATCATCTATAAAGTCACCGAAAGCTGGAAGAGTAACACCACAGGCGAGCCCTCGGACTTCTACATCCTGAGCACCCGCATAGGTGGCGGGTTTTTCATGCTGGTGGGTATAGCCGGGGCCATAGCGCTGGCGGTGCTGGGCTGAAAATACTTAAAGGAGATAATCATGGACGAGCAGGAAAAAACTTTGGACGGGCAGGAAGCCAGAAAGTCAAATAAGGTGGGAAAAACCATAAAGACGGGCATTTCCTTTGGGAGCGCCCTTGCCATGGTCATAAGCTATGTAAACTGGCACTCGGTGGGCTGGGCCATATTCCATGGGCTGCTCAGCTGGGTGTATGTGATATACTACATAATACGATACTGAAAGCAAAGGAAAAGGGAGGTAAAGTCTATGTCATTCATAGAGGCCCAAGGGGTGCGCTTCAGCTATGAGACCGAGGACGCGGGAAAAAAAGAGGTGCTTCACGGCATTGACCTGAAGATAGAGGAGGGGGAGTTCGTGGCCCTTCTGGGTCATAACGGCTGTGGCAAGTCAACAATGGCGAAGCTCTTTAACGGTATGCTCCTGCCCTCTGAGGGCCGGATACTGGTGGACGGCATAGACACCCTGGACGAACAGAGGCAGCTTGACGTGCGCAGGAGGGTGGGCCTTGTATTGCAGAATCCGGACAACCAGCTGGTGGCGGGGGTCGTAGAGGAGGACGTGGCATTCGGGCCGGAAAATCTGGGCGTGCCGCCGCTGGAGATACGAAAAAGGGTGGACGAGGCGCTGAAGGCCGTTGATATGTACCACTACCGAACCCATGCGCCCCATAAGCTTTCGGGCGGCCAGAAGCAGCGTGTGGCTATAGCCGGGGTCATCGCCATGGAGACCCGCTGTATTGTGCTGGACGAGCCAACCGCCATGCTGGACCCTCGGGGCCGGGCCGAGGTGATGGATACTATAAAGAAGCTTAACCGGGAGAAGGGCATCACCATAGTGCTCATAACCCACTATATGGACGAGGCTGTCCAGGCGGGGCGTGTGGTGGTGATGGACAGCGGCTCCATACTCATGGACGGAGGGCCAAGGGAGGTCTTCGCCCAGGTGGAGCGCCTGAAACGCCATGCCCTGGACGTGCCCCAGGCCACGGAGCTATGCTACAGGCTCAAGGCGGCGGGTATAGACCTGGGGGGAGCGCCGCTCTCTGTGGAGGAGTGCCTGGAGCTGTTTAGAAGCAAGCTGAAAACACAGTGAATACGAGAGAGGAGGACTGCGCCATGGATCTATGCGGTTGTGGATCAGTTCCAGATACCAAGGCTCAAGGCCGTTGTGCATAAGCTGGACGCCAACGCCTACGGTGCCATTATAACTGCGGCGGATCTGCTCAACGGGAGCAGGGCGCTGTCAAATGAATAGGAAACCGGAGGGGTTATTATGAGGACTATAAGGGAAAACGCGGATATAATACTTTACAATACCGGCCTTTTGGAGCGCCTGAATAAAATAGGCACGCCCCATATGATCGGCAGCTACAGAATGGACATGATGGCCTGGAACGACCTGGACATAGACATTGAGAATTCTGATATGTCCATTGAAAAGCTCTATGAGCTGACGGACTATATGATCAAAACCTTCCGGCCCAAATGGTATGAGGCCAAGGAGGAGGTAACGGACGAGGGCAAGACCGTATGGTTCCAGGGGGCTGAGGCCGTGATAGAGGGTGAGCTCTGGAATTTTGATTTATGGTTTTTTGACAGTGAGACTATAGGCAAGGCTGAGAGCTACTGCGACGGCATAGCGGCCCGGACAGCCGAGATCCCCGGAGCCAGGGAGAGCGTGATCAAGATAAAGCAGGAGCTTTTGAGACGGGGCCTTTACGGCTACGGAGAAGGAAAATACATTAGTATGGATGTGTACCGCGGGGTGCTGGAGCAGGGGATCGCCGGCATAGAGGATATGCTGGAAAGGTATGTGCCGGGGGAGAACAGGATCTAGGAGGGGAATATGGACATAAGGCCCGCAGAACTGACGAGCCCGGAGCTTCTGAAGCTCTTTTCAGAGCACGATGCCCATATGATGGACTTTCTGGGCGAGCACAGGAAATACTATACACCCTACAGCGAAAAGGAGCGCATCGGCCGGGCATGGATAGTGTACCTGGACGGACAGCCCGCAGGCTGCGCGGCATACCGGGAGCGCTCAGAAGGGTTATGCGAGATAAAGCGGGTGTTCATTCGCCCAAGGTACCGGGGGCGGGGCATATCAAGGGAGCTCCTGCTCACAGTTGAGGACTATGCCAGGGAGCAGGGCTGCACCAGGATAGCCCTGGACACCAACAGCGCCCTGGAGCCCGCCGCGACCATCTACCGCAGGAGAGGCTATGTGGTCACGCACCGGGAGGGACAGTATATTCAGATGGAGAAGTGCTTATCATGACAAGAGCGGAGCTTGAAAAGTACATTGGAGAAACCTACAATACCGACCCCGACTACCCCTGGGAGGATACCCCTCAGGCGGCGGTGTTCCGGCACAGGAGCAACAGGAAGTGGTTCGCCCTCATCATGACAGTGGGGCGGGACAGGCTGGGTCTGCCGGAGGGCGGGAGCGTAGACATAGTGAACCTGAAATGCGGCCCGATAATGCTGGGCTCCATGCTCATGGAGCCGGGATTTTTCCCCGCCTACCACATGAGCAAGGCCCACTGGATATCCGCGGCTCTGGATGGAAGCGCAGAGGGGGAGAAGATAAAGCTGCTGCTGGATTTGAGCTTTGAGATGACGGCGGGAAAGGGAAGGATCAAGGGATAGGAGGATATAAGAAGGATGGACCTAGAGACAGCGAAGGGACTATGCGCCAGGATACTTTCCATGGAGCCGGAGAGCGGTACCCGGGGAATGGTGATAAAGTGATAGGAAGCCGGACCAGAAAAGGACAGATTAGTATTTAGCTAAGCTTTGAAAGGGGTAGACCGTATGAATAAAGAAAAGAAAAGGCCGTCTATATCGCAAGAGGATATTGTAAAACTTCTGGATTCGTGCTACCAAAAATGTTTAAATGGTGTACCTAAGATTAGTCCAAGTGTAAAAGATGTGGCTGAAGATTATTTGAGCAAGCATAAAACGACGGAAGATGCATGTAAGGCTATGCTACGAAACCAAATCATCAAATGTACAACATCGGGTTTTGTGACCGGGTTTGGAGGAATCCTTATAATGCCTGTAACGATTCCAGCAAATATTGGTAGCATTATTTATGTCCAGATTCGCATGATTGCCTGTGCTGCATATATGGCAGGGTATGAGCTGGACAGTGACCAGACGCAGACATTTGTTTATGCGTGTCTGGCAGGTGTTGCAGTTAATCAACTGCTGAAACAGGTTGGTATACAGTTTGGAATAAAAATGGCAAATGGGCTAGTAAAAAAGATTCCGGGCAAAGTGCTTACAAAGATAAACCAAAAAGTGGGATTTAGATTTATTACGAAGTTTGGCACAAAAGGACTGGTTAATATAGGAAAAATGATTCCGTGTGTAGGCGCAGTAATAGGGGGCGGATTAGACCTGGCAGAAACAAAAGTTATATCCAATCGAGCTTATAAATGGTTTATCGAGGAGAACTTTGAAACAAATATCGAAGAAGAAATGATAGAAATTGATGAGAGTGATTTTAAGGATGTAGGCGCGGAATATGAGTAAACATAACAAAATTATCTGAAACAGCGAAGATTGTGGAGGTAAGCTTACATGCCAATCATAGAAACCAAAAACCTAACCTATATCTACGGCCAGGGCACCCCCTTCGAGAAGGTGGCTGTAGAGGGCGTCTCGCTATCCGTTGAGAAGGGGGAGTTCATAGGCGTTATCGGGCACACCGGCAGCGGCAAGTCCACCCTTATCCAGACTCTCAACGGCCTGATTCGCCCCACCTCGGGCCAGGTGCTCTTAGACGGCAGGGATATCTGGCAGGAGCCCAAGAAGATACGCTCGGTGCGCTTCCGGGTGGGGATGGTGTTCCAGTACCCGGAGTACCAGCTGTTTGAGGAGACCGTAATAAAGGACATCATGTTCGGCCCTAAAAATATGGGGCTCTCAGAGGGTGAGGCGAGGGAGCGGGCATATGAGGCCGCACGGTTTACAGGCCTTAAAGAGGAGCTCCTCACAAAATCCCCCTTCGAACTCTCGGGCGGGGAGAAGCGGCGGGCGGCTATCGCGGGGGTGATAGCCATGGACCCTGAGGTGCTTATACTGGACGAGCCCACTGCGGGCCTGGACCCCCGGGGCCGGGACGTGCTTCTGGCGCAGATAGGCCAGTACCACTGTGAGCGGGGGAATACCGTGCTCTTAGTGTCCCACAGTATGGAGGACATCGGGCGCACCGCGGACAGGCTCCTGGTAATGAGCGGCGGGCATGAGCAGTACCTTGCCCCCACAAAGGAGGTCTTCTCCCATGGGGAGGAGCTGGAGGGCATGGGCCTTAGGGTACCGCAGATAACCAAGATAATGCAGGAGCTCATAAAGCTTGGCGTGCCCGCCGACCCGTCTACCCTGACGGTGGATAGGGCCGTAAAGCAGCTTATACCATATTTCAAGAGCAGAGGGGGAGACAAGAATGCTGTCTGATATAACCCTGGGGCAGTATTTCCCCGCAAAGTCAATCATGCACCGGGCCGACCCTCGGCTCAAAATCTGCCTGACGGTTTTCTCCATCGTGCTGATATTCTCAGCGGGGAACTTCTTCTCCCTGGCCTTAGCCGTGGGCTATATCATCCTTGGCATGGCCCTGTCGAAGATACCGCTGAAGCTCTACCTCAAGAGCCTCAAGCCCATACTCTTTATCATAATCTTCACCGCCGTCCTGAACATCTTCTACGGCACAGGGGATCCTATCTGGCAATGGGGCTTCATCAAAATTACAAGGAACGGACTGCTGAACAGCCTGTTTGTCTCAGTGCGCATTATAACCCTGATACTTGCGAGCTCCGTACTAACCTTCACCACATCACCCACCCAGCTCACCGACGCCATCGAGCGCCTGCTGAAGCCATTGGCAAAGCTGAAGGTCCCGGTGCATGAGTTCGCCATGATGATGACAATAGCCCTGCGCTTCGTGCCCCTGCTCTTGGAGGAGACCGACAAAATAATGAGCGCGCAGAAGGCCAGGGGCGCCGATATGGAGAGCGGAGGCATAGTCCAGCGGATAAAGGCCCTGGTACCGGTGCTGATACCCCTGTTTGTGTCGGCCTTCAGACGGGCCTTCGACCTGGCTACGGCTATGGAGAGCCGCTGCTATAACGGCGGGGAAGGCCGTACAAAGATGAAGCAGCTGCATTTCGGCGCTGTGGACTGGATGGTGCTTTTGAGCGCAATATTGGTGCTGGGAGCGTTTATGGCGCTGAATATTGTGCTGCCGCCCAGTATTGTCAGGTAAAGGCGGCAAAATGGTATAATGGTATATAAGTATTGCGAAAACAGGAACTTTGAGGATCTCGCCAGCGGAAGGGTGATCCTTCACAGGACAGGGTACCCCAACTTCCCGGTACGGCTTGCCCAGGAGATCTTCTGCCGGTGTATGGAGCGCATAGGAAGCCCGGAGCAAATATGTATCTATGACCCGTGTTGCGGAGGAGGGTACCTTCTGACAGTCCTGGGATTCTTGAACTACGGGCGGATAGGGAGCATAGCAGCTTCGGATATAAGCGCTGAAGCGGTGGAGCTGGCCCGGGAAAATCTGTCGCTGCTGTGCCTTGAGGGTCTCAGGCAGCGAATCGAACAGCTAGGCCGGCTTCGGGACCTGCATGGCAAAAGCTCCAGCCGGGAGGCCATGGAGAGCGCTGAGGATCTGCTGGATATCGTAACAGGGGCGGCCCGCGGGATAGAGCGAGAGGTTTTTCAGGCAGATATCCTGTCACCGGGCGCGCTGGGGGGCCGGGACTTCAAGGCAGATATAGTTTTTACCGATGTGCCTTACGGAAACCTGGTAGAATGGCAGGCGGGGCAGGGCGATGCCATTTGCCTTCTTGACAGGCTGCTGCCGGTGATAAAGGACACTTCTGTGGTGGCAGTATGCTCGGACAGGCGGCAGAAATTCCGCTCGGACTATTTTCGCAGGGTGGAGAAGCAGGCGGTAGGGAAGCGGCTATTCCAGATATTTGTGCCTGCCCTAAAAGGATAAACCGAGAGGACGGAGCTGGCCGCAGCTTTCCGGCCACTGTGAGATAGGGGGACGAAAATGCGCAACTTGCTATTTACCATAACCTACGACGGAACAAACTACCACGGCTGGCAGATACAGGAGAATGCCCTCACTGTCCAGGAGGTGTTTCAGGACGCCTTCAAGAAGGTGACCGGGGCAAGAGGGGACATGAAGGCCTGTTCCCGCACGGACACAGGAGTACATGCCAGGGAGTTCTGCGTCAGCGTGAAGACCGAGAGCCCGATAGCCCCACAGCGGATGGTGGCGGCAGTGAACCACTGGCTGCCGGAGGACATAGCAGTGAAGGCCTGCCGGGAGGTACCGGAAGACTTTCACGCACGGTATAGCTGCAAGGGCAAGGAGTACAGCTATGAGATATGGAACGATCCTGTGCGGGAGCCCTTTTTGCGGGGGAGGGCCTTGCACTACTGGTATCCCATAGACGAGGAGCGGCTGAACGAAGCGGCGGGGCACTATGTGGGCGCTCACGACTTTACCTCCTTCTGTACCATGGACAAGCGGGAGCTGGGGGATATGGTGCGCACGGTCACGAGGGCAAGTGTCAGGCGCCGGGGGGACATGGTGGTGTTCACCGTTGCCGCAGACGGTTTTCTCTATAATATGGTGCGCATTATGGCAGGGACGCTCCTGCGTGTGCAGGAGGGAAAATTTCTGCCTGGCGATATCCCTCAAATACTTGAGGCAAGGGACAGGGCAAAGGCGGGCCCCACAGCCCCGGCCTGCGGGCTGTACCTGAATAAAGTGTTCTACTGAGGTTTTTCATAAGGGAGGCGGGCTCATGGCGAAGCACGAGAAGCACGAAGAGAAGAAGAGCAGGGTCATAAACCTGGACGATTACCGGAAGAAGGCCCCAAGCGAGCCGGCCCAGGAGGCCGAGGCGGAGCTGGAGTATGAGGATATTTTCAGTGGAGATGAAGAGGAGAGCGAGGCCCAGCGGCAGAAGCGGCGTGAGCTCAGGCAGCTGCCAAAGGCCGTTTATATAGTTAGCCTTGTGCTGCTCGTAGCGGTGGTGGGGCTAAGTCTCTGGATAAACCGGGAGCACCTTACCTGGGACAATATAAGGGAGTCCGTCAAATTGCAGGTGAAGGGCGAGGAGATAGGCGACGGCTTCCCCGTGCCGATCACCGGGGCGAATGTGTATGAAGGGAACTTCCTGAGCTACGACGGCGGTGTGGTGGCCCTCAGCAATACGGCCCTGACCGCTGTAAACAGCACCGGCACGGAAAAATTCTCCGTGCGGCACAATTTAAGCGCGCCGGTAATGCGCTCGGCGGGGAACCGCTACCTGCTCTTTAACAGCGGCAGCAAGGGGTATATGGCCCTGTCCGGGGGCAGGATAGTCGCGGAGGGTGCGGCGGAGATGGATATACTTGCCGGGGGGATCTGCCCGGGCGGAAGGTTTGCCCTGGGGCTGGAGAGCAGCTACGGAGCCTCCAAGCTGGAGGTCTATATGGCCGACGGCAGCCTGCAGTATGAATACCCGTTCTCCAACGATTATATCACGGCAATAGCCATGAATTACGACGGGACGTACGGTGCAGTATGCACCGTGCGCAGCGAAAAGGGGGAGATGGTCTCAAAGCTCAGTATCTTTGACTTTAACCAAGAGGAGCCGGTCGCGGAGTATGAGACCAGGGAAAACTTCCTTTTTGGGGCGTACTGGGCGGAAAACGGCTCAATATACGGTGTCGGGGACGCGGCGCTGGTATGCGGGCTGTCCGGAAGCTATGAATTTTCGGAGTACGATTACCAGGGGCGGCAGCTCACAGCGTTCAGCCTGAGCTCGGGGCGGGCGTTTCTGTCTGTGTCCGCATATGAGCACGGCGGGACAAGCACGCTGCTGGTGTTCAACGGGGGCGAAAAGATAGGGGAAAAGAACCCGGTGAGGGTCGAAATGGAGGCAAGGGTCGAGGCCATATCCACGTCCGGCGGGACAGTCGGGGTGCTGATGGGAGGAAAGGCCGTATTCCTGGACTATATCACCGGAATGGAGCTCGGGCGCACGGAGGCAGGAGAGGATGCCAATGGCATAGCCCTTGGCAGCGAACGCCGGGCCTACATACTTGGCGTAAGTGAGATACGCACAGCAGAGATAAGCTAAGGCGCGCAGCGCTCAATAATGAAAGATAACTGTAAGGGTCTTACACTTGAGAAAAACCATAACTTGTGCTATAATATCAAAACCGACAAGTACCCAAAAGGAAAAAGGAGAGTATCATGGGCTACATTTTAGACGGAATGATCTTACTTATCTGCCTGCTATGCGTGCTTATAGGCGTAAGGCGCGGCTTCATCTACTCGGTAGTACGCTTTCTGGGCTCAATGATCGCCGCGCTCTTAGCCTCAGCCTTGGGCGGCGTCCTGGCCCAGTGGCTGTTTGACACCATGTTCCGGGGGGCGATGGTAGAAAAAATCAACTCCTCCCTGCAAACACTAGGCGCAGACAACGCCGCGGCAGCCGCGAGCCAGGTCCTGGCTTCCCTGCCGGACTTTCTGGTGCGCGCCCTGGAGGAAGCAGGGGTCACACTGGAAACCGTGAGCCACGCCATAAACAGCCAGACCAGCGGCGCGGCGGGCATGGTGGTAGACTACCTCTCCCCGGTATTTGTAAACTTCCTGAAGGTGCTGGCAGTGATCGTCCTGTTCTTCCTGTTCATGACTATTGTAAGGCTTCTGGCGGCGCTGGTGGGAGATATTCTGCGCCTGCCGATATTAAAGGAAGTGGACGGCTTGTTGGGCGGCGTATTCGGCTTCCTATTGGCCATGGTGAGCGTATGGGTAGTTGTAGCCGGAGTTATGGTGTTCATGCCAATGTTGGACTCCGGGGCCCAGCAGCAGGTGCAGGAGGCGCTGGACGGCTCGCTGCTCACAGGAGTGCTTGTAAACATGAACCCTCTAAGGGGCATGTTCCAGTAAGCGGGGAAAAGGAGACAGGAATTGGATAAAACCGGGACAATGAGTAAAAACTTGGGAAAAGACAGAAGAGACAGAAGAGAAAGGGGACAGTCAATGCCCCAAAATAGAGCAAACGCAAGCCGTGTTATAACAGTGCCGAACGGGATGTCGGTCCTGCGCATACTGCTGGCGCCTGTATTTGCCGCCTTTTATCTTAATGGAAACTTGCCTGCGGCGGTGATAACGCTGGTGATATCCGGCGTTACGGATATGCTGGACGGCATTATAGCCCGGCGCTTCAACCAGATAACAGACCTTGGCAAAATGCTGGACCCCTTTGCCGACAAGCTGACCCAGGGCGTGGTGGCCCTGTGCATAGCCATCCGGTTTCCGTCCATACGTCCATTGCTGCTGCTGTTTATACTGAAGGAGCTTTTAATGCTCAGCTGCGCCGTAGTGCTCCTGAAAAAGCATAAGCGTCCCTGTGCGGCAAAGTGGTACGGCAAGGTGGCCACGGTGATGTTCTATATGTCGGTTTCCGCAATAGTGCTGTTGGACGGTCTTGGGATAATGGGGCCGGATAAGCAGAATATAGCGGCCTTTGTGATGCTGGGGCTCACAGGCATTATGATGGCCTATGCCGCTGTGAAGTATTTTCAGATATTCCTGGCTATACTAAGGGAGCCGGAGGAAAAGGGGGAGAAATAGTATGCGGCAGAGAATGCTGGGATTTTTCAGCGGCTTTCCGAGCCACCACTTTCCTTTTGAGATCGCAGAAAAATCAAAGAACGCGCTGGCAGAGCGGGAGAGAATAGTTTTTGTGAGCGCATGGCCCGAGGACTACGAACGCAACGACAGCGACCTTGAGGGTATGTATGAGATGTTCACGGAGCAGGGCATGGACTTTGGGCGGCATAGGGTGATCGACAGCCGCGCCGAGGCCTGTGAAGCTGCGAAGGAGATCAGGGAGGTCTCTACACTGGTTAGAGAAGGGCGCATGCAGCCCCTTTTCGCCGGAAAAGCTTAAAATTCCTGGAAAGAATTAACCCCGGGCGTAAAAGTTAAAAGCTTGTTAATGAAATCCCCGGGGTTTCGTGATATAATACTGCGGTGAACAGGACCGACCAAGTCCAAAGAGGGGGGAGGATCATAGATGATGATGCTATGTACAAGATGCCATAAGAGGCCGGCAACGGTGTTTGTGTCCCAGTCCGCCGACGGCAAGGACATAAGGGGCTACTGCTTCGTCTGCGCCAAGGAGCTGGGCATTAAGCCGGTGAACGATATAATGGACAATATGATGAACACACTCAAGCAGCAGACAGGTATAACCGACGAGGAGTTCCAGGAGGCTACCGAGCAGATGGCCCAGATGATGCGCATGGACGCGGCGGAGGCCGGCGAGGAACTGGAGGAGGATGAGGACGATTTCTCTCCGGGAGGCGCGGCAACACTTCCGGCAGATATGCTGCTGGGACGGCCCGCACATGGCAGCGGCTATGGGCAGGTGCGGGATAAGAAGGAGAGCGTGCATAAGAAGAAGCGCAAGCATATACAGAACTACTGCACGGATTTGACAGGGCGGGCCAGAAAGGGCGAGCTGGACAATATAGTGGGTCGGGAGAAGGAGATAGAGCGGATAATACAGATACTCTCCCGCCGCACAAAGAATAACCCCTGTCTTATAGGGGAGCCCGGCGTGGGCAAGACAGCTGTTGCGGAGGGCCTGGCTCTGCGCATAGCAGAGGGAAAGGTGCCCGCAAAGCTCAGGGACAAGGAGATACAGCTTCTGGATTTGACGGCCCTGGTAGCGGGCACACAGTTCAGAGGGCAGTTTGAGAGCAGGATAAAGGGCCTTGTGGACGAGGTGAAGGCTGACGGGAATGTGATACTCTTTATCGACGAGGTCCATAACCTTGTGGGCACCGGCGACGCCGAGGGGAGCATGAACGCCGCCAATATACTGAAGCCAGCACTCTCCCGGGGAGAGATACAGGTTATAGGGGCCACCACCTTCAATGAATACAGAAAGTACATCGAGAAGGATGCGGCACTGGAGCGGCGCTTCCAGCCGGTCACGGTGACAGAGCCTTCCATAGACGATGCGGTCAATGTAATACTTGGAATCAAGAAATACTATGAAAACTACCATAGGGTGACGGTTTCCGACTATATAGCCCGGCGGATAGTGGTGCTCTCCGAGCGGTACATCAACGACAGGTATCTGCCAGACAAGGCCATAGACCTGCTGGACGAGGCCTGTGCCTGCGCGGCCCTCAGAAATAAGCGCCTTGAAGAGTACGACGCGATGGAGCTGAGCCTTTATAAGGAGCGCTCAAGGGAACAGGACCTCTCAGACCCGGGCAGCGCCACCGTTGACTATGAGGAGCTGGCGAAGACCCACTACAGGATAGCCACCCTGGAGGAGGGCCTAGATAAGCTTAGG
>CANPBX010000008.1 GCA_947572385.1 uncultured Clostridia bacterium
TGAATAAATGCGTGGTTATCGTTACGCACTCCAATGAGCTTGCAAAGCAAGCTGACGTGATCTTGAAATTGCGAAAGGGAGATCTGTAAGGGATCTGCAAACGTCGCGGAGAGAGCAATTCGTTTTAATAGGAGGCGCGGCGTGAGGTGATCGGTCGAATGGATGCGCTGTCCCGGGGTGACGCCAACATCCGATACCACTTTTGATCGGTATGTTGATCTGACTGGAACGGCTGCTGTTAAGGCGGCCTTTACAGCAGAGATATCCGCAGGGACAGCAGCTTCAACGCCATCACGGTAAAGCGGGGCCCTCCGGCTCCCCTCGTAAAATATTTTATGGTTTCCTCGCATAGACCACTTGACATTTACCGCCGCCCTTGCAATGGACCCTTTATACTGATATAATTTAGGCAGACAGCTTACAATTTATGATCTAAGAAGGGAGACCAGTATGCACACGCTGCTAAGCTATCCGTTCGACCCCCAGGCCATACTGAAAAAGCGCAGGGCCATCCGCCGGGAGCTCCTCTCCTCCGGGGAGCCCCGCATAAAAAAGAAAATAGCCGTGCTGGGCGGCTCGACCACCCACGACATAATCTCTGTTTTAGAGCTTTTCCTCCTGGACTTCGGCATAGAGCCGGAGTTCTACGAGTCCGAGTTCGGGCTCTACTACGAGGACGCCATGTTCGGCGAGGCCCTTCGGGACTTCTCACCGGACCTTATCTATATCCATACCTCCCGCCGGAACATCACCGCCTTCCCCGCCCCCTCGGACAGCCCGGAGCTCGTCTCGGAGCTCCTTCATGCCCAGTTCTCCCGCCTTGAAGCCATGTGGGAGCATTTAGCCGGTACCTACCGCTGCCCGGTGATACAGAACAACTTCGAGCCGCCGTTCTACAGGCTCCTTGGCAACCGGGACGCCTGGGACTATAGGGGCCACACGAACTTTGTCACAAGGCTCAATATGAAGCTCTACGAGTACGCCTCCTCCCACCAGGATTTCTATATCAACGATATCAGCTATCTTTGCGCCGACTACGGCCTTTTAAAGTGGACCGACCCCTTTTACTGGCATATGTATAAATACTGCCTGAACTTAGACGCGGTCCCCGCCCTCTCATACAGCGTGGCCTGTATGATCAAGTCCATATACGGCAAAAACAAGAAGTCCCTGGTGCTGGACCTGGACAACACCCTCTGGGGCGGCATAGTGGGCGACGACGGCGTGGACGGCATAGAGATAGGCCACGAGACCTCCATGGGCCAGGTATACAGCGAGTTCCAGGCCTATTTGAAGGAGCTCCAGGGCTACGGCATAATGCTCAATGTGGACTCAAAAAACGACGAGGAGAACGCGATCGCCGGGCTCAGCCACCCCGAGGGCACCCTGCGCCCCCAGGACTTTATCTCCATCAAGGCCAACTGGGAGCCCAAGGACCTGAACTTTTCCGAGATCGCCGGGGAGCTGAACATCCTGCCCGAGAGCATGGTCTTCATCGACGACAACCCCGCCGAGCGCGCCATAGTCACCGGGCAGATGCCCGGGGTCTGCGCCCCCTTGATGGACGCCCCCGAGCACTATATCACCGCCATAGACCGCTGCGGCTTCTTCGAGGCCACAAAGCTCTCCAGGGACGACCTCTCCCGCAATGAGATGTACAGGGCAAACGCCCAGCGTGCAAAGCTTCAGAAGAGCTTTGCGAGCTATGAGGACTACCTGCTCTCCCTTGATATGCACGCCCTGATACGCCCCTTTGAGCCGGTGTACATCTCCCGCATAGCCCAGCTCACAAACAAGTCGAACCAGTTCAACCTCACCACCCGCCGCTTCACCGAGTCCCAGATGCAGGCCGCCTCCCAGGACCCTGATATCATTACCCTCTACGGCAAGCTCACCGACAAGTTTGGCGACAACGGGGTCATCTCCGTGGTGATGGGCCGCATGGACGGCGAGCTGCTCCACATAGAGCTCTGGCTCATGAGCTGCCGGGTGCTAAAGCGGAACATGGAGCACGCCATGCTGGACTGGCTCGTCCGGGCGGCGGAGAAGGCCGGGGCCAGGAGGCTCAGGGGGTACTACTATAAGACCCCAAAAAACGGCATGGTGAAGGACTTTTATAAGGAGTTTGGATTTGAGCTGGTCTCAGAGGACGGCGGGGACACTGTCTGGGAGCTGCCAATAAGCGGGTATGCCCCTAAAAATACCGTGATAAAGGTAAACGTAGAGTAAACACGCCCCCTGCCGAGCTCCGGCAAGACTTTTGGGCTGCTGCCACGTGCCGCTCTGACCGCTTGGCTTATGGCCCCGGCGGTCCTCCTCCGCCGTTTATGCCGCTCGCTGTTAGATCCGGCGAAGCGTAGGGATGCCGTAAGGGAGCCGTTGCAGAAAGACTATAGGGTCGTTGGCGCGCCGCCGCCAGCCGGCAGAGATGTGGCTCCCGATCAGACGATGCGGGAGCCCCGTTTACACACCTGATACAGTTCGTCCAAACGGATATACTATATACAGTGTGCATTTCAAGGACGGCGAGAAAATATCTTGAAACTGCTGTAATAAAGTGGTATAATACTGAGGAACGCGGTTTTTGCGTGTATATAGTAAACGAAGGCTTAGAAAGGACGTTTTAAGATGAAGGAAAGGATAGAGGGGCTGCGGGAAAGCTTTGAGCAGGAGCTGAAGGCCGCAGGCAGCAGCGAGGCCGTTGAAAAGCTGAGAGTGGCCTACCTTGGGAAAAAGGGGTCGGTGACGGAGCTGTTAAAGGGCCTTAAGGACGTGGGCGCAGAGCAGAAGAAGGAGCTGGGCCAGCATGTGAACCTGCTAAAGCGCGGCGTTGAGCAGCGGCTTTCCGAGAGGATAGAGGAGATCAGGGCCGCCGAGGAGCAGCGGGAGATAGAGCGGGCCGAGCGCTACGACGTGACCCTGCCCGCAGAGGGGGACCCGGGGTCCTACCACCCTATAACCGTGGTGCAAAGGCAGCTTGAGGAGATATTCACCTCCATGGGCTTTGTGGTGGAGGATTTTAAGGAGATAGTCACGGACTACGAGTGCTTCGAGGCGGTGAACGTCCCCAAGGACCACCCAGCCAGGGATATGCAGGACACCTACTACCTTGAGAACGGGCAGCTCTTAAAGACCCATACCTCCGCCGCCCAGAACTTCATCCTGCAAAAATACGGCGCACCCTGCCGGGCCATATTCCCCGGGCGGTGCTTTAGGAACGAGGCCACGGACGCCAGCCATGAGAATACCTTCTTCCAGATGGAGGGAATCATGGTGGACAAGAATATCTCTATTTCAAACCTGATATATTTCATGAAGACTATGCTCTCAGAGGTCTTCCAGAGGGACGTGAAGGTGCGCCTGCGCCCGGGCTTCTTCCCCTTTGTGGAGCCGGGCTTCGAGCTTGATATAAGCTGCCTTATCTGCGGCGGCGAGGGCTGCTCCACCTGCCACCACTCCGGCTGGGTAGAGCTCTGCCCCTGCGGGATGATACACCCCAATGTGCTGAAAATGGGCGGGGTGGATCCTGAGGAGTACACGGGCTTCGCCTTCGGGCTGGGGCTTACCCGCCTTGTGATGATGAAGTACGGCGTTAAAGATATCCGGGACTTGAACAGCGGCAATTTAAAGGCCCTTGCCCAGTTCCGGCACGAGTGAGAGGAGGGGTAAAATATGCTGATCTCAATGAACTGGATAGGCGACTTCGTGGACCTTCGGGGCCTTGACATACCCGCCCTGATACAGCGCTTCACCCTCTCCACCGCCGAGGTGGAGGATATATATGAGATGGGCCGGGACCTGCGGGGGGTGGTCGCCGGGAAGATACTGACTGTCGAGAACCACCCGGACTCAAAGAAGCTGCACCTTTTAAAGGTGGACGGCGGGGACAAGATATACGACGTGGTCTGCGGCGCGCCCAACGTGCGGGAGGGGCTCATAGTGCCCTTTGTGAAGGAGGGCGGCATGGTAGGCGGCCAGGAGATAGGTATGGCGAGGCTTGCGGGATACGAGAGCCACGGCATGTGCTGCTCTGAAAAGGAGCTTGGGATATCCGCCGACCACTCCGGGCTCATGGAGCTGCCCGACGATACCCCGGTGGGCCGGGACGTGACGGAGCTCTACGGCATTATAGACACGGTGTTCGAGGTGGACAATAAGTCCCTTACGAACAGGCCGGACCTGTGGGGGCATTACGGCATAGCAAGGGAGTTCGCGGCTCTCTCGGGCAGGGAGCTCAGGCCCCTTGAGACGGTGTCCTTGGAGCAGTTTGCGAGCCTTGAGCCCATTGACATAGACGTGCAGGATAAGGAGCTCTGCTATAGGTACAGCGGCCTGAAGGTGCGAAATATCACCAGGAAGGTAAGCCCTGTTGATATGCGCATAAGGCTTTTCTACTGCGGGAGCAGGGCCATCAACCTTCTGGCTGACCTTACCAACTACCTTATGCTTGAGATGGGCCAGCCCATGCACGCCTTTGACTGCGCCAAGGTGGACAGCATAAGGGTGAGGCGCTTCGACTCGCCATTCACCTTCACCACCCTGGACGGCACGGAGCGCAGGGTAGACGAGAATACTTTAATGATATGCACAAGGTCCGGCGGTGAGGATATCCCTGTTGCCATAGCGGGCATTATGGGCGGCCTTGACTCGGAGATCGGGGAGGACACGGACAGCCTGCTCTTGGAGTCGGCCAACTTCGACGGGGCCTCGGTGCGCAAGTCCTCCACACGCCTGGGCCTTCGCACGGACGCGTCCATGCGCTATGAGAAGACCCTGGACCCGGAGATGACCGTCCCGGCTATAGGCAGGTTCATGAAGCTGCTGCTGGACATCGACCCCCAGGCGCAGGCGGCCTCAAGGCTCACGGACGTGTATGTAAAGCGCTACCCAAGGGTCGAGCTGGCCTTTGACAAGGCGTATGTAGACAGGTACACCGGCATAGAGATAGAGGACGAGAGGATAATGGGCACCCTTAGCTCCCTGGGCTTTGAGCCGAGGCAGGAGGGGGACAGGTTCACAGTTGGCGTGCCAAGCTGGAGGGCCACTAAGGACGTGACTATCAAGGCCGATATCATCGAGGAGATAACGAGGATATACGGCTATGACAACTTCGACATAGCCACCACCATGAGCCCGCTGTACCCCAGGAGAAGGAGCGCGGGGGCCAAGGCCGACAACTTTGTGAAGGATATACTTGTGCAGACCTACCAGCTCCACGAGGTACACTCCTATATCTGGCAGGACGTTAAAAAGTGCCGGGCGCTGAATATCGAGCCCGAGGAGAATATAAGGCTGATAAACGCCCAGACCCCGGACCACGAGGTGATACGCCGGAGCATGGGGCCGACGCTCCTGTCGGTGCTGGGGGAGAACAGGGCCTTCGGGGCCCAGTTCGGCGTGTTTGAGATAGGCCGCGTGGCAGAGGGCGTGAGGAAAGAGGACGGCCTTGCCGACGAGCGCAAGAAGCTTGGAATAGCCCTTTTCAGCAGGGCGTTGGGGGAGAAGGAGCTGTACCTGAAGCTTGCGGGGATCATCAAGTCCCTTGGCAGGAGCGTGAAGCGGGTGGAGCTGGAGCTTGCCAACCGCCAGCCCGAATTCAAGTGGCAGCACCCAAGGAATACGGCTGTTGTCATGGCGGAGGGCACGGCCCTTGGCTGGATATGCACCCTGGTGCCCTCTGTGCTCAGGAGCATCGACCGGAAGGCGGCGGTGGTCTGCGGGGAGCTTGACATGGACGCGTTTGCGGGGCTCCCCGAGGGAGAGCTCAGCTATAGGGAGCCCAGCCGGTTCCCCGGGATAGACATAGACCTCTCGGTGGTGCTGCCTGAGGGCATGAGGTTTGCCGATATGGAGCCCGCCTGGAAGGGCGCCGGGCACCTTGCGGGGGTGGGCCTTATCGACTCCTTCGAGCAGGCCGGGCGCAGGAGCCTGACGCTGCGGTTCAGCTTCTCCTCGGGGGAGAAGACCCTCTCCAAGGAGGAGGTACAGCCCGTAGTCGACGGCATAATCGAGAGGCTGAGCGCCGGGGGCGCTGTGCTGAGAAGCTAGGGGGCCCATTAAAGGACTTGATTTTTAGCGGGGAAACTGCTATAATATACTACCGACTTACTAAAACTTGACCTGATACGGAGGTGCCACACTATGCCTGAGGACCACAGCACTATAACATTCTCCCTGGACGAGGTGCGGGAGGCCGATATGAAGCGCATACTTCTGACGGTCTATGACGCTTTGAAGGAGAAGGGGTATAACCCCATAAGCCAGCTGGTGGGGTACCTTCTCTCAGAGGACCCGACCTATATCACCACCCATAACAACGCCAGGAGCCTTATCCGGCGTATAGACCGGGATGAGCTTTTGAAAGCGATGGTGCGGTCATATCTGGGCGAGTGAGCTAAATATACAGAAACGGAGGCGGAGTCATGAGCGAAAAGAAGGGCGGCAGTAAAGAGAAAAAAAGCGCCCCCAAGGCAAAGAGCAGATTCCCCAGCTATAAGGGAAGGCCGCTGGTGCGCAGCGGGGACACGCTTTACTATGGGAGCATGAGGGATAAGTACGTGGTGAAGCTGGACGTGAAGTCCAAAAAGGAAGTGCAGGGCCTGCAGGTGGCGGACAGGGTGTCGGTGCAGCTTATGAGCACTGACCCGGAGATACGCAACCGCAAGCAGATAGTGAAGTCCAGCGAAAAAGATGGATTGTATCTGGCTCTGGACATAGCGGACGCCTGGCTGACGCGGGAGCTGGGAAAGGCGGAGTAACGGGGCCGGTCCAGCGGGCCTTACGCTGGCGGGGGTTTGGGGCGAGGAGCCCCAAGACCTTGGCGCGAGCGAAGCGACGCGAAAGTCACACCAATCTATAATCACTCGAATCCTCAAGAATGTCAAACCCGATCTTCCGGTAGACCCGGTCAGAGATCGGGTTTTTCTTATCAACAAAGAGGGTCACATACGACTTGCCGCAGGCAAGGAGCTCCCTGCATAGCGCGGCGACAGTAACCTTACAGTATCCATTGCCCCGGTGCTGGGGCGGGGTGTACACGCCGGAGACACAAGCCCCGCGCTCCAGCATCCTGCCCGAGTCAGCCATGGAGACAGGTTCGCCGGAGGGGTCCCGCATGAGCCAGACGACGGAGCGCTTTAGCTGGTCGAGGGTGGTCTCCCTGAGCTGCTCCGGCACAGGCTCCTCTCCTATGGCCTCGCGGATAAGGGCGCATTTCCAGTCCACTATGAGGTCCAGGTCCGGCATGGCGGCTTTTTGGACCGTGCCGGGGCAGGGCGGGGGCTCTATGAGGGTCTCCAGCACCATAATGTCCAAGGCTTCACGCAGCCGGAACTCTCCGCCATAGGCTTTCATAAACGCCCGGCAGAGAGAGTCGCGGCCGGTGACGCCGGTTATCTCTATACTATTCTCATGAAGGCACCCGGCAAGCTCTGTTATAGCTTTGTCTATACCCGCAGCGCCCGGGGCGGCATTTAGGCAGAGGCGCCAGGGCAGGGTGTTGCCGAAGAGCAGGACCGGCTTGCCGCTGAGCTCCACCCTGCCAAAGAGCAGGGCGGGGGTACAGGGCTCGTCCATATGGGCGGCGGCGTTGCCCAGGTTCAGCTGGGCCTGCACCTCGTGCTTTTCAAAAAACGCGCTGTTGTCCCGAAGAAGATCCCCGGGGGTGGGGTAGAGCTTTATGGCCATCTGTGTACCTCCCTGAAAAAAATTTCTGACATTATATCACAGGAAGCCTTTGATATCAAGAGGATAATGTAAAAATATGAATAATTTGTAACAAAACAGTTGCTTTTCTTTGAATTACCAGTTATACTAATGGAGTGTTCAATTATTTTTCTGAAATTTATTTTCAGGAATCACCTACCAATTCAGAGGAGGATGTTTATTTTGGAAAAGCTTCTCGCACATTTTAAGCTCCGGGAGCACGGCGCCGACGTGAAGACCGAGGTGATCGCCGGCATCACCACGTTCCTGTCCATGGCCTACATACTGGCTGTGAACCCCAGTATGCTGGCTGCCGCCGGGATGGACCAGGGGGCTGTTTTCACCGCCACCGCGGTTTCAGCGGCTATCGCGACCGTTATCATGGGCGTGTTTGCAAACTACCCTGTGGCCCTGGCCTCAGGCATGGGCCTTAACGCCTACTTTGCCTTCACCGTGGTGCCAATGGTGTCGGAGATGGGCATAACCGACCCCTGGAAGGTGGCCCTGACCGCCATACTGATCGAGGGCATTATCTTCGTCATTCTCTCCATCTTCAAGTTTAGGGAGACCCTGGTGAACTCCGTGCCCGCAAACCTCAAGTACGGCATCTCCGCGGGCATCGGCCTGTTTATCTCCATCGTGGGGCTCAAGGGCGCGGGCATTGTGTCCGCCGACCCCTCCACTTTGGTGGCCCTTGGAAGCATTGGCACGCCCCAGGTGGTGCTGGCCTTTGTGGGGCTTATCCTCATCGGCATCATGTGGCACTTCAGGATAAAGGGCGCAATACTGTGGGGTATCCTTGGCACATGGTTGCTGGGCATTATCGCGGAGCTCTGCGGCTGGTACGCAGTGGACCCCGACGCCGGGCTGTACTCCCTGATACCCAACTTCAGCAGCGGCATCCTGCCCCCCTCCCTGGCCCCCACCTTCTTTAAGTTCGACTTCGGGTTCGTGGCGGAACACTTTGTGAGCTTTGCGGCCATAGTATTCGCCTTCCTGTTCGTGGACCTGTTCGACACTGTGGGCACCCTTATAGGCGTGGCTGACCAGGGAGGCCTCTTAAACGAAAAGGGCGAGCTGCCCAACGCGGGCCCCGCCCTTATGAGCGACGCTGTGGGCACCGTGGCGGGCGCTGTGCTGGGCACCTCCACTGTCACCAGCTATGTTGAGTCCACCGCGGGCGTGGCCGAGGGGGGGCGCACCGGCCTTACCGCCATCTCCACCGCCGTGATGTTCGTGCTGGCCCTGTTCCTTTCCCCCGTCTTCCTTGCGATCCCCAGCTTTGCCACCACCCCGGCCCTGCTGTTTGTGGGCCTTTTGATGATGAAGTCTGTGCTGAAGATGAAGTTTGAGGGCGATATCGCCGACGTTGTGGGCGGGTTCCTGGCCCTTGTCATGATGCCCTTTACCTACTCCATCGCCAACGGCATCATGTTCGGCATCATCGCCTGGGTGGTGCTGAAGGTCTGCACTGCCAAGGTGAAGGACATCCACCCGGTCATGTGGGTCTCCTTCGGGCTGTTCGCGCTGAGGATCATCACCCTTGTGACAGGCGCATAAGGCTACGCGGCCCAAAAGCGGGAGAGCCTCTTTTGGACCCGGCGGTGGGGGGCGTGCGCGCCGCCCTGCTTGAAAACCGGCATCTGCCGATCTTCAAGTGCGTTTGCTATGACCAAAGCTAAGACGAGATCCGGGCGGGGGGCTGTGAAGCCTCCCGCCTTACTTTCTTTAGGAGGGAGCTTATGACAGAATATAGGGAGATCGGTGCTGAAATGCTTGGAGCGGAGCTCTTTTCCGGCTTTATACGCCGTCAGGAGGTGAAGAGGTGCTGGCGGAGGTCGGGCGGGCAGTGGGTGGTAAAGGACATAGAGTTCGTGGACGACTGGGACGCCGGGGACTACCGGCGGGTGCTGGGCCAGCTAAGGGACGTGCTCGACAGCGGCGGCGCTGTGTGGGGGGCCTTCCGGGAGGGCAGGCTCAAGGGCTTTGCCAGCGTTGACGGCAGGCTGATAGGCTCAGAGGGGCAGTACGCGGTGCTCGAGGAGCTCCACGTCTCCCAGGACTGCCGCAGGATGGGCATGGGCAGGGAGCTGTTTTTTAGGGCCGCGGAGTCCGCAAGGGGCCTTGGGGCCGGGAAGCTCTATATCTCCACGATGTCGGCGGTGGAGAGCCAGGCCTTCTATATCAGCATGGGCTGCGTGGAGGCTGTGGAGCCGGACCCCCGGCACGTGGAGAAGGAGCCATGCGACGTGCAGAGGGAGTATATTCTTTAATCTTTAAGGGAAACACTTTGGCGTTAATCGACGCAAAAAAGTAACCGCCCCATGGCAAGGTTAGCGGTTACTTTTTTAAACAGTAATCTATAAACCTGGGCCAGCCGTCCACCGGCGGGCTCCTCTTTTTTCTATCTTGATATATAGCCACTCATTGGGGCATTGTCCAGGCCCTATTGGCCCTGCTGTTTTAGAGTATGCACTATGAGTAAATAAAGTTTGTTCATCTGAACGAATTATATTTATGCACTATAGCCAGGGCGCACCGATAGTTCGGAGCCTAACTTTGTCGAATACGCGGTAGAGCTTTTTCCGGAGTTTTATGGTATAATGAGCTGATAATGGATCAGAAAAGTGAAGGAAGGATGATTTTATGGCAGGAAGGCTATCCTCGCTGTTCCAGGCGCAGGACATGACTGTGGGCAGCCCCACGCAAAACCTCATACGCTTCTCCGTGCCGCTGCTCATCGGCAATATGGCCCAGCAGCTCTACAGCACCGTGGACTCCATTGTGGTGGGCAACTATGTGGGGGACAGCGCCCTTGCGGCTATCGGGGCCAGCGGGCCGGTCATAAACCTTTTGCTGGTGCTGTTTATGGGCGTTGCGGTTGGAGCGAGCGTTATGGCGTCCCAGTATTTTGGGGCAAAGGAGCGGGAGAACCTGTCACAGACTATCGGCACCACCATAACCGCCACCCTTGCGTGTACTGTTTTCGTGATGATACTGGGGCCGGTGATCACAAGGCCGGTCATGTCGATGCTGGACACGCCGGGGGACATATTCGACATGGCCTGCGACTATATGCTCATACTGTTCCTGGGCTTTATAGGCAGCGCCTTTTACAATGTGATCTCCGGCGTGCTCCGGGGCCTTGGGGACTCGATCATGCCCCTTGTGTTCCTTTTGACGGCGTGCATACTGAACATCGGCCTTGACGTCTGGTTCGTGGCGGGCTTCAGGATGGGCGTGGCCGGGGCGGCCTGGGCCACCATTATCTCCCAGCTTATTTCCGGCGCTATGTGCATGGTGCGCCTGCTGAGGATGAAGGAGCACTTTACCGTTACACTCAGGACCCTCTGGCCCAAAAAGGAATTTGTAATGCGCCTGTGCAAGCTGGGCCTGCCAAGCGGGCTCACCCAGGCTATATTCTCCCTTGCAATGATAATCGTGCAGAACCTGACGAACTCCTTCGGCACGGCGGTGCTGGCGGCAAATACTGTTGTAATGCGCGTGGACGGCTTCGCGATGATGCCCAACTTCACCTTCGGCTCCGCCATGACTACATACACGGGCCAGAACATGGGCGCGGGCAGGCTGGACCGCACCGAGAAGGGCGCAAAGTCCGGGATGATAATGGGCGTCTCAGTCTCGGTGGTGCTGGTGGGGCTGATACTCATTTTCGGCAAGTACCTTATGCTCATGTTTACCGATACCCCCGAGGTGATAGACCTGGGCCAGCGTATGCTGAACACCCTGGCCCTGGGCTACATAGCCATGAGCGTTACCCAGATACTCTCCGGCGTGATGCGCGGCGCGGGCGACACCATGACCCCAATGTGGATCTCCGTTATCACCACCGTTATCGTCCGGGTGCCAGTGGCCTACGGCCTGGAGTTCCTCACCCGGCCCGAGGGCGGCGCAATGGGCTCCGGCACCCCCGACCCGCTGTTCCTCTCCCTGCTCATATCCTGGGTGGTGGGGGCGCTTTTGACGGCTGTTATGTATCTTCAAGGAGGCTGGAAAGAGAAAGCTATTACCCGAGAAAAAAAGTCGGAATCACCTATTATGCTCAAAACGAATAGAAGTCTTGCAAAATTCATTTTACTTAATTTGATTACTTTTGGGATTTATGGAATAGTTGTGATGACAAGTATTTCTAAAGATATCAATTTGATTGCTTCCAATTACGATGATAAACACACAATGCACTATTGTTTACTAGTTTTTCTTGTTGGACCTATAACTTTGGGCATAGGCTGCTTGGTATGGTTTCATCGCATTTCTGCAAGAATTGGCAATGAGCTTCAGAGACGGCAAATTTTATATGCACTGTCTGTTTCGGATTTTTGGTTATGGAACATCTTAGGGTCTCTGATTATTGTTGGGCCGTTTGTGTATACTTATAAACTTTTGAAAGCTATGAATATGCTATGTGAAAATTTCAATTCCTGTATTGCTGAACAGGTGCATGGAGATGTATCTGTTGGAGATAATGAAAAGGAGCAGATAATTACTGTTAGCTAAGAGAATTTATAGCCATCACCGAGAAGGCCGGGCAGGAGTGAGGGCTTGACAAGGCCCCATGCGTGAGGTATAATAGAGACAGAAAAAGAGGAGCCCGCCGGTGAACGGCTGGCCCAGGTTGATTAAATTATTTGCAGTTTTATTCTAGCAGAAAAAATAACCACTAACCTTGCCGGGGGACAGTTACTTTTTTGCGTTAATCAAGGCCATCAGGAGAATGACTATGAGGTTGATAAAGCCCATAGTCATTTTTCTGTATGCCGTCTATGGCTTTTAAATTATTTCCCGGCAGGACCGCTTGCCAAACCGCCGCAACTGCGCTATAATACCCTAAAAGGAGAGGGGGACGCTTTGTGAAGTCGTATGTCATACACATCCTGCGGGCCATGCCGTCCCAGGGGACGCTGGAGGGTAGGTACGTGGGCAGGGCCCAGTCGCCGCTGCCAATGGGGGCGGTGTCGGAGCTGGCGGGGCTAAAGAGGGAGTACAGGTACCCGGAGGGGGAGCTGTACTGCGCCAGCCCCGCGGTGTCCTGCGTGGACACTTTGAAAATACTGTACCCAAAGGCACAGCCGGAGGTGGTGCTGGAGCTGGCTGAGTGCGACTTCGGGGACTGGGAGAACAGGACGGCAGAGGAGCTGAAAAATGAGCCGGGCTTTAGGGAGTGGCTCATGGGCCGGGGAGCGCCGCCAAACGGCGAGAGCGGCCAGGTGTTTTTCCAGAGGGTCTGCGGAGGGTTCCAGCTGCTGGTGAAGAATATGATGGCAAGGGGCTGCGCCTCGGCGGTGCTGGTGACACACGCGGGGGTGATGACGTCTATACTTGCCGCCTTCGGCCTGCCCAAGGGCGAGCCCCAGGACTGGCTCTGCGACCCGGGCTTCGGGTACTCGCTGCGCGTGACCCCAATGCTCTGGATGAGGGAGCCGGTGGCCGAGGTTTTCGGCAGGGTCCCGGAGGAAGCAGAGGGTAAGATATAGGGCAGGGGGAATTAAAAAGTTTCAAATCCCCTTGACAAAACTTGCGAAGCGTGGTATACTTTGCCTGTATTCTGATAGCACGAAAATGTACTCACAGTTTCTGTAGGTCATTGGGCGTCTGATGATTTACACAAGCTGTGAGTTCTTCTTAGCCAGGGGTGTACGATGGAAGGTGCGTTGGCGCTTGCTCTATGGGCGGCTCTGGCCCAGGTGATCGTGAAGCATTCGGATTACGAAACATTTCTATGGAGGTGCCAACTATGAACGGTACAGTCAAGTGGTTCAACGCAGAGAAGGGTTATGGCTTCATTTCCAACGATGAGGGCGGCGAGGACGTCTTTGTGCATTTCTCCGCCATCCAGGCCGATGGCTTCAAGACCCTGGAGGAGGGCCAGAAGGTTACTTTTGAGACCGAGCCCGACCCCAAGAACAGCGAAAAGCTTCGCGCTGTGAATGTTGTGAAGCTGTAAGCTGAAGAGGTGAAAAGGGCCGGGTCTCCGTTTGGGGCCCGGCTTTTTTTGTTGCCCTTTCAGTCTCCTTTGAGTCCCGCTTTCTGTCGCGTTTTCTGTCTGAAAAACAGACAACAAATGCAACCACAAACGCGACACATATATAGACAAAGAAAAAGAATAAGAAAAAGAAAAAGACAAATACCCCCCATACCCCCCAGGGGGGGCCATACATTTTTTTATTTCTCTATTGACAAACAGACAGAAAGGGTGTATAATATAAAATATAAGCGCGGGCGTAGCTCATCTGGTAGAGCGCCACCTTGCCAAGGTGGAGGTAGCGAGTTCGAGCCTCGTCGTCCGCTCCAATTTGATAGCTCGAAAAGGAAGTAGGGGAGGCGCAAGCTTCCCTATTTTTATTAGCACGTGTATTTTTTATCACTCTTGAAAGGCGTGAGGGGAATGACGCAGCCGAAGGCGCTGGGGATAATAAACGAGGTCCGCAAGGCCATTGTGGGCAAGGACACAGTGGTCTGCAAGACCTTGATGGCGATCATCGCGGGGGGCCATATACTGCTGGAGGACAACCCCGGAGTGGGCAAGACCACCATGGCCCTGGCTTTCTCAAAGGCCATGAGCATGAGGTTCTCAAGGGTGCAGTTCACCCCGGAGACCATGCCCAGCGACGTGGTGGGCTACTCCGTGCCCGGGCGGGACGGGGGCAAGCTGGAGTACAGGCCCGGGCCCATCATGAGCCATATGTTCCTGGCGGACGAGATAAACCGCACCAGCGCCAAGACCCAGAGCGCCCTTCTGGAGGCCATGGAGGAGGGCCAGGTGACAATGGACGGGGCCAGCTACAGGCTCCCGAAGCCCTATACGGTCATAGCGACCCAGAACCCACTGGGCACCGCCGGCACCCAGCCCCTGCCAGAGAGCCAGCTCGACCGATTCATGCTGCGGCTCTCCATCGGCTATCCGACCGCCGAACAGGAGATAGACATACTCCGGCAGACTGAAGGGAGTCGCCCTTTAGAGAATATCAGCCCCGCCGCCACCCTTGATGAGGTGGCTCAGATGAGGGCCGAGGCCGCGACGGTCCACGTGGCCGACGACCTCTACAGGTATGTGGCGGACCTGTGTACGGCTACCAGGGAGGACCCGGCCCTGAAGCTTGGGGCCAGCCCCAGGGCTGGACAGGCCCTGATAAGGGCCAGCCGGGCCTCGGCCTGGATGGGCGGGCGGGACTATATAGTGCCGGCGGACATACACCTGCTGTTCTTTGACGTGCTGTGCCATAGGGTGGCGCTGGAGCCCCAGGCAAGGCTCTCCGGCAGCGACGCCCGCTCGGTGCTGGAGGGGGCCCTCTCAAGGGTGGCGGCACCCAAGCTGCTGCGCTGAGCGGGGGGCTTATATGCTCAAGAACCGTATCCTATACCTGTTTATACTGCTGTGTACGACAGCCTTCTTTATCTGCTTCAACGGCTACTACTCCTTATACGTGTTCCTGCTGTCCCTGGCGCTGCCCGGGGTGTCCCTTATTTTGTCCCTGCCCGGTATGCTGACCTCCTGGGCGGAGATAGGGATGCCGGGGCATGAGGGCGGGGGCAGGGCCCAAAAGTCCGCCGCCGTGCCCATACAGGTTGCCGCGGGGAGCCGCTGGCCCCTGCCATCGGGCAGGATAAGGCTGAGGCTCACCATCCATAACACCCTCACAGGGGAGAGGAAGGCCGAGGACCTGGAGCTTTCCCAGGGGCGCAGGCCACAGGCCGTGGAGCAGAAGCTCACCTCACGCGCCTGCGGGAGGGTGGTCTGCAGGCTGGACAAGGCCCGGGTCTGTGACCTGCTGGGCCTTTTTTCCCTGCCTATAAGGCTTCGGGAGGGGAGGGACTGCGAGGTGGTAGTGCTGCCCAATATTTTTCAGACGGCAATAGGCCTTAGTGACAGGAACATCCCCGACGCCGGCGGGGAGCGGTACTCCCTCACAAGGCCGGGCCCGGACCCCACGGAGTTCTTCGGCCTTCGGGACTATAGGCCCGGGGACAAGCCCAACAGGGTGGATTGGAAGCTCCTTGACAAGACCGGGGCCATGCTGGTGCGGGAGGGCAGCCTGCCGGTGGCAAAGCGGGCCCTGCTGATCATCAGCCTCAACGGGGACGGCCCTGAAGCGGACCTGCTCATGGATACCCTTGCTACCCTGGGCCACAGCCTTTCAAGGCGCGAGGCAGGGTACGCCGTGGCCTTCTCCGGCGGGGAGGGGCTGGCGTTCATAGACGTGGACAGCCCGGAGGACAGCGCGGCGGCTTTAGAGGCCGTGCTCCGCCACTGCGACATGGGGCGGTTCCCGGGGCTCATTGCAGAGGGCGCGGAGGCCCCCCGGGACATAGCAAGGGTCGTATATATCTGCCCGGAGCCGGAGCCCGCCGCCATGGGCTTTATAGGGGAGCGGTACCCCTGGGCCAGGGCCACGGTGGTACATACAAGGCCCCTTGCACAGGGGGACAGGCTCGGGGGGGACATTCACCCTGTGCGGGTGCAGCCGGGGAGCCTGGCCGCTGACCTGGCGGGGCTACAGATCTAGGGCCGAGGAGGTGTACTGTAATGGACAAAGAGATACAGGCCGGCCTGCAGCTTGACAAGCCCAGGCTCCTCTTGCAGGACGAGGCCCTCTGGGGCCGGGGGGTATTCTACGGGCTGATCATCCTGCTGGGAGGCATTGGGGGCTGGGGCAGCTTCCTGACGGCCTTCAACATAGAGGTATACCAGGGAAGGCTCATTGCCGTGGGCGTTATATCCTGCGCCTTTGCGGTGTGGCGGCAGCTTGACGGCAATAAGCGCGGCTGGCGGCTGTCCCTTATAGGGTGGATGGTATGGCTGGCAGTGCTGGTGTTCGCCTTTGACACCATAGCCCACGGGGCCGTGCGCATAGGGAACACAATGCTTGACGGCTACGGCGCAAAGCTCAACTACGATATGCCAAGCCTGTACCTGCCCTACCAGGCGGGCACAAGGGCCGGGATAGACGGCGTGGGGGAGAGCACCGGCTTTATATCCGTGCTGCTCCTGCCCTTCTTCTGGGCCATGTCCCGGATGTGGATAAGGAGCAGGAACAATAGGGGGCCCTTCGGCCTTACGGGCATCCTTTTGGTGCTGCCCATGAGCTTCTCCATTATCCCGGCGGGCTGGGCCTTCGGGGCCCTGCTGCTCTTCTGGTGTATGCTCCTGCTGCTGGCGTCTACCCTGGGCGGGCCCGAGGGCTCCTTCGGGCGGAGGAGAAAGAAGGGCTACAGGGCCTCGGGAGTGGGGGCGGCAAGGCCCCTGGCCCTGCTGCTGGCTGTTATCGTGGGGCTCAGTATGTGGGGGGTGTATCTATTTGCCCCTATCGAGACCTATAAGCGCCCGAAGCTTGCGGAGGACCTGCGCGCCGGACTTAGGGAGGGCTTCGGCTCCTCTCGGTATATCCAGGGGGGCCAGGGGAGCAATAATAAGGAGGTACAGCTGAATGGCCTTGGGACAAGGTACTACACCGGGGAGACCATGCTGCGGGTGAAGTTCGACTGGCAGGACGACCCGGAGCCTGTGGGGCAGTTCCTAAGGCAGGGCAGGGACGGCGAGACCTATTATGAGAACTTGACCGACACAAGCGGCGTCCGCGCCTCAAACGCCGACAAGGAGTACCTCAAGAGCTTTGTGGGCACGGTCTACACCGGGGACAGCTGGGAGCGGATGGATGCTAAGGGGCGCGAGGAGCTTTCCGGGCTGGAGCTCACGGCCCAGAACCAGATATCAAGGTATAAGCACGAGCTCTTCTCCATAGGGCGGGACAAGCGGAACTGCTATAGGCTCAGCGTGCAGAACCTGGGGGCCAATCCCAGGTGCGTGTACATCCCGGCGAGCCTGAAAAGCGGCCCCGGGGAGCTCTCGGAATATAATATCGAGCTTGTGGACGACGGCTACGCCAAGTCCGGTAACTTTATAAACGGCACCAGGGAGTATGAGCTCTTCGGGGAAGCGATGAGCGGGGGGTACAACTATTTCAGCCGGGTGGTGTCCTATCTTGCCTGTAAAAACTATGGGGCCACAAATATCGGCAATCTGGGCGCGGCCCGTCTGGGGAACACCGGCGGGAGCGAGTACGAGATCCCGGTGTTTGAGTACGGCTCGCGTATGCTGTTCCTGGACGGCTACACCCCGGTGGGGGACGATATCATGGACCTTTTCGACAGCATAAACGGCCAGGCAAATATCGGCGGGTCCGGCTGGCCCGCGGACCTCTGGGAGGTGCCGGAGTTTGAGGCCTGGGAGGGCCTTGAAAAAAATGAGCGGGAATTTCTGCGGGACATAGAGGCGTACAATAGGTTTGTCTATGAGCACTATACCCAGGTGCCGGAGGAGCTGGAGGGGTTCCTTGAGGACTTTAAGAATGCCTATAACCTGGACCCCAACGACCGCCTTGACTCCGGGGATTTCCGTCTGAGAGACGGCGCGGAGTGCTACGCGGCGTATATAGCCATGTGCTTCCAGGACTATTTCAGATACACCCTGGAGCCGCCTTCGGTCCCGGGGGGCAGGGACTTTGTGGAGTTTTTCCTCTCGGAGTCCCACGAGGGCTACTGCGTCCACTTTGCAAGCGCGGCGGTGCTGCTCCTGCGGGCGGCGGGGTACCCGGCAAGGTATGCCGAGGGGTACGTGGTGCCCTCGGGGGAGAGCGGCTGGGTGGATATACCGGACTATAACGCCCACGCCTGGGTGGAGGTGTACAGCGGGGGCACGGGCTGGGTGCCGGTGGAGGTGACCCCGGCGGACGAGAATAACCCCGCGGCCTTTTACAACGCCACCGTACCCGAGAACGCCCGGGAGATCATCCCCACCCCCAAGCCCCTTGAGGAGCGGCCCACCCTGCCCCCAAGGAGGGACCCCCTTATCGACGAGGAGCTCGCCTCCCCCACCCCAAGGCCAAGGGCCTCGGCGGAGCCCAGCCCCAGTGCCGGGGATAGCCCGGCGGGGAGCGGCAGTAACGGTAAGGGCGGGGGCTCCCCCCTGGTCAATATTCTGTGGTGCATAGCGGCAGCCGCCGGTATTATAGGGGCAGTCCTGATCCAGCGGGTACTCAGGGTGAAGAAGCGGGAGCGGGACCTGGGGCAAAGGGACAGGAACGCGGCGGGGCTGCGGGCCTATGCCTACCTTTTGAAGCTGTATGAGAAGGAAATCCTCTGCGGACAGCGGGAGGAGCCCCCTGAGAGATGGAAGGAGCTGGCGGAGAAGGCCCGGTACTCGGCCCATATGCTGAGCCCCGAGGAGCTGGGCGAGCTCATAGGGGCCTCGGAAAGGCTCAGGGCAAAGCTTAAAGCCCAGCTGCCCGGGGGACAGAAAGCCCTCTGCTGGCTGACAGGCTTGATATAATATATTATTATCAGGAGGTAATCTTATGGTAAAGCTAGGCATCATCGGTATCGGCAATATGGGCTCATCCCACTCCCTGAACGTGCTGGGGGGCAGGACCCCCGAGATCGCCCTTGCGGCAGTAGCCGACAGAAGGGAGTCCCGGCGGGACTGGGCCAGGGAGAAGCTGCCCGGAGTGCCGGTTTTTGAGGAGGGCTCGGAGCTGATAGACAGCGGCCTTTGCGACGCGGTGCTCATAGCAGCGCCCCACTACCAGCACCCGGTGCTTGCAAAGCTGGCCTTTGAGAAGGGGCTGCACGTCCTCTGCGAGAAGCCTGCGGGGGTGTATACCAACGCCGTGAAGGAGATGAACGCGGCGGCTGACAGGGCCGGTAAGGCCTTCGGCATGATGTTCAACCAGCGGACCAACTGCGTGTACCGCAAAATGCACGAGATGGTGGCAAATGGCGAGCTGGGGGACTTGAAGCGGGTCAACTGGATCATCACCGACTGGTACCGCACCCAGATATACTACGACTCCGGGGACTGGCGGGCTACCTGGGCCGGAGAGGGGGGCGGGGTGCTTTTGAACCAGTGCCCCCACCAGCTGGACTTATTACAGTGGATATGCGGCCTGCCTGTTAAGGTACAGGCTTTCTGCCACGAGGGCAAGTGGCACGATATAGAGGTGGAGGACGATGTGACCGCCTACCTTGAGTTTGAGGGCGGGGCCACTGGGGTCTTTGTCACCACCACTGGGGACGCGCCCGGGACCAACAGGTTCGAACTGACCGGCACAAGGGGCAAGCTGGTGTGCGAGGAGGATGTGCTCACCTTCTGGAAGCTGGGGGAGGACGAGCGGGAGTTCTGCCGCACGTCCAAGGAGGGCTTTGCGAAGCCTGAGACGGAGAAGATTATTGTTGAGACGGACGGCGAGAACCCGCAGCATGTGGGGGTGCTCAATGCCTTTGCCGCCAATATCCTGCGGGGGGAGCCTCTTGTGGCCGACGGGCGCGAGGGGATAAGGGGGCTGACGCTCTCAAATGCCATGCACCTGTCCGGGTGGCTTCATAAGCCGGTGGAGATCCCCTTTGACGAGGATTTGTTTGAGCGGGAGCTGGGTAAGCGCAGGGCTTCTTCAAGACGCAAAGAGAGCGCGGATATTACGTTTTCCACTGAGGGGACGTATTGAAGGTCTTGGGGGCTTCTCGCCCACAAACCCATCGCCGGCGTAAGACCCGCTGGATCGGTAAGAATTTGAGCGCCCCACCGCAAGGTGGGACGCTCTCTTTTATATTAGCAGAAACTTATTCGCTCCTGAGTACGCTCATGCTGCCGGAGGTGGTGTGCAGGTCGATCTTGCACTCGCCGTTTCCATAGGTGGCCCGGCCGCTCTTCTTGCGCTTGCCGTCGGCCTTGACGCTCACGTCAAAGTCACACCCAAAGCTCCCCGAGGTGGAGCTGTAGTCCGCCGTGAACCCAGAGTTCTCCGGCAGGTATATCTTCAGCGACCCGCTCACAGAGCTCATCTCGGCCTTCACCGGGCACTGGTCCACACTCAGGCTCGCCGTGCCCGACACCGTGTTTATCTTGAACTTCTCCGCGTTGCCGTGGGCCTTAAGGGAGCCGGAAACAGTGCTGATCAGGGCTTTTTCCGAGTCGAAGCCATTGCAGTGATTGCTGCCGGAGACAGAGTGGGCGTTGAGCTTCTCGGCGGAGATCCCCGCAAGATCGATGCTGCCCGACACCGTCCCCGCGTCAAGGCTTTCCACCGAGATGGACTCTAAATTCACCGAGCCGGACACGGCGCTGACCATATAGGTCTCCCCGGAGAGTCCGCTGACGTGTACTCTGCCGCTCATGGCCTTTATCTCCAGCTTCTCCACCTGCCCGCACTTGTCCCGGGGTATCAGCACCTCCAGGCGCTTTGAGAGTCTGCCCATATTGCTCCAGCCCTTTCCGAAGGGGATGCCGGGGTTTTTCTGCCGCGGGTACTCCCTGATGGTGAGTCTCTTTGCGTCCTGGACGAATATCAGGCACCGCTGCTCGGGGGCCAGGGCCTTCTTGCTGTACTCCGCTATATCTATGCTGTCACCGTCCCATGGGCGCACGCTCACCGACCCTGTGGGCCAGCTTATCTCCAGCTTCTCTATCTCGTTAAGGCCCGCCCGCTTGCGGTACAGGAACTGGCCGTTTTCATACTCGGGCTTATTGTCCGGGTGCATCGCCTGCTCCACGTCCCCGGGCCTGCCGTCCTCTTCGCCGAAGGGGAAGTTCGGGCCGAAATTCAGAAAGGAGTTTTCCTCGGCCAGCTCCGCGGCCTCCTCCATCTCCTCAGCCAGCTCCTCCTGCTCCTCCATGAGCTCCTCCTGCCAGTCCTCCACTACATCGCCCAGGGCGTCCTTCATGTCGCTTATGGCGTCGGACACATCGTCCATTGCGTTGTCCAGATCCCGGCCCAGCTCCCGGCCTATCTCCCGGAGCCCCTGGCGAAGCTCCTCGCCTATCCCGGAGAGCCAGCTGCTCCAGCTGCCGGTGGTGGGGGCCGGGGCTTCTGGCTGGGGGGGAGCCTGAAGCCTGGACTTTTCCAACTGGGCGGCATACTGTGCCATCTGCTGCTGGTACTCGTTCATCTCTTGGCAGTACCGCTGGTTGTTTTCCTGGCACTCTTGGATATAGCGCTCCATATCCTCTTGGCTGCCGGGCTGGGGCGGCTGGGGCGGCTGGGGCGGAGCGGGCGGGGCCGGGGGTATGAGCTCATGGGGCAGCTCCACATTTATCTCCGCATGGTCCGGGTGCAGGGTAAGGTTTATCTGGTGGTTCCCGCCGTTTATCACCATGGGCTCCCCGGTGCTGTCCCCCAGCAGCTCGATGGTGCCGTCGGGATAGATGGTGGCCGAGCCGTCCGCGTCGTTTACAGTGATGGAGGGGGCGGCCCCCTCTTTGGGCTCTGCTTCGATCTCAGCCTCAGCCTCGCCACTATCCCCCAGGGCCTCTAAAAGCTGGTCTGCCTGCTCCTGGGTTATCCTGCCCTCCGCGAGCATTTCAAGTATCGTGCGCTTCTCGTCGCTCATTTCAGTGTCCTCCTCTGGTTTCTGTTTTTACGCTGGCTGCCGGTCATCATTTCAAACCGCTCCTGGGCGGCAAGCCTTAGGGCGTTCTCTCTGTCGTGGGAGACATAGGGGAGCATTTCAGGGGGGCTATATTTATCTATGCACATTTTACTTTTCTCCTTTCAAGGATCTCAGAGCCTCTAAGGCCGCGTCCACGCTCATGTCCCCGCCCGACAGGCGGGAGAGTATCTCGGAGCGCTCCTCTTTTTTGCGGGACTCCTGGGGCTCGGGCCTGTCGTCCAGCCTGAGGGCGGCGAGGGCTGCGTCCAGCATATTCTTTACCGTAGGGTAGCTGACCCCCAGGGTCCGCTCCACCTCCTTGATGGAGCCCCGGCAGCGGAGGAACACCTCCACGAACTGCAAATGCTTCTCCTCCAGGGCGCAGAAGCGGCAGGGGGCGAACTGTCCGGAGAGCTCGGTATGGCAGCTGGGGCAGCGGAGCTTTGTGACCTGCATGGGCTCGCCGCAGACCGGGCACTGGGAGGGGGCGTGGTAGGTTTTCATAGTATAGTCACTTTCCTTTCTCTATGATATTAGATATGGTCTAATTAACTTCCGATTTGCTTTCCATGGTTGAATTATATACCATCGCCTTAATAATGTCAAGTGCAAAATCAATTTTTTTAAGAAAATCCTTTGAATATATTAAGTTTGAGATTTAATAGTACAATAGTTGCGATAATAAGGGGCAGAAAAAGACCCTTCCGGGGCCTAAGGTCCAGGAAGGGCGGGTCATAGCTGTGATTCAGTTGCCCCGGGCCGCATCGTAGACACTGAGCATGAGCTCCACGGTGTTTTTGATGCCGGGTATATCGTTTCGGAAGGGCTCGTTATTCAGCACGCAGCGGTAGAAGTCCTCGATGCAGCGCTTATGGCTGCTGCCCCAGTAGGCCTTGCCGGGGACGGTGGAGGCCGAGGTGAGATCCTCCCGCTCCACCCTGCCGTCCCGCCAGAAGCAGGTGAACAGCTCGCCCTCCAGGCGGAGGGTGGCGTTTTCACAGGCCAGCTCAAAGATGACCGGCGCGTCGGCGCAGTAGGCGGTGGTGGCGTAGAAAAGCCCCCGGGCCTCCCCGAAGTCGAGGGTCGCCTCCAGGGTGTCCTCCACCTCGATGACCCCCGGCAGGTGCCGGTTCGAGAGGCTTGCCCCAAGCACCCGGCCCGGGCCCAGGAAGTAGGCCATCAGGTCGAGAGTATGCACCGCCTGGTTGATAAGCGCGCCGCCGCCCTCGGTGGCAAGGCTCCCCCGCCAGCCGCTTTCGGTGTAGTAGGCCGCGTCCCGCCGCCAGGTGACAAAGCCCCGGGAGCCCAGGATCTTCCCCGCCCTCCCTGAGTTTACAAGCTCCAGCATGGCCCGGGTGCTGCCGTTATAGCGGTTCTGGAAGCATATGCCCACGGGCACCCTGTCCCCGAGCGCCGAAAACTCCGCCCACTGGGAGCGGTCCGTCACAGGGGGCTTCTCGGTGAAGACCTTTATCCCACGGTCTGCGGCCTCCTTTGCCATGGGGGTGTGCAGGTAGTGGGGGGTGCAGATGTGCAGCACGTCTATCGGCTCTCGGTCAAGGAGCTCCTCGAGGGAGCTGTAGGAGCTGCCGCCAAACTTCTCAGCCATGGCCTCTGAGCGCTGGGGCCTGATATCGGCGAAGGCTGTCAGATCGGCCTCCGCCATAGAGGAGAGCGCCAGGGCGTGGACCTGGGCTATGCCCCCGCAGCCAACTATTGCACAACGGAGCCTGCCGCTCATGCCAGCGCCCCCTTTCCGTCCAGCCGGGAGAGTATCTCCCGCAGGGAGCTGAGGGCCAGCTCCCAGGCCTCGGGGCCGCTGAGGGCTGCGCGCCGCTCGCGGGGGTCCTGCTCCAGGGACTGCAGCCCCGCGAAATCAGTCAGGTGGGGCTCAAGGGAGAGGAAGCCCTTCCAGCCGGAGGAGAGGAGCCGTCCCAGTATCTCCTCCACCTGCCCTATGCCATGCCCCGCCGGGACTATCTGCTTCCCAGCCGAGGCGTCCTTTATATGCACATACTCTATGTACGGCTCCAAGATATCAAAGGCCTCCATAGTGGGCTGGCCCACCTCCACGAAGTTGGCAAAGTCAAACACGGCCCTGAAATTCTCACAGCCCAGCTGCTCCATTATGTCCAGGCACCGGGGGGCGGTGTCGCCGTATATCCCCTTCTCGTTCTCGTGGAGCAGCACCGAGCCCCAGCCCTTTGCCTCCTCCACCATGGCACAGAGCCGGTCCATGACTTCATTCCGGTACTCAGCCGGGTCCGCGCCCTTTGGCAGGTAGAAGCTGAATATGCGTATGTAGGGCGCGGAGAGCTCCTTCTGGATCTCCAGCGTCCTTTTGAGCTTGTCCATATGCCGGGGGAAGTCGTCTTTTATATCTATCTTGCCTATGGGGGAGCCTATGGAGGAGACGGCTATCCCGGCAGAGGAGAGACCCTCTTTGACCTCCCGGAGCTTCCCGCCTGTAAGGTCCGACACATTTATACCGTCTATGCCCCGCAGCTCGATATGGGACACCCCAAGGCGGTCCAGTGCCGAGAGCTGTTCACTGAAGCTGGGGGAATACTCGTCGGCAAAGCCGCTTATAACGGCCTGAGCTTTTATGTCTATCATAATGACCCTCCTGCATGATTTTCTGTGTCCATTATAGCACGCGGGATGGGAATGTCAAGGGCGATCGACAATGCCTATAAAGAGGGGCAGGCCGTCCCGGGACTGTATGAGGAAGATGAAGGGCCGGCCGAGGCAGAGCTCGATGGGTGCGGCGCCGGGGGCTTCGCCCGAGTCCATAGAAAGCTGTACATATGAGGCCGCTTCGCACCCGTTTTCATCTATTCTGACCCGAGCGGCATGGTCCACCCTGCTGATGTATACAGGCATATGGCTGTTGAGAAGTGGGGCGAAGTTGGCGGACATGAGGTCAAAGGCGTCGGTAATGCCCATCTTTTTAAGAACGCCGCTGAGCTCATTGTCCGACTGCACGTCGGACATGGGGACAGTGACGCTTATATTGCGGCGGCTGGTGCGGGATCCATCCTCATGGTTCGTGTATCTGTCCCGGAGGAACCCCCAGAAGAGGCTGCTATCCCCCAGCACGCTGCCCATATCCACCCCATCGTCCGGCAGTATAAAGGTCATGGACTCCCCGCCGGAGAAGGGCAGGGTTGCCGCGGTGAAGATCTCACCGTTATAATAGCTGCCATATATGGTCTTGTACATAAAGCTGCATTCTTCATCGCCGTCCGGGGAGTGGAAGTATTTGGTACAGGTGTACGGCGTAAATGGGGAGCTCCAGCTGGCCTTGAAGTAGACGGCGCTCATAAGGCTCATGACCATTGGATCGGGCAGTTTCAGGCCCTCTGCGCTCTCCTGCAAAATGCCGTGGGTTTTCTCGTTTGTCCACTCCTGTAGGAGCTTATTGTACCCATCGGTACCCGGCTCCCCCCGAAAGCTGTCTGCAAAGTGTTCACTTGCCAGGATATCCAGAGTATCCTGATCATAGCCGACAGAATTGCTGAGCCAGACGGAGCTTGCAAGCTCCGCCTGGCTGTCCTCCCGGGTATCGGAGCATAGGGCCTGAATGTACCCGGAGCCCTCCCGCAGGGGCTCCGGGGAGATAACGCCGAACTGTTCCAGTATCTGGGCGCGGGTGCTTCCGCCTGCTGTCTCGGCGGCCATTGCAAGGGCTATGGAGAGGTTTACAGGGGAGTACACAAGGTTTTCTCCACCGTGCCCTGAGAGTATCAGCCGGGCGTTGTCTTCCCGGAAGGATAAATATATCCTGGGTATGAATGTGGTGTCAGCGCGGTACTCCGAAGCCAGGCCCTGAAGTGACTCCAGGGCCTCGTCGGTGAGCTCCGGGCCCGCCAGCCTTGCGCTCCCTGTGGACAGCGGCCTGGCGCGGGCCCCGGCGCCGCTGAAGGCTACTGCCGCTGCCGTCACGGCTAAAATGACCGCCAATACTATCAGCGCCAGCATAAGCCTTTGGCTCCTTTTCAGCTTCATAATAGGACCTCCTCTCAACTGTCTATGCGGTTTACCGCGCCCATATATACCGGCAGGCTCCCGTTGCTGATCATGGCGAACAGGAAGGGCCGGTCCAGGATGAGGTCTATCTCCTCCTCCGGGGGCGGCTCGGCTCCGGCGGCTTCCATTATCATCACCGACGCGCCCTCGCAGCCCTCCTCGTCGATGGACACCCGGCAGGTATGGGTGACGCTGGTGAAGGCAAAGTCCTGGTCGGTCATGGGGGAAAAGCTGCCTTTACCGCTCTCGAAAATGCCGTTTACGCCCATATCCCTGAGCCCCGGGGCCATCTCCATATTGGAGGTCAGATCGAATTTCGGCACGCTCAGGTTAATTATTGCCCTGCTCCGGCTTTTCCATTTGTATGGGTCTTCAAGATAAACGGCTGTAAACTCCTTATACTCGGGGTCCGCAAGGAGCTCGTTGGTGGTAATGCCCTCGTTGGGCAGCACAAAGAGCATTTCCTGGGAGCCGTACATATGCTTTGACACTGCGATAAAATTCTCGCCCTTAAAATAGGTGTTCTCGTCCGACTGGTTCATGAAGGTGCAGGGCTGCTCCATGTAGGCCGAGCGGAAGCTGCCCTCGGTGTTCTGGGCTGGGTCGAACTCATAAAACCAGCGTGCCTTATAATACAGTGTGCTGTCCAGGTACATGAGGGCCATGGGGTCGGTGTCAAGCTCCGGGAGCAGGCCGTCCAGATAGCCGTTGGTCTTCTCGCTGAGCCAGTCAAGGTGGATGCGGTCGTACTCGTCACTGCCCATGTCCCCTCTGAAGCTGTCGGCAAAGTAGTTTTCAGCCAAAATATCCAGCACCGGCTGCTTATAGTCCACGGAGTTCGAGAGCCACAGGGAGTTTGCCAGAAGGCAGGTGCTCTGCTCCCGGGAGAAGCTGGCGCACCAGATCTGCCGGGCGCTGTCCCTCAGGTCCTCTATGCCGGGGCTTTTTAGCAGGCTGAGGATCTCCTGCCGGGGCCCGCCCTCACAGAGCTCCGCGGACATCCCCAGCACGGTGTACAGGCTGATGGGGCTGAATATCATATTCTCGCCGTTCCCGGCGGTGAGGAAGGTCTCGGCGCTGTCGGCCCAGAAGCCCCCCAGCCGCCGGGAATATTCCTCCCGGTTTTCAAAATACTCATTCCTGCCCTGTTCGATGGGCTCAGGGCCTTCGGCTTCGCCGGAGAAGGAGCCCTCCTCCAAGGCCCCAGAGACATCGGGCTCAGGGTACCGGGCTTCTGCAAGCTGGGCGGCGCCGGTATAGAGCGGCTGCGCGCCCGGGAGGCGGGCCCGGAGAAAGGGCGCGGCAATGATCGCCAGAACCAGGCAGGCGGCGATCGGCGCAATATACCACAGGCGGGAGCGGCGGGGCTTGGCAAACTCTATCTGGTCGTCCCGGATATCGGTGATCGCGTCAAATATGTCCTCAGGCTTCATATCGTATAGCCCTCCTTTTCAAGGCAGTTTTTAAGTGATCTTCTCAGCTGATAGGTGCGCTGGGCGAGGCCGCCGGGGGCCTCGCCCGTCTCGGCGGAGATCTCCGCCAGGCTGTCGCAGAACCAGTAGCGCCGCACAAACAGCACCCGGTCCCTTGGGGGCAGGCCGTCCAGCCACCGGGCCACTATATTTGTGAGCGCACGGGCGTCCACCTGGTCGTCTAAAGAGCTGCCGTCCGGCAGGCAGTCCGCAAGCTCGGAGAGCATACTGTCCATGCCGCAGGAGCGCTTTGAGGCCCTCTCCGAGCGGTATCTCGAGACTGACAGGTTCCTTGTGACCCGCCCCAGGAAGGCCCGCAGGGAGCGGGGTATAAGGGGCGGTATCTGCCTCCAGGCGGCAAAAAGCGCGTCGCTGACACACTCCTCGGCGTCCTCAACAGAGCCCAGCAGGTTAAGTGCTATCTTATTGCAGTATGGCCCGTACTTGCGGCGGGTCTCGCTGATAGCCAGCTCGTCCCGGCGCTTAAACAGCTCGATAATGCGCATATCCTCCACAGGGTTCCCCCTCCTTGAAAGGCCTCTCATGTATATAGTCGCAGGAATTCGGGAAATATTGAAGGGAAATTGAAAAAAATTTTGGGACCATTCTTACAATAAGAGCTTGACAAATCGATTATATTCAGGTATCCTAACAGAAGGAATATTATGTAAAGCAGGGGGGAGGTGCCAATAGACCATGCAGGGCGCGCTGAAGGCGCGAAAAAGTCAACTGAATTAGAGAAAGGCGGGTAAATATGAAAAAAGCAACAAGCATTCTGGCAGTTCTGATCCTAATGGTTTCTTTGGCGGTCTCTGCAAACGCGGCGGAGCAGGAGAGCCCCAAGGGCGGCGAGGACGTGAAAGAAAGGGTCACCCTTCGCGTGCATGAGTATATGCTCTCTGATATGGCAAAGGCAAAGGCCGGAGCATTATCAGACGAGGAGCTCATTGCCATGGCTTCCCGCGTGGATGATATCGTCCGCGAGGAGCACATCAACGCCGGCTGGACAGAGGTAAAAACCAAGCCCCATACCGCTCAGGAGGTCAGGCGGATCGTTGAGCGGGAGGTTGACCCGAGGGCCGTTTCATTAGCATATATGGACGTAGAGCAGGCCCCGGAGGAGCTGAAGGGCTATATATTGTCGGCAAGGCGGGAGACGATCTGCCGCTTTGAGTGGCAGGCAGATGGCGATGGGACCTGTATACCCTACGGCTCTGATGACGATGAAGAGGCAAAAACCTTTGAGATCTCCCCGAGGTTCAGCGATCTGTTCCCCGGCTGGTACGAGCCCCAGGCAGATCTGGCCCTGCCCGACTGGAGGGACGCCCCGGAAATTGAGTCAGGCATTTATGAAGCGGTGCTCTCCGCGTCTATTGGATGCAGTATGCCGTACGATATCCTGTATGCCGCGGCGTAAGCACACACCTTGACAAACCCCTCTGTCCCGGCTATAATATAAGCACAACAGCCGGGCCTGCCCGGTGAGACAGGAGGACAGAGGGAATAAGCATGTTGAGCTGCGTCTCTTTTGCACGTTTGAGGAAATGACAGAGGCATGACAAAAATATCCCGCAGCCGGGGCTGTCCGGCAAAAGCCGCGGGTAGCTTTGCCATGTCTCTTTCGCCGTCTATTCAAACTTACGAAAGAGGTGCTTTTTCATGCCTAAAAATAACCGCCGCGGCGGGCAGGCCCCGGTATGGGCCTCACAGAATTTTCTTACAGGCAGGGCAGAGATACTGCGGCTGCTGAACACATATGCAAAAGGGACCATGTGCTGGAGATCGGCCCCGGGAAGGGGCATATCACCCGGGAGCTCATAGGTCGCTGCGGGCGGCTGACGGCTGTGGAGCTGGACCATAGCCTGTGGGCGCGGCGCTGCTGGAGCTCAGGCGGAGGGAGGCCCCCCACCTGCCCTGGGAGCAGCAGAGGGAGTACAGGGCCTTTTTGGAGCGGGCCTTCCGGGAGGGCCCAAGGTCCCTGCTGACGAACAGGCAGATATCCACGGCCCTGCGCCTTGAGGGCCTGCCGCCCGCGGCCCGGGACGGCAATATGGAGTATGTACAGTGGCTCTGCCTTTTCCGATGCTGGCATAAATTTTATCTTTAAAATTATATTTTCATTTAAAACTTTATCTTCAGGAGAATATATATGATAATACTGATAGCGGGAAGCTCGCACACAGGGAAGACCCTCCTGGCCCAGAGGCTGCTGGAGAAATACCGCTGGCCGTATCTCTCCATAGACCATCTGAAGATGGGGCTCATAAGGAGCGGGCAGACAGAGCTCACCCCCGAGGACGACAGGGAGCTCACGGTTTACCTCTGGCCTATTGTCCGGGAGATGGTGAAGACCGCCATAGAGAATAAACAGGACCTGATAGTCGAGGGGGTCTATATCCCCCATAACTGGCGGGAGGGCTTTGGCGGGGAGTACCTTCGGGAGATAAGGTACGTGTGCCTTGCCATGACGAGGGATCATATCGAAAGGCATAGGGGGGACATACTCTCCCACGGCAGCGATATCGAGGAGCGGCTGGAGGATGATATAAACTGGGATGAGCTGATAAGGGAGAACGAGGAGAACCTTCGGGTGTGCAGGGAGCTGGGGGAGAGGGTCCTGGTGATAGACGGGGTGTATGAGGTGGATCTTGACATATAGTCACAAATCCCCGCGCCCCCCTTGCGTTTCCCCCCAATATTTGGTATAATAATAAAAATACAGGCCATAACCACAACGGGTTTGGGCATAATAACCCTGGCAGAGGAAGGAGGGGGAAGATGGCAGAGGGCAGGAAAAACGGCTTTATGAGGGGCACAGCCATCCTCTCCGCCTCCACGCTGATAGTGAAGGCCCTGGGGCTGCTGTTTTCGATCCCCCTTGCAAACTTCATAAGCGCCGAGGGGATGTCCTATTTCTACGGGGCATACGATATTTTCACCATCTTCCTGGTGCTCTCCACCGCGGGGCTGCCTATCGCAGTCTCCAGGATGGTGAGCACCGCCAACGCCATGGGCCGCAGGAGGGAGGCCGACCAGGTCTTCTCCGTGGCCTTCTGGCTGTTCTTTGCCATAGGCGCCGCGGGGTGCCTTATAATGCTCTTCGGCTCCCGGCAGATATCGGAGCTGCTGGGCAAGCCCGGGGCGGCGGGGACTATCGTGGCCCTGGCCCCGACGGTGTTCTTCCTGTCCATAACCTCCGCTTTAAGGGGGTATTTCCAGGGGCGGTCCAATATGGTGCCCACGGCGGCCTCCCAGGTGATAGAGGCCGTGATGAAGGTGGCGGTGGGCACTGGGCTCGCCTACTATATCATCACCTATATCGGCTCGGACTCTATGGCGGCGGTGGGGGCCATTACAGGCGTGTCCGTGAGCTCGGGCCTTGGCATGATATACCTTGTGCTCTGCAAGCTCCGCCAGCGCAGGAAGGACAGGGCGCTGCCCGAGGACGGGAGCGCCGTCTCCTCAAGGCGGGACATGATGTTCTCCCTTCTGCGCTTCGCCGTGCCCATAACCCTTGGGGCCTGTTTTTTAAGCGTCTTAGACTTTGTGGACAGCGCCGTGCTCATGGACCGCATGAAGACCGCCGCGGGCTTTACCCAGGACCAGGCCGACTACTTCAGCGGGGTGCTGGGCAACGCCCGGAAGTTCTTCGACCTGCCGGGGGCCTTTGTGGTACCCATCTCAACGAGCCTGCTGCCGGTGCTCTCCGGGGCCATAGTCTCCGGGGACAAGCCTCAGGTAAGGCATATCTCCTCCATGTCCATGCGCATGACCCTTTTGATAGCGATACCCGCGAGCGTGGGCATGTCCATATTCGCCGAGCCCATATGTATGCTGCTTTTAGCCGGAAGGCCGGACGTGGGGGAGGGGGCCGCAAGGCTTCTGCAGGTGCTGGCCTTAGCCATAGCCTTCAGCAGCACGGTATACACCACCAACGCCATGCTACAGTCCTTCGGCAGGACCACAAGGCCGGTGATAGACATGGCGGTGGGCGGAGTGGTGAAGATAGCCCTGTCCTATGCCCTGGCGGGGATACCGGAGATAAACGTGATGGGGTCGGCTGTGAGCACCGTGGCCTCATATCTTGTGATAGTCATCCTGAACCTGATAGCCGTCCGGGAGAGCCTGCCCGGTATGGACAGCGTGCTGGGAATGGCAATGCCCCTGCTGTTATCGGCGGCGGTCATGGGGGCCGCGTCCTATGGGGCGTATATGGGGCTCGTACAGTTCCTGCCGCCCAGGCTGGCCCTTGTGCCCGCCATAGTGATAGCTGTGGTAGTGTACGCCCTGTGCGCGGTGCTGTTCAGGGGGGTAAGCTACGAGGATGTGTGTATGCTGCCCAAGGGGGAGGCTATAGCAAGGCTTTTGAAGGTGAAGAAGAGCTCGAGGCCCAGGCACATGATGGTGAAGACCACCTCTACCCGGAGCTCAAGGGGCGGGCGGCACATGAGGAATATATAAATATATCATATAATAAATTTGTTTTATATGAGAGAGCTTGTTTTATTTGAAAGAAAGGTGAGGTAATATGAAGGTCACATTCATCCTGCACAGCGGCTACTTTGTGGAGCTTGACTCCTGCTGCCTGCTGTTCGACTACTATCAGGGGGAGATACCCCGGTCCCAGAAGCCCCTGTACGTATTCGCCTCCCACCACCACGAGGACCACTTCTCCCCGGAGGTATTTAAGGAGGCCCGCCCCGGTCGGCAGGTGCATTTCATCCTCTCGAGCGACATCTTCCAGAGCAGGGTGCCGGAAGAGCTCCGGGAGATGGCGCTGTTTGTGAAGCCATACGAAACATACGAGCTGGAGGGCCTGCGCCTTGCCACCCTGAAGTCCACCGATGACGGAGTGGCCTTCCTCATAGAGTGCGGGGGCAGGCGCTTCTATCACGCCGGGGACTTGAACTGCTGGGTCTGGGAGGGCGCACCCAAGTGGCAGAATGACCAGATGAAGGAGGCCTATAAAAACGAGCTGAAGCTGCTGGAGGGCAAGGCCATAGACGTGGCCTTCGTGCCCCTGGACCCAAGGCAGGACGCGGACTTCGACCTGGGCATGCGGTACTTCTTCGAGGCGGCGGGGGCGGAGCACGTGTTCCCCATGCACATGTGGGGGGACTATACAGTGGTGCCCCTCTTTAAGTCCACCCCAACATACAGGGAGTACGCCCCGCGCGTAATGGACGTGAAGGAGCCGGGGCAGGTGTTCGAGATATAAAACAGAGAGGCCGGGCACAGCGCCCGGCCTGCTTTTCTTTATATCTATTATGTCTATATATTTTATGGTATTATGACCCGGGCCGAGGCCGTCCCCTGGGCGCTCTGGGAGACCTGTATCCGGCAGGGTATCCTCCCCTGGAGCTCCTGCACGTGGGATATCACGCCTATCATGCGACCGCCGGACTGCAAAAGGGCCAGGGCCTTCATAGCTGAATCAAGGGTCTCGGCGTCAAGGGAGCCGAAGCCCTCGTCTATGAAAATGGAGTCCAGGCCCACGGCCCCGCTATGGCTCTGGACCACGTCCGACAGCCCGAAGGCCAGGGAGAGGGAGGCCAGGAACTGCTCGCCCCCTGAGAGGGTCTCGATGGACCTGGGCAGCATGGACGCGCCGTCCAGCACCTCCAGGTCAAGGCCGCTCATAGCCGTGCCGCCCTTGGGGCCGGAGGCGAGCTGCAGGGCGTAGCGCCCCCGGCAGAGCCGCTGGAAAAAGCGGTTGGCGCATACCAGCACCTCGTCCAGGGTGACGCTGAGCACATACTGCAAAATAGGCGTCTTCATGGGGTTTGCCCCGGACAGGGCGCGGCTGAGCCTTGACACCCGGCCGTACTCCCCCGAGAGCTCTGCTATCCTCTGGTCCTGCTCCCTCACCGACCCCAGCGCGGCCCTCCGGGAGCGCAGTGAGCTCTGGGCCCGTCCTATGGCCTGGGAACGGAGCCTGCTCTCCTCGCGGAGCTCCCCGGCCTCCTTGGTGAGGGCAGGGAGGTCCAGGCCCCCGGGCCATTCCTCCCGGAATTTTTCAAGCTCCCCCCGAGCGGCCTCCTCCGCAATAACAGCAAGCCTTAAGGCCTCCCTTGCCCCTGCCAGCTCCTGCTCCCGAAGCCCCGCGGATCTTCTCAGGGCCTCGGCCTGGGCCGAGAGCTTGCCGGCAAGGGCTTCCTGCTCATCTATGGCCCGCCGCAGGCTGCCGGGGTCCCGGTCCGGGAGCTTAGACAGGGCCTCCCGGGACTGCTGCTCAAGCTCAGCGGCCTGGGCCTCCAGAGCCGAGAGCCTTGTGCGAAGGTCCCCCTGCCCGGACTCAATGGCCTCCCTGCGGGCCCGGAGCTCCAGGAGTCGCTGGCCTGCCCTCTGGAGCTGCCCTGCAAGCTTCATGGCCACGGCGGTCTTGGACTTTATCTCAGCCAGAAGCTCCCCGGCCTCTGAAATGCCCTCACAGGCCTCCTCCTGCTCTTTAAGGGAGGCCCGGGCCTTTTCACACTCCGAGGCCCTGGCCCCGGCAAGGCCCTCGGCCCCGGCAAGGGCGGTCCGGGCGGACTTCTCCCGCTCCCGGAGAAGCTTTATATCTCCCGGAGACAGGAGCTTCCCCGAGGTCCCGCCCCGAGCGGGGGAGGGGTGGTGTACCGAGCCGCACACCGGGCAGGGCGCGCCCTCCCTTAAGGAGCCCGCAAGGTCCAGGGCGGCGCTGCCCTTTAGAAGGGCCTCCTGCTCCTCCAGGCGCAGGGAGAGGGCCTCTGAGTCGATCCGGCAGCTCTCTGCAGAAGCCTTCGCCCTCTCAAGGCTCTTTTCAGCCTCCCCCAGGACTGCCCTGCGGCGGGACAGCTCCTCCAGGGCGGCGCTGCTTTTCTCCAGGGCCTGCTGCTGCTCCAAAAGCCCCGGCAGGCGGAGGTTTGCCTCCCGGCACCGGCTCTCGTACTCCGCGCCTGCCGCCATGCGCTTTACAATGTCCTCCTGCTCCAGAAGGGCCGAGTCCAGCTCCTTCTGGAGCGCGGCCTGCTGGCGGCGGGCAAGCCGGGCCCTCTCCCCGCAGTCCAGGGCGGCGTTTAGCTGCGCGAGCCTTGCAGAGAGCTTTTCCCGCTCCCGGGCGGCGGCGGTGGACCTCTCCTGGAGGGCTCCCGCTTCCCTTGCCATGGCCTCTGCCTCATGGGCCGACTTCTCCAGGGACTCGGTGCGCCCCTTGGCCTCCTTGAGGGCCTTCCCCGCGCTCTGGGAGGCTTTGGCCCTGCGCTCCAGCTCCTCTGCGGCCTTGAGCAGCTTCTCGGTCTCAGAAAGCCTTTTGCTCTCCCTGTCCTCCAGGGAGATAAGCTCCGAGAGCTCCCGCTCAAGGTCCGAGACGGACTGGGCAAGGCCCTCTGTGGCCTCGGCCCCCTCCTGGCGCAGAAGGGTGTCCCGCATATTCTGGGCCTCCCGAGCGGCGCTCTCAAGCTCCCGCTCCCTCTGCCTGAAGCGCTCCCGAAGCCGCTCCCAGACCTCGGCTGAAAACAGCGTGCGCAGTATCTCGCCCTTCTCCTTGCTCCCCGCCCGCAGGAGCTTCAGGAAATCCCCCTGGGGCAGGACTATCACCTGCCGGAACTGCCTGTAGCTCAGGTGCAAAAGCTCCTCGGCCTTCTGGGTGACGGCCAGGGCGCTGCCGCTGGCTAAGAGCTCCGGCTGGCCGTCCTCGTCAATGGAGAAGCATTCGTGAGCCTCCCTGAGCTCCGTCTCTTTGGAGCGCTTTGTATATGTATACTGGCGGCGCTTAAAGCGGTAGGCCCTGCCGCCCAGCATGAAGTCCAGCTCCACTACCGTGTCCAGCTCCGGCGGGGCGCTCATGCAGCGCATGCCTGAAAAATCCCGGCCCTCCCCTGTGGCCCGGCAGTAGAGTGCAAAGCACATGGCGTCGAGGATAGAGGTCTTGCCACCTCCTGTGGGGCCGGTCATAAGGAAGATGCCGTCCGGGCCGAAGCCGGTGAAGTCCAGCTCCGTCCTCTCAAGATACGGCCCGAAGGCCTGGATCTGCAGCCTTAGGGGCTTCATAGCTGCACCTCCTTCCAGGCGTCGCGGAACAGCTCAAGGTCCTGCTCCCCGGCCTCAAGGCCGCAGATATCCTTCATAAATGCGGCAAACACCGCCTGCTCGTCCCGCCCGGAGAGCCGCCCGGCCCGCTCCCCCGCGGCCCTTATGGTCCAGCCGTTTGTCACCGCCAGAAGGTTCGGGTAGCGGGGCCTGAGGCGCTCGGCGGCCAGCAGCACAGGCTCCGTGTCCGTGAGCTCCAGCTCCACGTAGTCCTCTGAGGAGCCGGACATGAGCTCCTCAAAGGCACCCCTTATCCTGCAAACATCCCGCAGGGGGGTGACGGATACCTCCCGGCAGTCTATAGCGCCGCCGGCAAGCTCCAGGCGCAGGAGGCACTTGCGCTGGCCCGCCTCGCTCACAGAGTATTTCAGGGGCGAGCCGGAGTAGCGGGCGTTGTCCCCCGCCCTCTGGGGGCCGTGGAGGTGCCCGAGGGCCACGTAGTCAAAGCCCTGGAACACTTCCGGGGGCACCTGCCCGCTGCCCCCCACAAAGACGCTCTCGGAGTCGCAGACAGAGGCTCCGGCGGCGAAGCAGTGGGCCACCAGTATATGGGGCATACCCGGGTCCAGCCGGGACCTTATCCGGGCAAGCGCGGCCTCCATGCAGGCGGCCTCGCCCCGCAGGCTCTCGTCCCCCAGGAAGTCCCTGAGCTCGGCGGGGCCGCTGTAGGGCAGAAGGGAGAGCTGCACGGACTCATCCCCGTCTGTGAGGGTAATGGGCTCCATGGCCTCGGCGAGGGTGGTCGCCAGATACACCCCGCTTTTGCGCAGGGCGCTTTTCATTATAGCCATGCGGCCCGCGCCGTCATGGTTGCCGGATATGGCGAAGACCTTTATGCCAAGCTCAGAAAGCCTCTGGAGGGCCCGGTCAAACAGCTCTATGGCCTCAAGGCCCGCCACCTGGCGGTCGTAGATATCCCCGGCGATTATAACCGCGGCCGGGCGCTCCCGCTCCATCTCGGGGAGGAAGACCCGGTCGAGAAAATGCTCCTGGTCGGGGAGCAGGCTGCGGCCGTATAGCATACGGCCCAGGTGCCAGTCGGAGGTGTGATATATAAGCATGATATGCCCCCTTTATACTTGTATCCCTACTTTATGTAGAATTAATCTTAAATTAAGAAATTATGCCTTTTCTTTCCCTTGAATGGAGTGTATAATATACTCGGCTATGTTATGTAACCAACGGGAGGAATTGAAAGATGAAGATACTGCGCTTTTTAACAGCTGTGTTTTTAGCCGGGCTCACTGCGGCCCTCACAGCCCTGCCGGCCTCGGCCGAGGGCTTTACCTTTAACTGGGATATCGGGGACGAGATATACGACGGGGGGCTCATCACCGAGAAGACCGACAGCGGCGGGCCCCACTGCAAGTCCCTGTTTATGCTGAACATAGACACGGACACGGTGGTGTATACCCTCAACCCGGACGACCCCCTGCCCATGGCCTCAATGACCAAGATAATGACATATATTGTCGCCTATGAGAATATCCCCGACATAGAGAACACCACGATAACCGTGCCCCAGGCTGTTGCGGACGACCTGGAGGGCTCGGAGAGCTCCCTTGCGGGGGTCGCGGTGGGGGAGCAGCTCACCGGCCTGCAGCTTTTGAACCTGCTGATGGTCCCCTCGGGCAACGACGCCGCGCTGACGTTTATGAAGTACGTGGACGAGCAGTATGCAAGCGGCCAGCTGGTCCCGCCCGACGCCCCGGACCCTGAGGACCCGGGAGCCGGGGAGGGCGGCGGGAAGGCCATGGCGGAGCCCGGGGACTATGTCGTCCCCGAGGGGGGCATGACCGACTACACCGGCAAGAGCTATTTTGTGCAGCTTATGAACGAGAAGGCCGAGGAGCTGGGGTGCAGGAACACCCACTTTACAAACCCCCACGGCCTTCACAACGATAACCACTATGCCTCGGCAAGAGATATGGGCAAGATAACGCGGTACGCCATGCAGCTTCCATATTTTATGGATATAGTAAAGCAGCGGCAGTATGAAAAGGAGCCCACAAATATGGACGCCGACGGAGATACCCTTGCAAACACCAACCGTATGCTGCAGCCCTATGGGGACAACGCCTACGGCAACCTGTACTGGTACACCTACGCCAACGGCATAAAGACCGGCTCCCACGACCAGTCGGGGTACTGCCTTGCGGCCTCGGCCTCCACCTACGGCTACACATATATAGTCATAGCCATGGGCAATATGGAGGGCTACGAGAAGGGCGTGCACGAGGAGATGCTGGACTGCCGCACCCTGTTCCGCTGGGCCTTTACCAGCCTTGGGAAAAAGACTATCGTGTCCCAGGGGGACATACTGAGCTCCGTGAAGCTGGAGTATGCCTACCAGAAGGACGAGCTGCTGCTGTCGGCAAGCGAAAACGTGAGCGTAATGCTGCCGGACAGCGTGGAGCAGAGCTCCATAATCACCACGGTCGAAAAGCCCGAGAGCGTGCAGGCCCCCATACGCAAGGGGGAGGTGGTGGGCACAGCCACCCTGAGCTACGCCAACGAGGTCATAGCGACGGTGCCGCTGGTGGCCACGGAGTCGGTGTCCAGAAGCGACCTTATCGCCGGCTGGGAGCAGGGCCGCGCCCTGCTGTCCTCCCCCTGGTCCATAGCTGTAATGGCGGCGCTGGGGGCCCTGGTGATAGTGTACCTGATACTGGTGGTGTTCTACCGGCGCAAACAGAAGCAGCTGAGAAGGGTGAAGAAGTTCAGGGACCTGTAAAACGGGGGGGCTCAGTCCCCGCCGCTCCAGTCCACGTCGTACTCCCTTGAAGCCGAGAACTTTGTCATCTGCCCGGAGGCCATGTCGAAGTTGAGGTCGTACCTGTACTCAAGGCCGTACTTCAGCCACATCACCTCGTCGCCGGTCCAGTCGGGGTACATCTCCCCGGCCTTCTCCCGGGTGAGCTCGGTAATGGGCACGCCGTCGAAGGCTATCTTCTCAAGCACGGACTTGTCCTCCTCGCCGTACAGGTTGAACTCAAGCCTTGCTATCACGGCCTCCCCAAGGGGCACGGCCTTATCCTCGGTGACAAAGGATATATGGGCAAAGACGTTTTCACTGACATTTATGCTGCCGCCGGTATAGTAGGCATTGGGCTCAAGCTCCATAGAGGGGTCCACGTCCACCCGCTCATAGTTCTCGTCCACCCAGCCCACATTCAGCCCCTGGTCAAGAAGGGCCTGCACTGTGGTCTCGCCGATCCTTATCTCAGTGCCGTTGATGGTGATGGGCAGAAGCTTTTCGGAGCTTTCCCCCGAGCCCTCCCCCGAGCCTGAGGAGCAGGCGGGGAGTATGAGTATAAGGGCCAGCAGGGCGCAGAGAGCTTTCGCTATGTTCTTCGTGCTGTTCATAAAGGTAGGTCCTCCTTTAAAGTTTCTGAAGCTTTTCTCTATCCTTCGCCCCAAAGGCTTCCGGCCTTGGGGCAGTATTTTTTTATCAGCTCCTGGGCCTCCAGAAGCTGCTTGGAGTTCTCCAGGCATACCTTTGCCGAGGGGCCGCCGGAGGCTGAGGCTGTGCCCTCCCTGTAGCCGACCACTATGGACACGCCTATGCCCAAATTTTGGCGCACCCGGGTGTCCCCGACATTATAGCCGACCCTGGCCGTCTCCTGGACCGCTTTAAGGCTCTCCATGTCCGAGACCTTGTAGACGCTGCAGCCGCCCCTGAAATAGAGCCAGTGATCGGGCCCCACCGTGAGCCTTGCGGGGTACTTGTCGGAGGCGCTGTTCATAAAGTCCGCGTGGCCTGTGGGGGACTGCCGGGCGAAGGCCTCCTGGTCCGAGGGGGAGAGCTTTAAAAGGGCCTGCTCATACATCCCGCGCACCTTCTTCATGGAGACGCTGCGGGTCTGTATCCAGAAGCACAGCCAGATAAAGGCCGCAAACCCCAGGCCTATGAGCAGGTGAACCTTTACGACATACTGCCAGTCATAGCCCACCCCGAAGCCAATGGCTACCATGGCGGCGACGCTCAGGGCCATCCAGATTGGCACCCGCCTCATGAGCCGCCGGTTAAAGGCCTTGAATACCGGGGCATAGTCCTTCATCTCGGCGTCCAGCCACTGACGGAGGGAGTCGTTCATAATACCAGTCCTTTCAGATTATGTTGTGTTTTGAGATAATTATATACCCCAACATATAATTATGCAAGACCTGTTTTTCTTTTGGCTTGACAAGACAGGGCACAGCGGCTATAATCGTTGTAACATAATAATGAACCCCAGGGAGTATCACCGCTATGAACATTAAAAAAGTTATCGTAGTACATAAGACACATCTTGACATTGGCTTCACAGACTCCGCACAGAACGTAATGCACAAGTACCTGGAGACCTTTATCCCCGGGGCGGTAAAAACCGCCCGGGAGTGTAACAGGGACGGCAAAAGGAACTTTGTCTGGACCGTGGGCTCCTACCTTATCGACCGCTATTTACAGGAGGGCAGCGACCCCGGTATGCTTGAAAAGGCCATCGAGGACGGCCTGATAGTCTGGCACGGCCTGCCCCTCACCACCCATACGGAGCTTATGGACGGCAAGCTCTTTGAGTACGGCCTGAGCATTTCAAAGAGGCTGGACGGGCGCTTTGGCAGGAACACCATAGCCGCGAAGATGACCGACGTGCCAAGCCACACCCACGCCATGGCGCCGTATCTTGCAAAGGCCGGGATAAAGTACCTGCATATAGGCATAAACGGCTCCTCGAAGATGGTGAAGCTGCCGCCCCTCTGCAGGCTGCGGTATGGGGAGGACGAGGTGATACTGGACTACGCCGCCCTGTACGGCGCCTCCAGCGTCTGCGGGGACTGCGCCATGGAGTTCGCCCATACCCCCGACAACAGCGGCCCCCCCTCCCCCGAGAGCGTCGCCGCCGAGATGGAGCGCCTGAAGGTGAAGTACCCCGGGGCCGAGATAGCCTCGGGGACCATGGACGAGTTTGCAGAGGTGGTGCTGGAGCATATAGACGAGCTGCCCGTAGTCACCGAGGAGCTGGGGGACACCTGGATACACGGCGTTGCCACCGACCCCTATAAGACCGGGGCCTATTATGAGCTTTTAAGGCTTAGGGACCAGTGGGAAAAGGAGGAGCCCGGAGCCGTGGACTCCCCCGCCTGGCGGGAGTTCTGCGGCGGCCTTCTCATGGTGTGCGAACACTCCTGGGGCCGGGACGTGAAGCGCTGGCTCTCCGACTGGAGGAACTGGGAGAAGCAGGATTTCTACAGCGCCCGGGAGCGGGACCATATCACCCCGGAGGACGTAATGCCAGCGGGGGAGCTTCTCAGGGAGTTCACCCTGCATAACGAGCCCACCTTTGTGGCGGGGCTCTGCTCCTATAAGCTTATGGAGGAGTCCTGGACAGAGCAGCGGGGGTATATACAGGAGGCGGTCGCCGCCCTGCCGGAGAAGTGGCGCAATGAGGCGGTAAAGCGGCTGGAGGCCTTGAGGCCCAGGGCCCAGGGCCAGTGCAGTAGCCCCTCTGAGGGCAGGAGCTTCACCATCGGCGGCAGGAATGTGGCTGTGGAAGAAGACGGCACCGTTCGCGTGGGGGATAACTGGCTGGGCAGGCTGGTGTATGAGGTCTACGGCGCAAAAACAGTGTTTGAGAACCTGGAGAAATATAATAGGGACCTGGAGCACACCAGGGTCTGGGCCGAGGGGGATTTTTCAAAGCCCGGCCTTGACACCGTGCAGGACTTGAAGGACGAGGCGTTCCCCTACAGCCTGGCAGCTCTTGAGCAGGAGGGCGATGCCCTAAGGCTATGGCTCATAGCCCCGGAGCGTGCCGGTGAGAGATTTGGCGCGCCCAGGACCGCCACGGCCACTTACACCTTCGGCGAGGATATTTTAATAGAGCTCCAGTGGTTTGACAAGGACGAGAGCAGGATACCCGAGGGCCTGTTCTTCGGCTTCGGGCTGGGCTATGAGAAGGGCGGGGCCTTTAAGATCGAGAAGCTGGGCCTGCCCGTAGACCCATATAAAGTCCGGGAAGGGGGAAACCGCAAGCTCCACGCTTCCCCTGTGATAGAGGGCGGAAACGGCACTGTCAGGAGCCTGCACGCGCCCCTTCTGAGCGTTGGGGGAAGGCATTTATATGACGAGAACGAGGACTACGGCAGCCCCAGTGACGGTATGTGGTACCTCCTGCACAACAACCGCTGGGGGACAAACTTCCCCCTCTGGTACGGCGAAAATGCGCGGTTCGAGTTCAAAATAAATATAAAATAAATATAGATGAAAGAGGGGCGGAAAATGAGCGTTTCCAGCAAACTAGTTACGTCAATGTGCAAGGTCTTCCCCACAGGGGAGCCGGGGCCGGCCCTTTCGGAGCTTTGCGCCCTCATAGGCGAGAGCCTGTCCTTCCAGCTTGCCTACCGCTGGGAGGGGCAGTACAGGGCCTGGGGCAGGGTAGAGGTGGAGTCGGAGCTCCCGGTGGGGGTGCGTACTGTGGAGCTGGTGCCCTGCGAGTACCCCTGCCACCCCTGGCGGGACGAGGGGTATCTTAGGACGGAGCCGGGGCTGTACCCGGACCTGCTGCGGGAGCCGGGGCAGTTTGGCATACCCTTGGTTGCGGGCCAGTGGAGGAGCCTCTGGCTTGAGGTCGGGACCGGGGGCATAAAGGCCGGGGAGTACCCGGTGAAGGTCAGGATAACAGGGGAGGGCGGCGTGCTCTGTGAGGAGAGCACAACTGTCCGGATACTTGATATGGAGCTGCCGAAGCTGCCCATACCCCATACGGAGTGGTTCCACAGCGACTGCCTTGCGGACTACTACGGCGCGGAGGTCTTCTCAGAGCGCTGGTGGGAGATAGTGGGGAACTTTGTGGAGACGGCGGCGAAGCGCAGGTGCAACATGCTACTGACCCCGGTGTTCACGCCCCCTCTCGACACGGCTGTGGGCGGGGAGCGGCGCACGGTACAGCTTATAGACGTGGAGGCGTCCGGAGGCGGCTATAGGTTTGGCTTTGACAAATTCAGGCGCTGGGTGAAGCTGGCCCTGGAGCGTGGGATAGAGTATATAGAGATATCCCATCTGTTCAGCCAGTGGGGGGCCAAGGCCGCCCCAAAGGTGATGGGCGTTGAAAACGGGGTGGAGCGCCAGCTCTTCGGCTGGGACACCGACGCCGGGGGCGAGGAGTACGGCTCCTTCCTCAGGCAGTTCTTGCAGGAGCTGAAGCCGGTGCTGGAGGAGCTGGGCATATCCGGGCGCACCTATTTCCACATATCCGACGAGCCGGCGGCCGAGCATATGGACAGCTACCTCAGGGCCTATGAAGCGGTCAGGGAGGAGCTTTTGGGCTATAACTCCATGGACGCCCTCTCCGAGAGGGTGTACTACGACCAGGGCCTTGTGCAGCAACCGGTCTGCGCTATCGACCACCTGGACAGGTTCCTTACGGACCGCCCGGAAAAGCTCTGGGGCTATTACTGCACCAGCCAGGCGGTAGATGTGCCCAACCGCTTCATAGTCCAGCCAGGGTCCCGCACGCGGATACTGGGGATGCTCCTATATAAGTACGGCCTGGCGGGGTTTTTACAGTGGGGCTATAACTTTTATAACTCCCAGCTCTCCCTTTTCCCCATCGACCCCTACCGCACCACCGACGCGGGCTGCGCCTTCCCCTCGGGGGACCCGTTCATCGTCTACCCCGGGGCCGACGGCAGGCCCGAGGAGTCCCAGCGCCTGGCCCTTATGGACGAGGCCATGTGCGACTACTGCGCCCTTGTGGCCCTGGAGGGCCTTGCCGGGCGGGAGCGCGTGATGGAGATACTTGGGGATATGACGTTTAAGAGCTACCCTGACGAGGCCGGCCTGCTGGATATCCGCAGGAGGGTGAACGAGGAGATAAAGGCCAGTATAAAATAAATAATATAAATATGATAAGAAAGAGTCCCCGGACTGCCGGGGGCTCTTTTAAATTTATTCGTCAACTCTCCCGCCCCTCTCCCGGAGCACGGACCCGGCGGCCTTCTTCACCTCATAGGAGACCGCCGTGCGGCATATCTGCCTCAGGTGCCCGTCGTCGTAGCACCTGAATTCGGCCTTATACCTCTCGATTATCTCTTTCTGCTCGAAGCTGTTGGCGCTTATGAAATTTTTTAACCTGCCGAAGAATCCCAAGGGGTTACATCTCCTTTTTGGGGGAATTATGGGGTTTTATGCCGCCGATGACATCATAACACATAATATTGTTTGTGTCAATAACAATATGTTACTGAGACAAGGTTTATTATGGCCCCCGCCTCTCCTAAAATCAATGGTGAGGTGATTGCTTTGAAACAGGAGTATAAAGGCATGTACGAAAGGTTTGGGTTAAACGTGGTATACTACAGGAAAATGAAGCGCCTGACCCAGCTCCAGCTGGCGGAGCTTCTGGACATCGACAGGAGCCATATCAGCTCGATAGAGCTGGGGAATGTGGGCGTCTCCATGGACCTTATCTTCAAGATGTGCGAGGTCTTCGGGATAAAGCCCAGGGAGCTGTTTGACTTTAGGGATTAGCCCCCTGTGAAAATGGGCGAAGGCGCAGGGCGGGGCCTAAATTCCCCTTGACTTTCCGCCGGTTTCATGCTATATTATATAGGCCGCGTACTGCGGGCCTCAAAGTGGTGCCAAAAACACCCGCCCGAGAGTAGCGAGACTATGATAAAGGCAGGATAAGAAATGTTTGCAGTGATCGAGACAGGCGGAAAGCAGTACAAGGTCCAGTACGGCGACGTTATCTATGTTGAGAAGCTGGACGCCGAGGAGAACAGCACTGTGGAGTTCCCTGTAGTGGCTGTGTTCGGCGAGGGCGCGCCCAAGGTGGGCGCGCCCTACGTGGACGGCGCGAGCGTCACAGGCAAGGTCGTGAAGAACGGCAAGGCAAAGAAGATCACCGTCTTCACCTATAAGCCCAAGAAGAATTCCAAGAGGAAGATGGGCCATCGCCAGCCCTATACAAAGATACAGATCGAGGCTGTGAAGGCCTGATGGTCCAGGCGGAGTTCCTTATAGCAGAGGACGGCGCGGCCGCGGGCTTCCACATCACCGGCCATGCCGGGGGAGAGGCCGGCACGGATATAGTGTGCGCGGCGGTGTCCTCGGCAGCGTACCTTGTGGCGAACACTGTCACCGGGGCGATGGGGCTCAGGCCCCGGGAGCTGAGGGCCGAGGACGGCGATATGCTCCTAAGGCTCGCTGAGGGCGACAGGCAGAAATGCCGGGAGCTGCTTTTGGGGCTGAGGCTCCACCTTGAGGGACTCATGCGGCAGTACCCGGACAGTGTCCGGGTGACAGGAACAGGCATTTGAACACAAAATGAAAGGAAGGCTTTATACTATGCTGAAAATCGATATCCAGCTTTTTGCTCACAAAAAGGGTATGGGCTCCACCAAGAACGGCCGCGACTCAGAGTCCAAGCGCCTGGGCGTTAAGCGAGCCGACGGACAGTTCGTGCTGGCGGGCAATATCCTGGTCAAGCAGCGCGGCACCAAGATCCATCCCGGCACCAATGTGGGCCGCGGCAAGGACGACACCCTGTTCGCCATGGTGGACGGCAAGGTGCACTTTGAGCGCATGGGCGCCGACCGCAAGAAGGTCAGCGTTTACGCTGAGTAAGCAGTTTGGACGGTAGGAAAGCCTCTTCGTGTTGAAGGGGCTTTTTTTGTGATAGGGGAGGCAGGGCCTATGGATATGGCTAAGTTTCAGTGGACCAGGGAGCCGGAGGGCTTTACAGTGGGGGAGGGCAGGGTCGAGATAGTCACCCGCCCGTATACGGACCTTTGGCAGAGGACCTATTACCATTTTCAGAATGATAACGCCCCGGTGTTCCAGACCGGGACAGATGAAAAGTATTTCAGCTTTACAGTGAAGACGGATCTTTCCGGCAGCAGGCGGCGCTTTGACCAGTGCGGCATTGTCATGTACCTTGACAGCGGGAACTGGCTGAAGGCCTCGGTGGAGTATGAGAACGAGGAGTTCGGGCATTTGGGGAGCGTGGTGACAAACTGCGGCTTCTCCGACTGGGCCACCACGGCGGTGCCTGCTGATATAAAGACCATGTGGTACCGCCTCAGCCGCCGGGAGGACGACTACAGGATAGAGTGCTCCAGGGACGGGGCCGGCTTTGAGCAGATGAGGGTCTGCCATATGCACAGGGGCGGGGGAAGCATACGCTTCGGGATATATGCCTGCTCCCCGGAGGATTCATCCTTCAGGGCGGTGTTCACGGATATGGAGATGACAGAATGCAAGTGGGCGGCCCATGACGGGCAGCAGCCGGACTAGGAGTTGAACCATGACGAGACTATTTATCGTAGAGGGCCCGCCCTGCTCGGGCAAGAGCAGCACGGCAAAATATATAAGCGAGCGGCTTTCAAAGATGGGCCGCAGGGTGAGCTGTGTTGACGAGGGCACAGGGGAGCACCCTGCGGACTACGAGAACAGCGCGTATGTTACCGGCGGGCAGCTTGCCTCCTTCCCGCCGGGGCTCAGGGAGATGGTGCGCTCCAGCGGGGAGGCCAGGGTGGACGGCTATGTGCTGTCCCTGTCCAAATTCGGAGGGGCGGCGCTCCAGCGGCTGCTGCCCTATAAGATATACGACGCCCTGCCCTGGGAGGCGGAGATGCCTGTCATGCTGGACAAATGGGAGCGGTTCGTTAGAGGCGCCGAGGACCATACCGTGAATGTCTTCAACTGCGTGCTCTTGCAGAACCCTATGTGCGAGACCATGATGCGCTTTGATCTCCCCATTGAGCAGTCCCTTGAGTATATCGGGAAAATAGCGCTGGCCATAGCCCCGCTGGACCCGGCTGTGGTATACCTTAAGGACAATGACATAAGGGGGAGCGTGCAGGCCGCCTCAGGCGGGAGGCCGGGCTGGCTGGAGACGGCCATAAAGTACCACGAGGAGGGGGCATACGGCAGGAGCATAGGAGCGAAGGGCTTCGACGGCTATATCGCCTGCCTGGAGGAGCGCCAGCGCCGGGAGCTTGAAATTTTGGATAAGCTTGGGATCAGGAGCCTTGTGCTGGAGGACCCGGGGAAGGACTGGGCCGGAGCTTATAGGGAGCTCGGCCACTTTATAAGGACTTAGGAGGCCACATGAAAAAGCTGATCCTGCTAATACTGATACCGGCCCTTATACTGACCCTTGGGGGCTGCTTCGTTGCCAGCACCCGCCTGCAGGTGGAGGAGGCGGCGAAAATAGAGCTGAGCTCCGGGGAGGGCGCCGCTGTGGAGATAGTGGACGGCGGGGATATACAGTATATCATCGAGAACATCAATACCCTGCGCTTTGAGAAGGTGAGCACCGGCAGGGAGTATAGCCGCTGGGACTATTCCCTGGCCTTCTACGGCCCTGACGGCGGGCTAATGGACGAAATGCTCATTATCAGCGGCAACAGGGTACAGTACGGCGGCATTTATTACGACAGCATAGGCGCGACTATAGACACGGTGTTCCTTGACCGGATGCTGGAGGGCGGATAAACGGGGGAGAGGTGAGATGAAAATTATGTTTGAGGACTTGCTGATAAGAACCCCAAGGCTCAGCATGCAGCCCCTTGTGCAGGACCATATTGAGGTATATCATAGAGAGTTTACGGAAGAGGTCACCAGATATCAGTATCCCGACCCATTTCGGGACCTTGAGGCGGCCCAAAGGGTGCTCTCCGGGTTCATAACGGACATGGGCCGCGGGGACATGCTGGAGCTTGCTATACTTGGGCCGGAAGGGGAGTTCCTGGGCAGCGCCGAGGTCTTCGGGCTTAGGGAGGAGGCTCCGGAGCTGGGGATATGGCTGAAGGGCCAGGCACAGGGAATGGGGTACGGCAGGGAGGCGCTTTCAGGCCTTCTGAATTACCTTGACAGCCTGAAAACTTACAGCTTCTATATTTATGAGGCCGACGAGAGGAACGCCCCCAGTATAAGGCTTGTGGAGAAATTCCAGCACGAAAAGGGTGGGCTGGAAAAAGTGGTAACAGAGTCCGGCAAGGAGCTTATGCTTCGGACCTACCGTATTTACGCCAGGAGGTAAATTATGTTCATAGACATGGCAAAAATCTTTATAAAGGCCGGGGACGGCGGTGACGGCGCGGTGTCCTTCCACCGGGAGAAGTACGTGGCGGCGGGCGGCCCCGACGGCGGTGACGGCGGGCGCGGCGGCAGCGTGGTGTTCCAGGGGGACAGCAACCTCTCCACCCTGGCGGACTTCCGCTATAAGCGCAAGTACACAGCCCCCCGGGGCGAGAACGGCAAGGGCGGGCGCTGCGCGGGGAGATCCGCGGGGGATCTGATCGTGCGGGTACCCATAGGCACCCTTGTGAAGGAGGCACAGACAGGCAGGATAATCGCGGATATCTGGGACAGCGAGCCCAAGGTGATCGCAAAGGGCGGCAAGGGCGGCTGGGGCAATACCCACTTCGCCACGCCCACCCGCCAGGCTCCCCGCTTCGCGAAGCCCGGGCTCCCCGGACAGGAGCTGGAGGTACAGCTGGAGCTGAAGCTTCTGGCGGACGTGGGCCTGGTGGGCTATCCCAATGTGGGCAAGTCCACCCTTATCTCCGTGGTCTCTGAGGCAAAGCCCAATATCGCCAACTACCATTTCACCACCCTGACCCCTGTGCTGGGGGTGGTGCGCCTGGGGGAGGGCCGCTCCTTTGTTATGGCGGACATCCCCGGGCTTATAGAGGGGGCCTGGGAGGGCAAGGGCCTTGGGCACCAGTTTTTAAGGCACGTGGAGCGGTGCCGGATGCTCGTGCATATTGTGGATGTATCAGGCAGCGAGGGCCGGGACCCCAAGGAGGACTTTGAAACCATAAACCGGGAGCTTAAACGGTTTGACCCAGAGCTCTCCGAGCGGCCCATGCTGGTGGCCGGGAACAAGTGCGACTTGGCGGAGCCCGGGCAGATAGAGGAGTTCAGAAACTTCATAGAGGGGCTTGGCTACCGCTTTTTCCCCATGATAGCTCCCATAAACGAGCAGGTGGACCCGCTTTTGGACGCGATAACGGCGGAGCTCTCAAAGCTCCCGCCTATTTTACGGTACGAGCCCGACCCGGTGGAACTGCGGCCCCTGGAGGAACTGGACCGGGGCGCGGTGACGGTCACAGAGGAGGACGGCGTGTTCTCTGTGGAGGCCCCGTGGCTCGAGCGGATAATGCGCACGGTGGACTTTGACGACAGTGAGTCCCTGCAGTATTTCCAGCGGGTCCTGATAGAGACCGGCGTTATAGACGCCCTCAGGGAGGCGGGCTGCGGCGAGGGGGACACTGTGGATATCTACGGCCTGGAATTTGACTTTGTGGAGTAAGGGGTGCTTTTATTGGACACACTGCTGGGCGCGCCCTGCCCGGATATGCGGCGCATGGGCCCTTTGGACTTGGCCTTCGTAGGGGACGGCATATATGACCTTTTAGCCAGGGAGTACCTATTAAAGGACGGCCCCTGCCCTGTGAAGAAGCTCCACCTGCGCAAGACGGCTTTAGTCTGCTGCAAGGCCCAGGCAAGGGCCCTGGACGGGCTTTGGGCGGAGCTGTCCGAAAGTGAGCGGGACATAGCCCTGAGGGGACGGAACGCCCATGTGGGCCATGTGCCAAAAAACGCGGACATAGCCGACTACCACGGGGCCACGGCCCTGGAGGCGCTGTTCGGCTGGCTGTACATGACAGGGGAGTCAATGAGGGCAAGGGAGCTCTTTTTAATGGCGGCGGAGATACTGGAGCAGGACTATAGTAAACGCACCTGAAGATCGGGTAATACCGGCCCTCGGCCGCCTTTAACTATAATTGGGATCCAGGAAGGAGAACTGTAACTATGGCAAATGCGGCTGGGCGCAAGGGTATTTTTATGGACGCGGCGTTTATTACGGCGGGGGCGGCGGTATACGCCACGGCGGTGACCGCCCTGACCGCGCCGAACAATATAGCCCCGGGCGGGGTGACGGGCCTTTGTACCATGCTGAACTTTATTTTGGGCACGCCCATAGGATTGATGAGCTTTCTCATAAACATCCCCATTGTGGTCTGGGCCGTGCTGGAGATAGGCTATAAGCTGGTGGTAAGGACCGTGGCGGCGGTGGTGCTGTCCTCACTGTTCATCGATATTTTCACAGGCTTTATGCCGGTCTACCGGGGGGACCCCATCCTGGTGGCGGTGTTCTCCGGGGTGTGCGAGGGGCTGGGCCTATCCCTGACCTTTATCCGGGGGGCCACCACCGGGGGTACGGACATGGTGGCAAGGCTCCTGGAGCGGCGTATGCCCCATATGTCCATGGGCAAGCTGATGCTGGCGCTGGACGGCGTTATAGTGGCGGCGTCGGCGGTGGTGTTCGGCAGCATTGAGAACGCCATGTACGCCTGTATCTCCATATTTGTCTGCACAAGCATTATAGACGCCATACTCTACGGCACAGACGCGGGGACAGGGAAGCTGTTCTATGTAATGAGCCCAAAGGTGCGGGAGATGGGCCGGCGCATCATTGAGGAGATGGACCGCACGGTGACATATCTTGGCAGCCACGGGGGGTACAGCAACGAGCCGGGGGAGACCATGCTCTGCGTGGTGCGCAGGTTTGAGGTGTACCAGATACAGGCTATAATCCGCGAGGAGGACAAAAACGCCTTTGTGATAGTTGGCGACGCGGGCCAGATAACCGGGGAGGGCTTCAAGCCAATGCACCCCGACGACAAGTCCCTCAAGGAGCTGCTGGGCGAAATAAAGAAAAAATAGAGCAAAATATATAGGGAATCAAACTGTGCCCGAAAAAAGCAAAAGACCCGGCAGCCCCGGGTCTTCGCTCCATACGGCAGTTAGAACTGCTCGTTCTGCTCCTGCTCGAAGCTGGACTTCTGGTTCTTGGACTTCTGGTTCTGGCCCTGTGAGTTCTGCTTGTTCTGCTGGTTCTGAGAGCGGTTGTTCTGGCTGTTCTGCTGGTTCTGGGAATTATTCCTGTTCTGGCTGTTGTTCTGATCGTTGCTCATGAGTTCTACTTCCTTTCATGCTGTGATAGCAAAGCTGAAGCCGTCCGCAGGGCCCCGTAGCCGGGGCGGTGCGGATACCTTCCGAAAGATATTGTAAGCAGGCCGGGCAGGATTATTCATAAGGAAAAATTGAAAAATTTGATCTAGGGAGGAGCGGCCCATGGGCTACTACAGAAAGATGGCGGGAGGCAGGCTGTACCTCTCGCCGACAGACGCGGGCGAGAACGAAAGCTATATAAGGTGGATGAACGACCGGGCCGTGGCGGAGATGTTCGGGGAGTACGGCAGCGTGATATCCTCTAAGGAGGACCTGAAGTGGATATACGAGCCCCCGGAGCATATGCAGCGTTACGCGATAGTGCTCAAGGAGGGGGACGAGCTCATAGGCAGCATAAGCATACACAATATCGACCATCTGGACCGCAATGCCTTTCTGGGCATATTCATCGGCGAGGAGCGGCACCGGGGAAAGGGCTATGGGCAGGAGGCATTGGGGCTCATGCTGGAGTATGGCTTCAAGACCCTTAATCTGCACAATATCATGCTCTCGGTACACGCCGATAACCATGGGGCGATCGCCTGCTATAAAAAGGCCGGCTTTCATGAGGACGGCAGGCTCAGGGAATGGGTCTATAAGGACGGCAGATATGTGGACAAACTCTATATGGGCATTATGGAGCACGAATTTTTGGATAGGGGAGTGGCCCGATGAACCTGCCCGGAGAGTTCCTTTCACGGATGGAAGCCCAGCTGGGTAGCGAGTACCCGGCCTTTCTGGCCTGCTATGAGCGCCCGGCGTACCGGGGCGTGCGGCTGAACCCGCTGAAATGCGGGGAAAAAAACCTGAGGGAGAGCCTGCCCTTTGAGCTCATGCCCTCGCCGTTCTCAAGGTATTCCTTCTACGCGGACTGCAGGGAGGGCATAGGGAAGCTCCCGGCCCACCACGCCGGGATATTCTACTCCCAGGAGCCCTCGGCCTCCTCGGCGGTGACGGCCCTGGACCCTCAGCCCGGGGAGCGGATACTTGACCTCTGTGCGGCCCCCGGGGGGAAATCCACCCAGATAGCCGGTGAGCTTATGGGAAGCGGTCTGCTCTGGGCCAACGAGCCTGTGCGCCAGAGGGCGGGGGCGCTGATGTCGAACCTGGAGCGGCTGGGAGTGAGAAACGCCGTGGTCTCCTGCGCCTACCCGGAGCGGCTCTGCCCGGGGCTTACAGGGTATTTCCACCGGGTGCTGGTGGACGCCCCCTGCTCCGGGGAGGGCATGTTCAGGCGGGAGGAGAGGGCCGCCAAGGAGTGGTCTCCCCAGGGGGTGGAGGCCTGCGCCAGGCGGCAGCTTGGCATACTGGACCAGGCCGCCGGGACCATTATGGAGTGGGGCGTGCTGGTCTACTCCACCTGCACATTCTCATATGCTGAGAACGAGGGCGTGGTGAGGGAGTTCCTGAGGGGGCACCCGGAGTTTGAGCAGGAAAAACTCCCCGCCGCCTTTGGCAGGGAGGACATGGACCGGGGCCTTGGAAGAAGGATATACCCCATGGACGGCGGCGAGGGGCACTTCGTGGCCCGCTTTCGCCGGGTGGGTGAGAACACCTGCAGGGCCGGGGAGCACCGGGACAGGCTAAAGGGCGCGCCCTGCCAGAAGGCCAAGGAGCTTATGGACCGGCTCTTTTTTGGGGATAGGGGGGACATAAGGCTCTCCCAGGCCCGGGACAGGATATTCCTGCTGCCGGATGAGCTGCCGGAGCTCTCGGGCCTTTCGGTGCTCCGGGCCGGGGCGGAGCTGTGTGAGGTCAGGCAGAGCCGCCTGGAGCCCTCACACGGCATATTCATGTGCCATAGGCCCGAAGACTGCCGCGATAGGCTGGAGCTCCCGGCAGACGGCCCGGAGATACGGGAGTATCTAAGGGGCGGGGAGCTGGACTGCGATGGGGCCGGGTACATGGCGGTGTGCGTGAACGGCGCCGTTACAGGCTTTGGCAAGGCCTCGAACGGGCGGCTGAAAAACCGCTACCCCAAGGGCCTGCGCGATCTGAGCTAGGGCCTGTTATAGTAAGCGCGGCTAAGGACCGGCAGCTATGAACCTCTCGGTATAGTCCCGGCCCGAGGGCTGGGGGGCGGGCGAGGCCAGCCCATAGAGGTCGTCTGCCAAGGCTTCCTGACGGAACACGGCCTGGGCCTTTGGGGGGAGCCTTTTTATATCCGAGCTCCTCACCACCACCGGCAGGCTGGACTGGCGGAGCAGACTCAGGCCCCTGCCTGTGGCCCCCAGGGCCCGCAGGTACGGCGGGCTCTCGGGCAGCGGCTCCCGCAGGCCCAGGAAGGCGTACAGCACCAGGCGGCGCACCCGGGCGTGGGACACCCGCCGGTTCTTTGTAAGGGAGTAGGCCTCCTCCAGGGAGCAGGCCTGCCTTGAGGCGCGGTACAGGCGGTTTTCAAGGCCCTCGCTCAGATCCGGGAGGGCGGCAAGCTCCTCCATGGACATGGAGCGCAGCCTTGACAGTATGGCGCGCTCAAGGTTCGGGAGCTGTGCGCAGCGGCCCTCGAGCCTTGCCGATTCCAGGGCGGCGACGGTGCTCTGAGGGGCAAGGCCGCAAAGCGGGTCCCCGGCGAGGGTGAGCCTTCTTATCTCGCTTGCGGACAGGGGGCCCCCCATGCTCCCGGCCTCGTCATGCCCTGCGCCCTCGCGCTTTATGGCGGTGGGGGTGAGGGGCGCCCGGAGCTTCAGGATCGCCTTGCAGTATTCTACCCCCAGGTTGGCGTTGGGGCGGCTGAGGACTTCACCTGCCCGGGGGCCCAGAAGCTTTTCCGCCGCCAGCTGCCGCCGGGCCCCGAAGCCAAGGCCTGGCGGGGACTCCCTGAGGGCCCGGGAGAACTCCTCTGAGAGCAGGGCCCCGGCTGTTTCCATCAGCAGCCCGGCGTCCGGGACCTCGCTGCCGAAGTACAGCTCCCCGCGCCCAAGGGCCGCAGCCAGGGAGACCCCCCCTGCGGCGAAGCGCTCCGCCCCGGAGCAGGCCCAGCTCAGGGGGAGCTCGACGACTAGATCCGCGCCGTTTGAGAGGGCGAGCCTGGCGCGGGTCCATTTGTCCAGCATGGCGGGGGCCCCCCGCTGGACAAAATTGCCGCTCATAAGGCAGACTACCGGCCTCCCGCGGGCTCCGGCCCGGGAGAGCAGGAGCCTGTGGCCGTGGTGGAGCGGGTCAAGCTCGCACACAACGGCTGAAAATGTATTTTCATGTAGCATTTTCTGTAAAACTCCTTGAATTTTTGAACATAGTATAGTATAATATGATACGCAAAGCTAATGGAACCTGAGTTCTTTACTATCTCTATTATACGAAATATTTATCGGAAAGGAAAGAGAGATATGAAAATTCTTGTTATCAATGCGGGCAGCTCCTCGCTGAAGTATCAGCTCATAGATATGGACGGCGAGCAAATGCTCTGTAAGGGGAACTGTGAGCGCATAGGCCTGGACGGCGGCATCTTTACCCATAAGACCGCCGACGGCAGGGAGCTGCACAGGGACGTGGATATGCCCGACCATACCGCCGCCTTCACCCAGGTGAAGGAAGCGCTGCTGGACTCTGAGAAGGGCGTTATAAAGGACCTCTCCGAGGTCTCCGCCATAGGCCACAGGGTGGTTCAGGGCGGCGCCATCTTCCACCAGTCCTGCCTTGTGGACGATAAGGTCATCGCGGACATAGAGAGCCTGATCCCCCTGGCCCCGCTGCATAACGGCGCCCATGTACAGGGCATAAGGGCCTGCCGGAACCTGTTCGGTGAGAACGTGCCCGAGGCCGTGGTTTTCGATACATCCTTCCACGCCACCATGCCCCCTAAGGCATACATATACAATGTGCCCTATGAGTATTACGAGAAGTACGCTGTCAGGCGCTACGGCGCCCACGGCACCTCCCACCGCTATGTGAGCGCCCGCTGCGCGGAGCTCATGGGCAGGGACATAAAGGACCTGAAGATGATCACCTGCCATCTGGGCAACGGCTCCTCCATAACCGCCGTGGACGGGGGCAAGGTAATAGACACCAGCATGGGCCTGACGCCCCTTGACGGCTTCATGATGGGCGGGCGCACCGGCACCCTGGACCCCTCTGTTGTCACCTTCATCATGGAGAAGGAGGGTCTGTCCCCCGCGGAGATGGACCAGATAATGAATAAAAAATCCGGGCTTTTAGGCATATCCGGCGTGTCCAGCGACGACAGGGACGTTACCGCCGCCCGCAAGGAGGGCAACCCCCGGGCGAAGCTGGCCCACGACATCCTTGAGTACCAGATATCGAAGTTTATCGGCAGCTATATGGTGGCCCTGGGCGGCTGCGACGCCATGGTGTTTACGGCGGGCGTGGGCGAGAACCAGTGGATGCACCGGTGGGAGATAGGGAAATACCTTGAGTTCCTGGGCGTGAAGCTGGACGAGAAGCTCAACGAGGAGACCATCCTCGGCAAGGAGGGCAAGATCTCCGCGCCCGACAGCAAGATACAAGTTTACGTCATACCCACCAACGAGGAACTGGTAATAGCCAGGGACACAAAGGCGTTGGTTGAGGGCCTATAAATGATCTAGCGGGCCTGGGGTATATCATACTGTCCGAAGGAGGGGGGCCCTGCCCGCCGCCCTTTGGAGAGGGAAAAATTTAGATGAGTTCTTGGCGGAGCGTCTGCGTGGGGCAGGCGCTTTTGCCGTGGTTGGGGCCTGGGAAGCCGGGGGAAATATCCTGCATCTATTGACGAAAAAGATTTTTCCCATTATAATAAATTTTAAGTAAAGGTAATAATTCAAAAGGAGGGAAGGAAATGAAAAAAATACTGGGGCTGGCTGGGACAGCGCTGCTGGTATCAGTTCTGACAGTTTCAGCGTCTGCTGCGGAGGGCTATGTTGGCCGCGCCCGGGCCGGTGGGCTGCCGGAGGGGGTCGTGGGCTGTGCTCAAGTGAGCGCCATGCCGGAGGGCTATGCTGAAGACATTCAAAGCAATGTGCTTTCAGTAGCAAGGGCTACAAACGAAGTGATTTGCCTGAGGATATAAGACAAGGGCGCCCGGGGCAAGGAAAAACCCGGGCGCTCTTTTGACGCCACATGAAAATATTTGGAAAAGGCTGGCCTGCTCAGAACTTCCCCTGAAGGTTCCGGAAGCTGGTCTCCAGGCAGTCGAAGGGGCTGCCAACACAGGTGTCCTGCTCCACCAGCAGGTGCTTTGTGCCGCACTTCCCGGCAGTCTTAATGATTTTATCAAAATCCAGATTTCCCTCGCCTACCGGGGCCATTACAGGCTCCCAGCCCCTTACAGCCATGTCCTTAAGGTGTATGCAGGGGATCCTGCCGGAGAGCTTCTCCATCCAGGCGCACACGTCCGCGCCGCCCATATGCACCCAGTATGTATCCAGGGTAAAGCCGAGCTCGTCCGGGGCGAAGCTCTCAAGGAGGGTGTCCATAACGAGCGTGCCGTCAAACCTCTGGAACTCCACGTTGTGGTTGTGGTACATGAGCAGCTTACCGGCGGCGGCTATCCTCTTGGCGGCTTCCTTATAGTCGTCGGCAAAGTGCCAGAGCCATTCGGGGGAGCAGTATTTTTTTGGCATCATGCCTATGCCTATATAGCTGCAGCCCATGGCGTCGTGCTCTTTTATAACGGCCTCGGTGTCGTTCATGATACGGTTTGGGTCGGTATGGGTGAGCACTATCTGAAGGCCGTGCCTGTCGCAGAGCTCCCGCACCCTTTCCGGGGCGATGGGCCCTATGGCGGATATCTGCACGGTCTTATAGCCCATTTTTGCCACCCTCATAAGGGAGTAGTCCAGGTCCTTTTCAGTCTGGGTGTATTCACGCAGGGTGAACAGCTGTGCGCCTAATGTCATGGTAAAAACCTCCTGATGCTTTTGATACCATATTAACCCAGCGCTCCCAGAATGTCAAGGGCTTGATTTTTTCCGGGAAAAAGTATAATATATAAGATACAACCAGATCAAAGGAGGAAATTTCCATGAATAAAACTATCACAGCCCAGAACGCCCCCGCCGCCGTGGGGCCCTACTGCCACGCCAAGCTCTGCGGCAATACCCTCTATACCTCCGGGCAGCTGGGGCTGGTCCCCGCCACCGGCGAGCTGCCTGAGGGCGTTGAGGCCCAGGCCCGGCAGGCCCTTGACAACCTCAAGGCTGTGCTTGAGGCAGGGGGCATGGCCCTCTCCGACGTGGTAAAGACCACGGTGTTTTTAGCCGACATGAAGGACTTCGCCGCCGTCAACGGTATTTATGCCGGGTATTTCACAGGCGAAGCCCCCGCCCGCTCCTGCGTGCAGGTGGCGGCGCTGCCCAAGGGCGCGCTGTTTGAGATAGAGGCCGTGGCAGTAAAATAATTTGACTTGATTGGAAGTGTTTCCCATGACGACCATACCGGAGGGCTATGTCTCTGCCCTCAGCCTATATGACACACAAAAAGCTATCGGCCTGATAAAGAACGTGTTTCAGGTAAAGCTCTGCGCGGCCCTGCACCTGAAGAGGGTCACGGCCCCCCTGTTCGTGGACCCGGCCACGGGCCTTAACGATGATCTGAACGGCGTGGAGCGCCCGGTAGGGTTCGACATCCCCGCGGTGGGCATAGACGGGCAGGTGGTGCATTCACTGGCAAAGTGGAAGCGCCTGGCCCTTAAAGACTATGGCTTCTACGTGGGCAACGGCCTTGTGACGGATATGAACGCCATACGCCGGGACGAGGAGCTGGACAATCTGCACTCGGTCTATGTGGACCAGTGGGACTGGGAGAAGGTCATAGATCTGGAGAGCCGGAACATAGGCTTCCTCCGGGAGGCCGTCGCCCGCATAGTGAGCGCTATCTGCGGCACGCTGGACGAGCTCCAGTGGCAGCTCCCGGACCTGCCCACGGACCTCTGCCGGGAGGCCACCTTCATCACCGCCCAGGGCCTTGAGGATATGTGGCCAGAACTCAGCCCCAAGGAGCGGGAGCAGAGGTTCACAAGGGAGCACAAAACGGTGTTCATAGAGGGGATAGGCGGCAGGCTGAAGAGCGGCGCGCCCCATGACGGGCGGGCCCCCGACTATGACGACTGGGAGCTTAACGGCGACCTGCTGTTCTGGCACGAGCCCCTGGGCTGCGCCCTGGAGATAAGCAGCATGGGTATCCGCGTGGACGCTGAGAGCCTCTCCCGCCAGCTAAGGGAGTCCGGCTGCGAGGGCCGCAGGGAGCTCCCCTTCCATAAGCTGCTCCTGGACGGCGGCCTGCCCCTCACCATCGGCGGCGGCATAGGCCAGAGCAGGCTGTGTATGCTGCTCCTGGGCAAGGCCCATATCGGCGAGGTACAGGCCTCCCTATGGGACGAGGAGACCCGGGAGAGGTGCCGGGCGGCGGGGGTCGTGCTGCTGTAGTGCCTGGCAGATCGGAGCCGCTATGCGAAAAAGCTGCATAGGGTCATGAACGCGCAAAGGCGTCCCCTTCCCTCTCTTGTCAGGATAGGGGGCGGCAAACAGAAAACGCCGCGTCTTTAAAAAGATGCGGCGTTCAACTGTTTAGCGGGAAAGCTTACAGTACATTCTCCTTAACATACTTGGCGTCGTCGGCAATGCACTTGTCGTGCTCGTCATAGAAGCCCTCGCGCTCCACCACCCAGAATGCCTCGAAGCTCTGCTCGTCCAGGGCCTCCTTTATGGCCTTCCAGTCCATATTGGACTCGGGGGCGCCCATCTTGCACTGTACGTTAAAGCGCTTCTGGCCCTCGGGGCTGTTGTTGCGGGCGTTGAACTGGTCCAGCATGGCCTGGCGCTCCTCCAGGGACATCTCCGCCACGTGGGCGAAGGGGCTCTCGTGGGGACCCTCCGCGTGGGCGGACTTTGGCTTAGGGCCGGGGCCCTGGACGCGGCAGTTCTCTTTAACGTGGATGGCGACTACCCTGTCCTTATACCTGCGGATGAAGGTGGGGGGATATGTGCCGGCGTTCATGCACCAGCCGCAGTCCAGCTGGAAGAAGAACTTCGAGGAGTTGTTTGCCATATGCTCGATAAGGGGCAGGCCCTGGTCCACATAGAACTCCTTGCTGTGGTTGTGATAGCCGATCTTGATGCCGTAGGGCTCGGCCATCTCGGCCATCTTGTCCAGCTTACGGGCCACCTCGATGGCCTCCTCCTTGCAGCAGAAGTCCGTGCTGGCCCAGATAACGGCCTTGCCGCCAAGGGCGGCCATCTTCTTGACGATCTCCTCGGTGGGCTCGGCATGGACGGAGACTATCTCAAGCCCGGTCTCCTGGGCCCATTTCTTAATGTCCTCAACAGGGTTGTCCAGGTCCACAGGCAGCAGCTCCACGCCGTCGAAGCCCAGGGCCTTGATGGTCTTGAACTTCTCCAGCAGGGTGGGCCCCAGGCCCAGATAGCTGGCGATGCCACCGAAGGAATAGGTGCCGATATTTACTTTCATTGGGAACGACCTCCTAAAAGTTTATATATTATAGATAAATAATAACAAATTTGGGAGGGCTTGTCAACGGATATTACCCGGATAGCAAGGATCTGTGCTTGACCCTGCGCAAAAAATCGCGTATACTTGATACTGACAGGAAATTCCCACCAAGGAGGCCCTATGAAATATTACCTGGCAATCGACATCGGCGCCAGCTCCGGGCGGCACATTATAGGCTGGCAGGAGGACGGCGCGTTAAAGACCGAGGAGGTCTACCGCTTTAAAAACGGCGTGACCGAGAGGGACGGGCACCTCACCTGGGACATTGACCGCCTGGAGCGGGAGGTCCGGGCGGGGATAGACATAGCCCTTGGGAGGTACCCGCGGATAGAGAGCCTGTCCGTGGACACCTGGGGCGTGGACTACGTGCTGCTCCGGGGGGACAGGCCGGTGCTGCCCTGCTATGCGTACCGGGACAGCCGCACTGAAGCCGCTATCCCAAGGGTCCATGAGATCATCCCCTTCCCGGAGCTGTATGCCCGCACCGGCATCCAGTTCCAGACCTTCAACACCATTTACCAGCTCTACGCCGACAAGCTCAGCGGGCGCTTGGAGGGCGCCACCGGCTACCTGATGATGCCCGAGTACCTGATGTGGAGGCTCTGCGGGGGGGAGCAGGTGAGCTTCACGGGCCTGCACGAGTACACCAACGCCAGCACCACCGGGCTGGTGAACGCCGGGACCGGGGAGTTTGACATGGAGATGATCCGCAGGCTGGGCCTGCCGGAGGAGCTCTTTACCGGGCTCAGCCAGCCGGGGACGGTGGTTGGGGAGTATAAGGGCATAAGGGTCGTGCTCTGCCCAACACACGACACCGCCAGCGCCGTGGAGGGCATACCTATGGAGGGCGCCATGTATGGTGAGGGCGAGCTGTTCCTTTCCTCGGGCACCTGGAGCCTCTTAGGGGCAAAGCTCCAGGAGGCCGTCACCACCCCCGAGAGCCTGGAGGCGAACTTCTCCAACGAGGGAGGGGTGGGCTACATACGCTACCTTAAGAACATTATGGGGATGTGGATGGTGAATAACCTTAGGGATGAGCTCTGCCCGGGGGAGGATTTTTCAGCCATAACAAAGAGCGCCGGGGCCAGCGCTTATCAAGGCTTAGTGGACGTGACCGCCCAGCGGTTTATGGCGCCGGAGTCCATGAGCGGGGAGGTATGCAAAGCCCTGGAGGAGTCGGGGTATACGGGCCCCAAAAGCCCGGGAGACTACTTTCGCTGCGCCTACCGCTCCCTGGCCCGGTGCTACGGCGAGAGCGTCCGGGTGCTGGAGGGGCTTACAGGGCGCAGGTACAGCAAGCTGTACATAGTGGGCGGCGGCGCGAAGAACCAGTACCTCAACCGCCTCACAGAGGAGGAGACCGGCCTGAAGGTAGTCGCCCTGCCCATAGAGGCCACGGCCCTGGGCAACCTGAAGAGCCAGATCATGGCTCAGAGATCTGCCGGATGTTCGGCGGCGGAAGCCGTGTAATAATTTATAAAGGAGATATCATTATGTCAAACCGTATTGTACTGAACGCCATATCCTACCACGGGGCCGGGGCCATTGAGAACATTGTGCCCGAGCTCACCGCCCGGGGATACAAAAAGGCTTTTGTCTGCACCGACCCGGATCTGCTGAAATACGGAGTCGTCCAGAAGGTAACGGGCCTCCTGGACAAGGCTGGCTTTGCCTATGAGGTCTTCAGCGACGTGAAGGCAAACCCCACCATCGAGAACGTCCAGAGCGGCGTGGAGGCGTATAAGGGGAGCGGCGCGGACTGTATGCTGGCGATCGGCGGCGGTTCGGCTATGGATACCGCCAAGGCCATAGGGATAATTGTGAATAACCCCGAGTTTGCCGATGTGCGCTCCCTTGAGGGAGTGGCCCCCACGAAAGATCACGCTGTGTTCACCATCGCGGTCCCCACCACCGCCGGGACTGCCGCCGAGGTCACCATCAACTATGTTATCACCGACGTGGAGAAGAAGCGCAAATTTGTGTGCGTGGACACAAACGACATCCCGGAGATCGCCGTGGTTGACCCGGACATGATGGCCTCAATGCCAAAGCCCCTCACCGCCGCCACCGGCATGGACGCCCTGACCCACGCCATTGAGGGCTATATCACCAAGGGCGCCTGCGCCATTTCCGATATGTTCCATCTGGAGGCCATACGCCTTATTTCCGGGAACCTCCGCGCCGCCGTAAACGATGAGCCCGCCGGGCGCGAGGGCATGGCACTTGGGCAGTACATTGCCGGGATGGGCTTCTCCAATGTGGGCCTTGGCATTGTACACAGCATGGCCCACGGCCTGTCCGCCCTGTACGATACTCCCCACGGCGTGGCCTGCGCTATTATTCTGCCCACGGGGCTTGAGTACAACAAGACCGCTGCCGGGGCCCGCTACAGGGCCATTGGCAGGGCCATGGGCGTTGAGGGCATAGATGATATGTCGGAAGATGACGCGGTGGAGGCCACCATAAATTCAGTGAAGAAGCTGTCACAGGACGTAGGCATTCCCGCCGGTCTGGAAGGGATCCTGAAGGAGGAGGACGTGCAGTTCCTCTCCGAGAGCGCCTTTGCCGACGCCTGCCGCCCGGGTAACCCCAGGGATACCAGCGTGGAGGAGATCGCCGCCCTATATAGGGGCCTGATGTGAGGAGAAGGATATGGGCTTTGATGAGGCAAGGAGAAAATACAGCGCCCTGGGCGTGGACGCGGACAGGGCTATTGAGAAGCTGAAGACTGTGCCGGTGTCCCTGCACTGCTGGCAGGGGGACGATGTGAGGGGCTTTGACACCGACCCCGAAAAGGCCCTCACCGGCGGCATACAGACTACCGGGAACTACCCCGGCAGGGCGGGGAGCCCCCAGGAGCTGATGGCTGATATTGACAAGGTCATCTCCCTGGTGCCGGGGCAGGTGAAGCTTAACCTGCACGCAAGCTACGCCATTTTTGAGGACGGCGAGTGGGCCGACCGGGATAAGCTGGAGCCCAGGCACTTTAAAAAATGGGTAGACTTCTGCCGGGACCGGGGGATCGGCTGCGACTTTAACCCCACCTTCTTCTCCCACCCCAAATGCGACCCCCTGACCCTCAGCTCCCCCTGCGAGGAGACCAGAAGGTTTTGGGTGGACCACGGCAGGGCGTGTATCAGGATAAGCCAGTACCTGGCGGAGGAGCTGGGCAAGCCCTGCGTTATGAACATATGGGCCGGCGACGGCTATAAGGACGTCCCCGCCGACAGGATAGGCCCGCGCCTGCGCTATAAAAGGAGCTTTGACGAAATACTCTCGGAGCCCTTTGACAAAACTAAGGTGTACCCCTGCGCTGAGTCCAAGGTCTTTGGCATAGGCGTTGAGAGCTATACCGTGGGCAGTGCGGAGTGGTGCCTGAAATATGCCTCCGGGCGGGACGACTGCATCTGCCTTCTGGACAACGGGCACTATCACCCCACGGAGCTTGTGAGCGACAAGATATCGTCCATCCTCACCTACGATGAGAAGCTGGCCCTGCACGTGACCCGTGGGGTCCGCTGGGACAGCGACCATGTGGTGCTGTTCGACGACGAGACCCGGGAGATCGCCAAGGAGGTGGTGCGCTGCGGGATAGACAGGGTGTTCCTGGCCCTGGACTACTTCGACGCCTCCATAAACCGCATCTCCGCCTGGGCCGCAGGCTTCCGCAACTTCCAGAAGGCCCTGCTCTTTGGGCTTCTGCAGCCTGTGGAGGAGCTTAAAAGGCTCCAGGACTGTGGGGGCTTCAGCAAGCTGATGGTCATGCAGGAGGAGCTCAAGACCATGCCCTTCGGGGATATCTGGGACGAATACTGCCGCGCCTGCGGGAAGCCTCTTGACGGGGAGTGGTACCCCCTCTGCGAGGCCTATGAGCGGGACGTTTTAAGCAAGAGAGGTTGACATACTATGAAGAATATAATGGACGCGCCCTTCCTCACTGAAATGCGCAGGACCACCGCCAATATGTACCGCCTGGGCTGGGACGAGCGCAACGGCGGGAATATCAGCTGCCTGCTTCAAAGTGAGGAGGTGGGCGGGTATATCGACATAGATAGCGCCGTCCGGGAGATACCCATCGGCTTTGAGGCAAAGGAGCTTGCTGGCAGGATATTTATAGTCACCGGCACCGGCAGGTATTTTAAGAACATGCAGGACGACCCGGAGAATGACCTGGGCATTATAAGGATCGCCCCCGACGGCAGGACCGCCCGGCTCCTGTGGGGCTATAAGGACGGCGGCAAATTCACAAGCGAGCTCCCCGCCCATCTCATGAGCCATATGGCCCGGCTGAAGGTGGATCCGGAAAACAGAATAATCATGCACTGCCATCCGACCTACACCCTGGCTATGAACTATGTGCATGAGCTGGACGAGAGGAAATTCACCCACACGCTCTGGGAGATGTGTACCGAGTGCATTGTAGTCTTCCCGGACGGCGTGGGGGTGCTGCCCTGGATGCTCTGCGGAACAAACTCCATAGGCGAGGCAACCGCGGAGAAGATGAAGGAGTTCCGCCTGGTAATATGGGGAATGCACGGCATATACGGCGCGGGGAAGACCATGGACGAGGCCTTCGGGCTTATTGAGACCGTGGAGAAGGCCGCGCAGATATATATGCTCACGGCCCATCTGCCCAGGATAAACACCATAAAGGACAGCGAGCTGCGGGAGCTGGCGGAGTTTTTCGGCGTTAAATACCGGGAGGATCTTCTAAACTGACCTGAGAGCTGTGAAATGGACATGGAAAAGGGATCGGTCCAATTTGGACCGGTCCCTTCTTGCTATACAGTCTACGACTCCCCAAGCATCATCTCCATGGCGGTATAGGCCTCTGAGACAGCCTTTTCCCGCTGGCTGCCGCTCTCTGCGGCGATATAGGCACAATATGCCCGGGTGAGCTCACTGTCCAGGGCCGTGGGGAATTCCGCCCCGGTGATTTTACCGGTGAGCTGCTGAAAGGCCTCCCAGCAGTTTCCGTCAATGCCGCTCTCAACCGCGGGAGCCGCTTCGGGGTCGCTGCGGACGTAGGGCACATGCGCGCCGGGGCCCAGGATGTCGCCATATATGGGGAGGGTTGCGGAGAATATGTACATATATATGTCCGAGTTCTGCATATAGTCGTGGCCCAGCAGGTAGTCCGCGGCCCAGAAAGCCCCGGCGGGGTTGCCGGCATTGGCGTTTACCCCGGCGAAGCAGTTCACCCGGGCGGTGACGCCTCCCTCGCTGTCATAGAGGGGCACCATGGTCAAGGGCTCCATGGCCCAGGAGCGGGAGGTCACTGCACCGTTTACCAGAAGCATATTGGATATATGCAAACCCTTGGGGCGCTGGGCCTCCCCGGAGTCAAGCTGTTCCTCATACCGGGAGAGCGCCGCGAAAAACTCCCCAAGCTCCTCCTTGGAAAAGCCCAGGCTCTCGGCTTTATAGTCGGCAAGCTGGCCCAGGGCCGGGTACATGTCCAAAAATGGGTCGCCGTACTCGTCGTCGCGCCAGAGCCCCAGGACGCCACCCAGCCCGCCGTTCGGGTCCAGCAGGCTGCTGAAGGTGAGCTCCTGCTCAGTATCTATGTCCAGCTGGGACGAGGGCAGCACCGCCGCCTCCAGGCTGTAGGTCATGGGCAGCAGGAAGCGCCTGCCGTCCGAGGCCATGCCGGCGTCGAAGACCTTTGTGAGCATTTTGTCCGGCTCCATAAACTGGGCGCCGCCCATATAGCCGTCAAGACAGAGGAACAGCCCGTCCTCCATCTTCTTCTCCGGGAAAAGGAACAGATTGGAGTACGCGCTCTGGCAGATCACAAACAGGTCCGGGCCCTTGCCAGCCATTAACTCCGAACGCATATGGGTGAGCTGGCCCTCCCGCAGAGAGCCGTAGCCCTCGATAAACTCCACCTGCACATCCCGGGGCCCGCCCGCCGCCTCCAAATCCTTGAGGAAGAGGTCAACTGCCTGCTGCCGGGTCTCGACGCCGGTGTAGAGGGGGGTGATCCGGTCGATTTCATAGTGCCGGGGGTCGGTGGTGCCGCCGTCCAGGTCGAAACAGATGGTAAGGGGTTCCTCTGGGTCGAAGGCCTTGGGCTTTGGGATATCCGCCCGCCGGGCGGAGCAGGCGGGCAGCAGAAGCAGGGCCAAAAGGAGCGCGGAAAGTTTTCTCAGCATGGGGGTCACTCCAGACATGTATTATTTTTTACAGGATATGTTATAATTATACAGCATACCCTGTAAAAATACAAGGGTTTATTGGGAGATCTTACCTGCCCCCCTTAAAAGCCTGCATAAAGCCATAGCAGGAAGGGTCAGCCCGAACCATAGGGCCGAGTAGGGCAGGCAGACCTGGCCCATAATATTCATGGGCATATGGGAGTAGTCCCAAACCCCAAGGCCCATTACCTGGTTTACAAGTATCCCCGCCGCCAGCTCCACCCCGGTTATGAGCCCGGACCCGGCAAGGCACCTGGTGAAAAGGCTCCTGCCCTCTAAAATGCCGCAGCAGATATGGTCGATAAGGCAGAGGCAGACTCCCCCCGCCAGGGCCATGGAATAATGCGTGTGCCCCCGCCAGGCCATTTCCAGGGTGGGATAGGCGCAGCTCCCGGTCAAAAATAAAATGCTGTCCTTACTCAAATCAAAAACACTCCCTTACTCGTTTGAAATAGTAAACGCACTTAAAAATCGGTACATGCCGATTTTTGAACTGCGTTAGCTATAAAGATATTATCCCCGGGGAAAGGAGAAGTATTTTGCGCTTTTTAGGTAATATATTGATGATTTCCTGAAAAAACCTTGCTATTTTCCCATTCTATGCCTATAATATTTGCAGACGCGGATAGTCCGCACGCGCGAACTATTAAGCCGCGAAATTAACTGAGAGGCGGGAAGAATCATGAAGATTTTGGTAACAGGCGGCGCGGGGTACATCGGCAGCCACACAGTCCTCACCCTTCTGGAGCAGGGCCATCAGGTGGCGATAGTCGACAACCTCAGCAACAGCAAGAAGACCTCGGTGGAGCGGGTAAAGCAGATAACCGGCAAGGAGGCCTCCTTCTACGAGACAGACGTGCGGGACGAGGAAAGGCTGCGGGAGGCCTTCATAAAGGAGAAGCCCCAGGCAGTCATACACTTCGCCGGGCTCAAGGCCGTGGGGGAGTCCGTGAGGGAGCCTTTGATGTACTACGAGAACAACCTGAACTCCACCCTTGTGCTACTGAAGGTCATGGAGGAGCAGGGAGTGAAGAATATCATATTCTCTTCCTCGGCAACAGTGTACGGCGAGCCTGCCACTGTGCCGATCAAGGAGGACTTCCCCCTGCCTGCCAGCGCCAACTGTCCCTATGGCAACACTAAGCTCATGATCGAGCATATTTTAAAGGACTACGCCGTGGCCCATAAGGACTTCAGCCCGGTGCTCCTGCGGTACTTCAACCCTGTGGGCGCCCACGAGAGCGGCCTTTTAGGCGAGGACCCCAACGGCATACCCAATAACCTGGCCCCCTATATCGCCCAGACCGTGGTGGGCAAGCTTGAGAAGCTGCACGTTTTCGGGGACGACTACCCCACTCCTGACGGCACCGGCGTGCGGGACTATATCCATGTAGTTGACCTGGCAGAGGGCCATGCCGCCGCCCTGAAGCTCTTTGAGCAGGGGCCCTGCGGCGTGAAGGTATATAACCTGGGCACCGGCAGGGGGGTCTCCGTGCTGGAGATGGTGGAGGCATTCTCCAAGGCCGCCGGAAAGCAGGTGCCATATGTTATCGACGCCCGCCGCCCCGGGGACATCCCCACCTGCTATGCAGACTGCTCCCTGGCTGAGAAGGAGCTGGGCTGGAAGGCTAAGAAGACCGTGGACGATATGTGCGCCGACACCCTGCGCTGGCAGAGGATGAACCCCAATGGCTTTGAGGATCAGTGAACGGATAGTCCTTGCCTCCCAGTCCCCCAGCCGCAGAATGCTTTTGGAGCAGGCGGGGGTGGACATAGAGGTCATAGTCTCCGGCGCTGACGAGTCGGTCCCAAAGGAGTACACCCCAGCTGAGACGGTGGAGTGTTTAGCACGGCGCAAGGCAGAGGCAGTGGAGAGGCTCTGCCCCCAGAGGGCCATAATAGCAGCCGACTCTCTTGTGAGCATAGACGGCATGATGATCGGAAAGCCCGGGGACGATGGGGCCGCGAAACAGACTCTCCGGCGGCTCTCCGGCCGCGCCCATAAGCTCTATACCGGGGTGTGCCTCAGCGTGCGGGGGAAGCGGCAGGTCTTCCACCAGGTCACGGACGTGACCTTCTACGAGCTCACAGACGAGGAGATAGCCGAGTATGTCTCCATGGGCGAGTCCACCGGCCGGGCCGGAGGCTACGGCATAGAGGGGATAGGGGTAATGCTGGTCAAGGAGATATCCGGGGACTACCCCAATATCGTCGGCCTCCCGGTAGCCGAGACCCTGCGCCGCCTGAGGGATATGCTGTAGAGTAAACGCACTTGGAGATCGGTACGCCGGTTTTCAAGCAGGGCCGGGAGTCCGTGGCCTCCCAGCCTGCCGGAGAATACGAACCAAAATACCACCCCCTGCGTAGGATAGCAGGGGGTGGTATTGGTATGCGGTACATAAAGAGAAGGTTCCCGCGGAGATACCGGCGGGCGGGGGGAAGGCGCCGCTGGGTGCTCTTGATAGGGGCGGCGGCTGTGATCATAGGCCTGCTCTGCGAACGGGCCATATCAGGGGTCCCGGCGGAGCTCATACAGGAGGCGGCAAGGGGCTATGTGCTTGAGTGCGTCTCAAAGGCCGTGGACGCGGAGCTGGAGGCGGACCCGGCCCCCTTTGTCAGGGTGGAGCGGGAGAGCGGCGGGCAGGTCTCCATGCTCAGCGCGGATGGGGAGCGGCTGAACAGCCTGCGGGCGGGGGTGCTGGAGCGGCTGTCCCGCTCACTGAAGGGGAGGGCCACGGTCTACGTGCCGGTGGGCAGCCTTACAGGCGTGGGGCTCTTTAACGGCAGGGGCTTCCCTGTGCCCATAAAGCTGCAGCTTGAGGGCTCGGCCGTGGTGGAGTTTTCCACGGAGTTCACCGGCGCAGGGCTGAACCAGACCTGCCACAGGCTGGTGATGACCGTGCAGGCCAGGGCCTGCTCGCCCTCCAAGCGCTTTGAGACCTCGGTCGAGGCCGAGGCTTCAACAGTGCTTGCGGAGACTATGGTGGTGGGCCAGGTGCCAAAGCTCAATATCCAGCCGTAAAATCAAAAAAGGCCGGGGCAATGATATGCCCTGGCCTTTTTGCTATCTGGTAGGCTGGTGCAGAAGCTTTTTCAGATCATCGGGGGTCATTTTGGAGCGGTAGATCTGGCCGTCGTCCAGGTAGTGGAAGTCCACATGATCGCCGTTTATATCCACGACCGCCGTTTGCCCCCGGTCGCCGTCCCTTGTTATGGTGACAGTCAGGTCGGGATAGTAGGCAAACAGGGAGATATCCTTGTCAAGGGGCTGGGCGTCCTCGGTGAGGGAGGCGAAGCCCTCAATGCGCTGCCTGCTCTTTTCGGTGCTGGCGTTCAGGTGCAGGAGCTTTGTGTGCAGGCCGTAGCCCTGGGAGACGTCCAGCTGCAGTGAGTCGGGCACGGCGCAGCCGGAGAGTATAATAAGCGCGCAGAGGGCGCATAGGATCCGTTTCAAGGCGGGGCCTCCTTTTACATGAAAATTATGAGTATTATTCTACAGTATACAAGGAAAAATGTCAAGGCAGCGCCGTACAATCTTTGTGTGGCGCTGCCTTTAGGCCTACAGCACACGGCGCAGCCTGCCCCCGCACCGGCACCTGTACCGCCAGGGGGCTTTCACAGCCTTTGACATACGCATACGCTCTATCCGCGCCCCACAGCTCTGGCACTCCAGAATATATTTTACCTCCTCGTGCCTGAGCGGGCCCTCCTGGGCCCCGGTATTGACGGTGCGCTCGATCTTGAAGCCCAGCTTCCCGCCCGCGATCCCCGCGTAGGCCTTCCAGCGCTTGCCGTGGTCCCGGCACCCGGGGCAGGTGTGCAGCAGCTCGTGAACAAGCGTCTGCCTTAGCAGGGCCTCGTCGCCCAGCACCCGGTCCGACACCTCTATCCAGTACCGCCCGCCCTGATAGAAGCAGCACCCGAGCCGCCGTTTGGCCCGGGTATTCACCTGCACCTGCGGCAGCAGCCGCCCGGAGACAGGTATGCCCATGTCCAGGAGCTCCCGGCGGAGCTTTGCCATGAGGCTGTCAAGTTCATCCTTTGGCACCCGATACACCCCCAAAAGTTATGACCCCATTATACCAGGGACGGGGGCGCTTGGCAAGTGTCATCCCTTTTTCGGCTGTTTCTTTATTATCAGATGCCTGCCGTCGGCGCGGGCGGTCATGATGAATACGTCGGACAGCTCTGCGCCCTGGAACTTTAGCTGCTCCCGGAGCCAGTGGGGGCTTTTGCCGCATAGCTCCAGGGAGTGCTCTGAGATATGCCCGTCGCTGACCACTACCACCTCCAATGCCTCTGGGGGGGCCTTGACCCCGGCCTGCTTGGGGGTGAGGGAGTCCGCCGAGGCCTTTTTCAGCACGCTCAGCTTGCCGTTTGTCTCAACTATGGCGTAGGCTACGTCCTCAAGGGCGAAGGCCCCCGCAAGGCGCAGCTCCTCGAAAAGGTCCTCGGTGCTCATGCGCAGGCGGCGCATCTGGTCCTGGAGGACCCGGCCGTTCTCTATCACCACCATTGGGCTGCCGCAGACGGCCTGCCTGAATTTGCCGCTTTTGAGCATAAATAAAGACACCACTATCTCACAGACTACCAGCACCAGCATAGGTATAAGGCCGTTCCAAAGGGGGTCGTCGTGCTGCTGGATGGGCATGACGGCAAGCTCGGATATGAGCAGTGTTACCACCAGCTCCGAGGTCTGCAGCTGGCTTATCTGCCGCTTTCCCATTAGCCGCACGCCTATGAGTATGGCTATATACATAATAACTGTGCGCAGGAGAGATATCAGCATAGTTTTCCTCTTTCCGAAAAGAATCTTTATATCATCATCGATATTATCCCTCGCTCCCCCGGGTTTATCCGTATAATCACAGGGGATCTGCCCAAACTATCCGTGATTTGAACCTGGGAGGCGGGGAAATGGAGAAGGTATCGGAGGCCCTTTCGGAGAATAAGGAGTATCTTCAAAGCGAGTTTAAAAACTCAATGGATTTCATGATGCGCGAGCTGGACCTGTCCGGCACCGGCGCGGCGCTTTTCGCTTTGGACGGGCTGGTGAGCAAGCAGATCATCACACTGAGCATATTAAACCCCCTTATGGAGGCAGGGGAGCTCCCCGGAAGGGGGGCGGAGCAGCTCCGGCATATTGAGCGGGCGGTGCTGGGCGCTGTGGAGCAGAAGCACGAGAGTAAAATGGACCAGATACTCCTGCTCTTGATGAGCGGCTTTGCGGTGCTTATAATAGACGGCTGCAGTGAGGCCCTGGTCTTCGGCGTGCAGGGCTTCGAGAGCCGCGGGCCGGACGAGCCCCAGAACGAGGTCATGCAGCGGGGGGCAAAGGACGGCTTTAACGAGAGCTACCAGAACAATATGGCGATGATACGCCGCAGGATGAAGACCAGCTCACTGAAGTTTGAAAAGGCCGAGGTGGGCGGGCAGAGCCACACGCCCCTGGCCCTGTGCTACCTTGAGGGGACGGTGAGCCCGGAGATACTGGAGCAGGTCCGCGAGCGCCTTAAGTCCTACGACCTGAACACGGCCCTTGGGGCCGGATACCTCACAAGCTTTTTGGAGCGGGGAGGGGTGTTCAGCGGCGTGGGCATGACAGAGCGCCCGGATGTAGTCTGCGGCAAGCTGGAGGAGGGGCGCATAGCCATTCTGGTGGAGGGCACCCCCAGCGCCATAATAGTGCCCTTCCTGTTTGTGGAGAACTTCCAGACCCTGGACGACTACCTTACAAGGCCCTTTTACGGCACCTTTATACGCTGGCTGAAATACGCGGCCTTCTTTCTTAGCACCTTCCTGCCGGGGCTGTACGTGGCAATAGCCACCCACCACCCGGAAATGCTCCCCGAGGCCCTGCTTTTGAAGATATCCGAGTCGGAATCCCAGACGCCGTTCCCGGTGATGGCGGAGACGCTGATACTGTACTTTCTGTACGAGGTGCTAAGGGAGGCGGGCCTGCGGGCGCCGAGATCCCTGTCGGCTACGGTGAGCATAGTGGGGGGCCTTGTGATAGGGGACACGGCGGTGTCCGCCGGGCTTGTGAGCGCCCCCTCCCTTATGGTGGTGGCCCTCACAGCCATAGCAGGATACGCCGTGCCCAGGCTCTATGAGCCGTTGGCGCTGCTGAGGCTGGCCTTTCTGCTGGCGGGGAATTTCCTGGGGGTATGGGGCGTGATGATAGGGCTTGTGCTGCTCTTAATGGACCTGTGCGGCACAGACAGCTTCGGCGTGCCCCTTATGTCCCCTGTGGCCCCGTATAACGGGCGGCTGGCATTTCGAGATGTGTTAGTCCGGGCGGGCTGGCGGCGGCTGGCTAAGGGCAGCGCTAATGTGCAGGATATGCCCGGCAGCAGAGAGATAGGCGAATAGGGGGGGAAGACAAATGGTTCAAACAAGGATAAGCTCGGCGCAGTTTTTCGTGGCGATGTTTGTGTCCCATATACTTGTAACTATAGCCCTTAACGCCCAGTATACCGGGGGCGAGAGCATTTTGGACAATATCATATCCTGCCTTTTGGCCATGGCCCTGGGGGCCCTTATAGCCCTCCCTGTCTGGCTATGCATGGGCAGGGACAGCGTGCCGGAGTTGGCGGTAGGCTCCATGGGAAAGCTGGGGTATATCGTGCCCATAGGGTACTGGCTATACTTCCTTTTGGCAGGGGGCTCGTCCCTTGCGCTGTTCCAGATATTCCTTATGGACACGGTAAACCCCGGCTTCTCGGCGGGGCTGGTGACGGCGGCGATAACCGGAGTGGCTCTCTACGGCGCCCTGCGCGGGATAGAGACCGTGGCCCGCTGCGCCTCCTGTGTGCTGATAGTGCTGCTGCTGGGCTGCGGGCTGGTGTTCGGCATTGTGGCCGTGCGCTTTGACGCTGGCAACCTGGAGCCGCTGTTCCAGTACGGATACTCCCAGACGGCCAGGGGCACGGCCCTGTTCCTGGCAAGGACCTCCCTGTTTGCGGACATGGGGGTGCTGCTGCCCCAGGTGGCGGGAAAAAAGGGGCGGGGGTTTATGGGCTGGATGGTGGGGACGGCGGCGTTTGTGTCCCTCACAATCCTGCTGATATCCGGGTGCCTGGGCCGCTACGCCTACGCCCAGAACTTCCCGGTCTATGTGCTGGCCTCCCTTACGGAGGTGCGCTCCCTCCAGCGGCTGGACGCGGTATTTACAGGGGTGTGGATGATGTGCCTGATCGTCAAGCTGGCTGTGGACCTGTACGCCTGCCGGGTGTGCTTCCTATCCATGACAGGGGAGCGGGAGAAAAAATGGCCCGTATGGGTGACGGCGGCACTACTCCTGCTGCTGGCCCTGCTCGCCGTGGGTGATCCCGGGGTGCAGGCCATTCTGCTGGACCCCTGGGCGCTGTGCCTGTGTACGGTGATAACAGGGGCGGGACTGCCCCTTCTCACATGGGCGGCGGCGTTAGTTCGGGGAAAGGGGGCGGGAAAATGAAAAAGCTGGGAGCGGCTTTGCTGGCTGTTATAATGTGTATAACTCTCTCAGGATGCAATTACCCCGAGCTCTATGAGCGGGTGCTCATACACGGTATTGGCGTGGACTGGACCGGCAGCGGCTATAGGGTGACCGTGCGCTCCTCGGCCTCCGCAGAGGACGAGGGGGAGGAGCTCTTTACCTGTGAGGGGGAGACCGTGCTCCAGGCCCTTTCCGACTTGTCCCTCACCACAGGGCGGGAGCCCTTTTATTCCCATAACTACCTGGTGGTCTTCGGCATGGACTGCGCCCTGAATGGCCTTGATGACTGCCTGGACTTCTTCGTGCGGTACTATAACACCCGGCCCGCCGTGAAGATGTTCCTCTCTGTCACCACCGCCGGGGAGGTGCTGTCCGCTGAGAACGACGGCAAGCTTATGAAGATGTCCCAGCTCCAGGCCCTGGGCAGGGGCGGGAGGTATAACGGCCAGGCGGCTGAGGTGGAGATACTGGACTTTGTGAACGCGGTGAAGGGGGAGGGGACCTCCCCGGTGCTCCCGGCCCTGAGGGCCACAGAGGAGGGCGTGGAGGTCTTCGCCACAGGCTATTTCAGCGGCTATAAGCTGAAGGGGCTGATGGACCCCGGCGGCACCAGGGGCTGGCTTGCGGCTATGGACAGGCTGGAGATGGGGGAGCTCACAGTGGGCGGCCCGGAGGAGGGCAGGGTGACACTCAGCCTTAGGAATGTTTCCGGCAGCATAGAGCCGGACATAGCCGGCGGGCCCTCCTTTAAAATCGAGCTGGAGGTCGACGCGGATATCAGCTCCGCCGACCGGGTGCAGATGGAGAGGCCCGACGCATACTCGAGGATAGAAGACGCCGCCCGGCAGCTTTTGGAGGATGAGGTCCACAGTGCCATAGAGCAGGCGGTGATGGAGGACGGCTGCGATATCTTCGGCTTTGGCCGGCTCCTGTACCGCAAGGAGCCGGACTTCTGGCGGGAGCAAAAGGAAAGCTGGCCGGACCTGATGAAAGAGTGCCGGTATCAGGTGTCGGCCAGCGTAAAGGTCAGGCGGCTTGAGCAGGAGAACAGGAACGGAATAGACTGATTAAAATATATTAAATATTTATATAGATATTATAGTGCAGCAGCCAGTAGTTTATCTGGATAAGGTACGCCAGCATTTGGGGCCCTGCCATAAGCTGCCCGAACCAGGGCTTGCCATAGTCGAAGCTCTGGTCCAACAGGGACTTGGCGGCATCCTCGGAGAGTATCTTATGGATGGGCTGCAGGCTGTCCCTGAGAATATAGGTGAGCCTCTGCTTCATTATCTGCTCATAACCGGGGTTATGGGTCTTGGGGTAGGGGCTCTTTTTGCGCTGTAAAATTTCATCGGGCAGCAGGCCCTTTGCCGCGTCCCTCAAAAGCCCCTTGGGCACGCCGCCGGGACATTTAAAGTCCCAGGGCACGTTGAAGACATACTGGGCTATCCGGTGGTCGCAGTAGGGCACGCGCACCTCAAGGCCGCTCCACATGCTGCAGCGGTCCTTGCGGTCCAGGAGGGTGGACATGAACCATTTCATATTGAGGTAGGATATCTGCCTCATGCGCTGCTGCTGGGGGGTCTCCCCCTTCAGCGCCGGCACCTCGGCTATGGTCTCTGAAAGCCTGCTGCCCACATACTCCTCCATATGGAGCTCCCCGCTTATCTCCGGCTTTAAAAGGGAGCGGCGGGTGTCAAGGTTATTGCTCCAGGGGAAGTGGGAGCCGTCGAACATCTCCTGGCGGTGGAACCAGGGGTAGCCGCCGAATATCTCGTCCGCGCACTCCCCGCAGAGGGCCACCACGTGATTTTTCTTTACCTGCCTGCAGAAGTACAGCAGGGAGCCGTCTATATCCGACATACCCGGCAGGTCCTTCGCTATTACCCCCTCAAACAGAGAGTCGGCAAGCTGGTCGTTATCGCACAGAAGGGTGCTGTGCTCCGTGCCC
>CANPBX010000009.1 GCA_947572385.1 uncultured Clostridia bacterium
GCCCGATGTTCATACGGGAGGGCACGCCCAGGGGGTTGAGCACGATGTCCAGGGGGGTGCCGTCGGGCAGGAAGGGCATCTCCTCCTCAGGAAGTATCCTTGACACAACGCCCTTGTTCCCGTGGCGGCCCGCCATCTTGTCGCCCACGGAGATCTTGCGCTTCTGGGCGATATAGCAGCGCACCACCTTATTTACTCCGGGGGAGAGCTCGTCGTGGCTGTTCTCCCTGGTGAACACCTTCACGTCGACCACAACGCCGTACTCGCCGTGGGGCACCCTCAGGGAGGTGTCCCTCACCTCTCTGGCCTTCTCGCCGAATATAGCCCTAAGCAGCCGCTCCTCGGCGGTGAGCTCCGTCTCCCCCTTGGGGGTGACCTTGCCCACCAGGATATCCCCCGCATGCACGTCCGCGCCTATGCGGATGATCCCCCTGTCGTCAAGGTCCCCTAAGAGCTCGTTGTTGGCGTTGGGTATATCCCTGGTTATCTCCTCGGGCCCAAGCTTCGTGTCCCGGGCCTCCATCTCGTACTCCTCGATGTGTATGGAGGTATACACGTCGTCGCGCACTATCTTCTCGTTGAGCAGCACCGCGTCCTCGTAGTTATAGCCCTCCCAGGTCATGAACCCGATAAGCGCGTTCTTGCCAAGGGATATCTCGCCGTTCTTTATGCCCGGGCCGTCGGCTATGACGGAGCCCTCCTCGACCCTCTCGCCCACGTCCACTATGGGCACCTGGTTTATACAGGTGCTCTGGTTCGAGGGCATGAACTTGATTATCTCATAGTCGTCAATATCTCCGTTGTCAGCGGTCACCCGCACCAAATCAGCGGAGACGGATTTTACAACGCCCCCCCGCTTAGCCAGCACGCATACCCCTGAGTCAACGCCTGCCTTATACTCCATGCCGGTGCCCACAATGGGGCTCTCTGTCCTCAGCAGGGGCACCGCCTGGCGCTGCATGTTGGAGCCCATCATGGCCCGGTTTGCGTCGTCGTGCTCAAGGAAGGGGATGCAGGCTGTGGCTACCGATACCACCATCCTGGGGGTGATGTCCATATAGTCGGCCCTGGCGGCATCCACATCCACGAACTCGTCCCTGTACCTGCCGACCACGCGGCTGTTCACAAAATGCCCCTCGTCGTCCAGGGGCTCGTTGGCCTGGGCCACAACGTAGCTGTCCTCCACGTCGGCGGTCATATACTCCACTTCGCAGGTGACCCTGCCGGTGGCCTTGTCCACCTTGCGGTATGGGGCCTCTATAAAGCCGTACTCGTTGATCTTGGCAAAGCTCGCCAGATAGGATATAAGCCCGATGTTGGGGCCTTCGGGAGTCTCCAGGGGGCACATACGCCCGTAGTGGGTGTAATGCACGTCCCGGACCTCGAAGCTGGCCCTGTCCCTTGAGAGGCCGCCGGGGCCCAGGGCCGAGAGCCTGCGCTTATGGGTGAGCTCAGCCAGGGGGTTTGTCTGATCCATAAACTGGGAGAGGGGCGAGGAGCCGAAAAACTCCTTTATGGCGGCTACAACAGGCCGGATGTTGATAAGGGAGTGGGGCGTAAGCTGCTCCAGGTCCTGGGCCTGAAGGGTCATGCGCTCCCTTATCACCCTCTCAAGGCGGGAGAAGCCTATCCTGAACTGGTTCTGCAGAAGCTCCCCCACGCAGCGGATACGCCTGTTGCTCAGATGGTCTATATCGTCCGTGAGCCCCAGGCCCTGGGCCAGGCAGTTCATGTAGTTGATGCTTGCAAAGATATCCTCAACAGTGATGATATTGGGTATGAGCTCCGGCTTGCGGGACCTGAGCGCCGACTTCAGCTTGCGCTCGTCGTCCCCGCACTCGTCCAGTATCTCCCTTAATACCGGGAAGCTCACCCGCTCGTTTATGCCGCAGGAAAGCAGGGTCTCCCTGTCAAGGGACACATACTTCTGTATGTCCACCATGCCGTTGGAGATTATCTTTACCTCCCTGCCGTCCACAGCGACCACAGCCTGGGTGACGCCAGCGTCGTCCAGCTCCCTTGCAAGCTCCCTCGACACGGTAACGCCGGCCTCGGCCAGCACCTCGCCGGTGGAGGGATCCGCAATGGGCTGGGCCAGGGTATGGCCGTTCAGGCGCCCCTCAAGGCGCAGCTTCTTATTGTATTTATAGCGGCCCACCCTGCTCATATCGTACCGCCTGGGGTCGAAGAACAGGGAATTTATATGGGCCTGGGCGCTCTCGATGGTGGGCGGCTCGCTGGGGCGGAGCTTGCGGTATATCTCAAACAGGGCCTCCTCCACCGAGTGGCAGGTGTCCTTCTCCATAGTCGCCCTGATACGGTCGTCATCCCCGAAGAAGTCCAGGAGCTGCTGGTCGGTGCCAAGCCCCAGGCAGCGGGCGAATACCGTAATTGGTATTTTCCTGTTCTTGTCTATGCGCACATAGAGCACGTCGTTTACGTCGTTCTCATACTCCAGCCAGGCGCCCCTGTTGGGGATGATGGTGGAGCTGAACAGCTCCTTGCCGGAGCGGTCGTAGTCCATTTTAAAGTACACGCCCGGGGAGCGCACCAGCTGGGAGACTATCACCCGCTCTGCGCCGTTTATAACAAAGGTGCCGCTCTGGGTCATCAGGGGGAAATCACCCATAAAGACCTCTGAGACCTTTATCTCCCCGGTCTCCTTATTGAGCAGCCGCGCGGTGACCCGCAGGGCCGCGGAATAGGTGGCGTCCCTCTCCTTGCACTCGGTCACGCTGTAGTTGGGCGTATCGTCCAGCTTGTAGTCCACAAAATCCAGAACCAGGTTATTGTTAAAGTCAGTGATGCCCGAGACGTCCCTAAAAACCTCCCGAAGCCCCTCGTTCAAAAACCACTCATAGGAATTTTTCTGGATCTCGATCAGGTTGGGCATTTTCAAGACTTCCTCTATCTTGCCAAAGCTCATCCGCTTGGTTTTACCCAGCTGGACCGGTTTTACATTCACCATTAGGCACAGCCACTCCTATCCTTAAAAATATACAAAAAATCGGTTTTTGCGCGTTATCCTCTTGACACCTGTACTTCCGGTGTGCTATACTGTTTGCAGGTACAAGAGGACATTTTTACCGATGATGATACAGTATATTATTGTAAACCTCATCTTCCCAGTTGTCAAGCCCTCCTGTGAAATTTTTGCATCTTTTTTTCATTTTTTTGGCATAGCCCGGCTTTTAGGGCACACTCCCAGGTCTCTGGGGTATTTTATTTAAAGAAAGTGGTGGTGTCGTGCCTATTACAGTGAGGACGGCAGGCGAAGCCGACCTTCAGACAGTCGGCGAGCTCTATGGCATAGTCTGCGACGCCCTGCAGGGCAAGCCCTATAACCCCGGCTGGGCCAGGGACTGCTTTCCCACCGAGGACTGCGCCCGGGAGTACCTTTACAGCGGCGCCCTGCTCCTGGCTTTTGAGGACGGCGAGCCCGCCGGTTCCGTCGGGCTCACAAAAAATCCCAGCGCCGAGGACGGCTTCCCGGGGGCCCCGGCCTTTGACGACGCTGTATGGTATATCCACGTCCTGGCTGTCCACCCTGAGCGCCAGCGCCGGGGAGTAGGCTCCGCGCTCCTCTTGGCCGCCGAGGGCCACGCCAGGTCCCAGGGGGCAAGGTTCATGCGCCTGTATGTATGGGAGGGCAACTCGCCGGCTATACAGGCTTATGAGAGGTCAGGCTACGCCTGCATACAGCAGGGCGTTGACATCGGCCTTGCCGAGTTTGGCCTTCCGCGCTTCTCCCTCTATCAAAAGTCCCTTTAGCCAACGCAAATAGAACACCCGCCCGGGTCTCCCCAGGCGGGCTTTTTATTTACGGCTTATGCTGGCCCATATCCCAGGCCCTTCAAAAACCCACGGTCCCCGGCATACTCCATAGCAAGCTCCCGGTCATTTTTATGGGACCTCTCGTATAGCTCATGGCGCGCTCACAGTAGAAGCCTCTGCGCCAGGCTATTGCATATCGACTTTTATTTTCTGCTTTCTCTTTCTTTTACTCTTTGGATCTGTAATAGCCGCGCTATGCAGTCCGCTTCGGTTCACGTACTCGCAAAATATAGTCACTTCTCTTTCCTTTTCGTTAGTATATTTTGGCCTCCGGCGGCCGAGTTCACGAAGTGAGCTCGGGGGCGTTGCCCCCAAGACCCCCACCACCTTTGAAAAGGTGGACGAAACTTTTGCCTTTAGCTCTCTTTGCATATCACATCGAATGTGTAGGAATCAAGCTCCTTTCTTACGCTGGCGCTCACCCGCTCATAGATGCTGTGCAGCTTACAGTGCTCCCGCCCGCAGCTGTACTCCTCCTTCTGGCAGCGGCTGAGCATATACGGCCCCTCCACGCTCTCGATCACCTGCAAAAGGGTTATCTCCCCTGCAGGCCGCGCCAGGCTGTATCCCCCCTTAACGCCCTTAAAGGAACAGACCATCCCCGCGCCGACCAGCCCCCTCAGGATCTTCAGGCAGAACCTCAAGGGTATCTGCATCTTCTCCGAGATGGTCTTCGCGTCCCATCTGCCCGGGTTCCGGGTCAGGTATTCAACTATCCTGACGGCGTAGTCCGCCTCCAATGTCATTACCACTTAGTCACTCTCCGTTATAAGGGGGTGTATTATTTCCTGTCTTCCTTCTGCCAATCTCTTCTGGAACATATAAGCTCAACTGCCGTCCAGCCTATGCTGTACCCCTGGGCCGCCACAAGCCCCGCCAGGTATTTGTCGCTGCCCACAGCCCATACAACTACCTCCGCAAGTATGATATTCCTTACAAATGCCCCAAGGAGCTCTATGGCCTTTACCTTCAGCCGCCCGCTAAACGCTCCCGCACAAAAGCTTCTCTCAGTCAGCCGGCTCCTGGTCCCATTCTATAAACGCGCCGGTGCCGGCGTCTATCTCAAATTCATACTCAAACCCGCCGTAAACTATTTTGCCCTCATACACGGTGCGCCCGCCGTCTTCATCCCGGCCGAACTCCCATATGTCCTCCCGGGCCGCCCCCGACACCTTTCCAAGGGCCAGCTCCATGGCCTCGTCAGCGGTCATCACGGCGGGTCCCCCGGACTGCTCCTGCCCCGCCTCGCTCTTATAGCTTATCACTTCGCCTGTATAGGCGTCTATCTTGTACTCATATTCAGCGTAAGTATCAGTGCGGAACTCCAGCTCATACACCTTCCGCCCGTCTTCAAAGTCCAGCCCGGCCTCGGTGAACGTCACCGCCCCGCCGGAAAGCCCGGCATGGGCCAGCGCCTTCTCCCTGGCCTGCTCCTCGGTGAGCATCGTATCCCTCTGCCCGCCTTCCGCCTCAGCCCCCGGAGCGCTCTCAGGCACAGGAGCGCTCTCAGGCACAGGAGCGCTCTCCGGCGCAGGAGTGCTCTCAGGCACAGGAGTGCTCTCAGCAAAAGCCGGCGCGGGCGTATCCTTTGGCCCCGCCTGGGATAGATCCCCCTGCAAGGGCCTGCACCCGGCAAGCAATACCACGAACACCGTTATTATAAAAGCTGCTATTTTTACCACTATGCCTTCCCTCTTTCATAAATAGATCTCAGTCCAGAAAGTCCTTGAGCTTCTTGCTGCGGCTGGGGTGCCTGAGCTTTCTAAGGGCCTTCGCCTCTATCTGCCTGATGCGCTCCCTGGTGACGTTGAACTCCTTGCCTACCTCCTCCAGTGTCCTGGAGCGCCCGTCCTCAAGGCCAAACCTGAGGCGCAGCACCTTCTCCTCCCTGGGGGTCAGGGAGTCCAGCACATTGCCCAGAGTCTCCTTGAGCAGGGTGAGGCTCGCCGCGTCCTGGGGGGCGGGGGCGTCCGCGTCCTCAATGAAATCCCCCAGGTGGCTGTCCTCCTCCTCGCCGATCGGGGTCTCCATGGACACAGGCTCCTGGGCCACGCGCATGATCTCCCGCACCTTATCCACCGGCATTTCCAGCTCGTCGGCTATCTCATCGGCGCTGGGCTCACGGCCGTTCACGTGCAGAAGCTGGTTGTTTGCCTTTTTAACCTTGTTTATGGTCTCCACCATATGCACAGGGATGCGTATGGTCCTGGCCTGGTCCGCTATGGCTCGTGTGATCGCCTGGCGTATCCACCATGTGGCATAGGTCGAGAACTTGAAGCCCTTTGTATAGTCGAACTTCTCCACGGCCTTTATAAGCCCCAGATTGCCCTCCTGTATCAGGTCCAGAAACTGCATTCCACGGCCCAGATACCTCTTTGCTATGCTCACCACCAGCCGGAGGTTTGCCTCGGAAAGGCGCTTCTTCGCGGCCTCGTCCCCGTTGGTGATGCGCACCGCAAGGTCCACCTCCTCCTCGGGGGTGAGCAGCGGCACCCGGCCTATCTCCTTCAGGTAGACCTTCACAGGGTCGTCGATGGTAATGCCCTCGCCGCCCTCCAGCTCGACTTCCCCGGCCTTAACAAGGTCGTTTTCATCCAGCTGCATTTCGTCGAAGTCCTCGACTATCTCCACGCCCTGGCTCTCCAGGGTGTCATAAAATTTCTCTATCTGCTCCGGGTCAAAGTCCAGCTCTCCTAAAGCGTCCAGTATCTCCTTGGTGCTCAGCTGCCCCTTGGCCTTGCCTATCTCCACCAGGTCCCTGATGACTGTCTTCTTATCCGGCTGTGCGCTCATTTCAATACCATTCCTTTCTGTTTTCCCCGATAACGGCTCACGTCTTCTTTTTTCTCAGGCCCTTAAGGTATTCCTTCACCTCGTCCGGGCTTGCAGTCTTGCTCCACTCCTCGGTGCCCTCCTCCCGGGCCTCCTCCTCCAGGACCCTCAGGTACTCCTTTACGTCCCTCTCATTTGGGGGAGCGTCCTGGGCCTTGGCCAGGATCCCGCTGAGCACAGAGGCCTCCTGTGCCGTCAGTATTTCGCCAATGCCTGCCATAGTTACCGTATCTTGTATCATTCTACCCAATATGGCATTATATACTCTGCGATACTCCGGGGTGATAAATTTTTCAGGAGGGCAGCGCTTGCCTATGGCCCCGGCAGCCTCCTGGTGCATGAAAAGGTAGGCTATCAGCCCCTTCTGGGCCACGCTGGCCTTTATATTGCCCTCTCTCCTGGGGCCATGCTGCCCGGGGCCCGGCAGGTCCAGGTCCATCTGGCTCCTGCGGAGCTTCCTCTCCTCTTTCCTGCGCTCCCTGCCCGAGAGCCTGCCCACCGTCTCAAGTATCCTCCTCTTGTCCACTCCGGTCTCCTCTGAGAGCCGCCCGGCATATACGTCCTGCTCCATAGGGTCGCTTATGCTCACCAGCACCGTGCCCGCCGCCTCGTTGAGATAGCGGACTCTCCCCTCGTCTGTCTCCAGACTGAACTGTTCCCGGAGCTGCTGCAGCCGGTACTCCACGTCCGTGCCGCTCTTCTCCAATAGCTGCCTGAAGCGCTCCGGTCCGTCCTTGCCATAGTTCTTCATGAACTCGTCAGGGTCCTTCCCCCCCGGCACCGTCACCACCTTCACCCTCAGGCCCGCCGCCTTGAGTATTGGTATGGCCCTCCCTGTGGCCTTCCGGCCCGCCGGGTCCGAGTCGTAGCATATCACCGCTTCATCGGCGTAGCGCTTTATGATCCGGGCCTGCTCCTCAGTCAGCGATGTTCCAAGGGATGCTATGGCGTTTTTAAACCCCGCCCTGTGCAGGGCTATCACGTCCATATAGCCCTCGGCTAAAATGAGCTGCCTGCTCCCGGTATTCTTTGCAAAGTTCAGTGCAAAGAGCCCGCTGCTCTTATGGTACACCGGAGTATCCGAGGTGTTGATGTATTTCGGCTTCTCGTCGGTGAGTATCCTCCCGCCAAAGGCCACCACATTCCCCCTCAGGTCGAATATGGGGAACATCACCCGGCCCCTGTACCTGTCGTACAGGTTCCCCCTCTGGGAGACCCTTGCCATGTCCGACTGGGTGAGCTCCTCCGGCCTGTAGCCCTTTTTCCTCAGGTGGTCCACAAGGCCGTACCCGCTCTCGGGGGCGTACCCCAGGCCGAAATGCCGGATAGTCCCCGGGTCCAGCCCCCTGCCCCTCAGGTACTCCAGCCCCGCCCTGCCCTCAGGGGAGACGAGCGTGTTATAGAAGAAGCGCCCGGACTCCCTGTTTATCTCCATTATCCTTACGCGAAGCTTCGACATGCTGTCGTCAACGCCGTCCTCGGGCATCTGCACCCCCGCCCGCTGGGCCAGCCACTTCACCGCGTCCAGGAAGTCCAGGCGCTCCGCCTCCATAACGAAGTTTATCACGCTGCCGCCCTTGCCGCAGCCGAAGCAGTAATAGGAGTTATTCCCCGGGTACACGTTGAAGGACGGGGTCTTCTCGCTGTGGAAGGGGCAGAGGCCCACAAGGTTCCTGCCCGACCTGCGCAGTCGGACGTAGCTCCCGGCTATATCCTCAATGGGGCTGCGTTCCTCCAGCTCGCGCAGGAACTCCGGCGGGAAGGGCATGGGCTGGTCCTCCTTTCAAAGGGTCAGGCCTCTTTCCAGGCCTTTGGTATAAACAGGTCGCTATAGGTCCTCACGGCGTACAGGTCGCTCATCCCCGCCACATAGTCCATGGCGGCGGTGCTGCTGCCGTCCTCCTCCGCGATCCTCCTCATATACTCCGGCAGGTGCTCCGGGTATTGGAAATGCCTGTATAAGCTCTCCATGATATGGGGCACCTTGCGCTCCTCGCTTTTAGCGTACTCGTTTTTGTATACAGCCTGGTACATAAAGCCGTGCAGGGCCTCATACGCCTCAAAGTCCCCCGGGTCCATCCGTATAACGCCGTCCCTGCTGTTGTTCACGACAGAGTGTATGAGCGAGGTTATACGCCTTGTCTTGCTGTCCCCAAGCTGACCCGATATGCCCCTTGGTATATCCCTCTCCTCCATGACCCCGGCGCGTATGGCGTCGTCTATGTCATGGTTTATGTAGGCTATCCTGTCCGCAAGGCGCACTATCTGCCCCTCTGCGGTAACGGGCTGGGTGCCCTCGGTATGGCAGACTATGCCGTTTCGCACCTCCCAGGAGAGGTTAAGCCCCAGCCCCTCCTTCTCAAGCCTATCCACCACCCTGAGGCTCTGCCTGTAGTGCTTGAAGCTCCCGTCCGAGAGGCTGCCCAGGGCCCTCTCCCCCGCGTGCCCGAATGGGGTATGGCCCAGGTCGTGGGCCAGGGCTATGGCCTCTGTCAAGTCCTCGTTAAGGCGCAGAGCCCTTGCGATGGTCCTTGCTATCTGGGAGACCTCCAGGGTGTGGGTGAGCCGGGTGCGGTAGTGGTCCCCCTGGGGGGAGAGAAACACCTGGGTCTTGGTCTTGAGCCTGCGGAATGCCTTGCAGTGGATGACCCTGTCCCGGTCCCGCTGGAAGGCTGTGCGCAGCGGGCACTCCTCCTCCCTGCGGGCCCTTCCCCGGGACTCAGCCGCCTTTGCCGCCCAGGGCGCCAGCGTCCGGTGCTCCAGCTGCTCGGTCTGCTCTCTCACTGTCATAAGCATACCTCCCCACTGTGTTTTCAAAACTTATTCCCTGACTACATATACGCTTTTTCTGAAAAAAATACTTTTGCCGCCGGAAAAAATTTTTCCAAAAGCCTACTCCACAGGCAGTGGGTAAAACTCCTCCCCGGCCCCCTCCAGCGCCGCCCGGCCCGCGGTGGCGTCGGCCAGCCTCCTAGCAAGGCCCTCCAGGAGCTCCGGCTCCATGTGCAGGGCGATCGTCACCTTGTCGGTAAACTCCGTGCCGTCTATTATCCCCCCGCACCCGGGCACTATGGCCTGCACCCTGCCGTAGCTGTCGTAGGAGCAGGCTATGCTCAGCTTCAGGCACTGCTTCATGCGCACCCGCTCCGCCGCGCCCAGGGCAATGCTCGCCGTATGGGAGTAGGCCCTTATAAGCCCGCCTCCCCCAAGCAGTATGCCGCCGAAGTACCTGGTAGCCACAATCACGGCGTCCGTGACCCCGGACTTCTTCATGGTGTCGATCACCGGTATCCCCGCCGTGCCCTGGGGCTCGCCGTCGTCGGAGAAACGCTGTATGTTCCCCTCCCTCAGGATGTACGCGTATACATTATGGCTGGCGTCCCAGTATTTTGTTTTGAGCCCGGCTATAAACTCCAGGGCCTCCTCCTCGGTCTTCACCGGCTTGCAGGAGCCGATGAACCGGGACTTTTTCTCTATGAACTGGTCCGAGCCCTCGGCCCGGACGGTGATGTACTCCAAGGCTGCCCCCTCCTCTCCCCATGTACCACAAAAAGACGGCGCTTTTACACGCCGTCCCCTCGTCTCATCATTCCGGCCCATCTTCAGCCGCAGCATCGCTAAGGCTTTTCAAAAAGCCCTCGTTGAGCCTGTAGCTGCGTCCGTATGGGTCCCTGTCCAGAAAGCGCCTGTCAAAAAGCTCCCGCCGCAGGGTCGCCGGATCCTCGAAGGTGTGCCACTGCAAAAGCAGCGCGTTTACCTCCCTCTCGGCGTATTCCCTGCCTGCCTCAAACTTTTCCGCCAGGTAGTGCAGCGCCTGTGTCTGCATGGGGCGCTTTGCCGGAAACTTTGTCAGGCGGCCCTCTGTGTCCAGGAAATTGTTAAGCGACTTCATCTTCCCCGGCCGGGCTTACTTCAAGCCGTAGCGCTTCTTGAACATGTCCACGCGCCCGCTGGTGTCCACCAGCTTCTGCTTGCCCGTGAAGAACGGATGGCACTTGGAACATATTTCGACCTTGATATCCTTCTTGGTGGAGCGGGTGTGTATCACATTGCCGCAGGCACAGGTGATAGTGGTCTCCTGATAGTCGGGATGTATATTCTCTTTCATCGCAGTTTTCACCTCTTTACAGTCAATTCTTCGCCTATTGTAGCACGTTATCCTTTAAATTGCAAGGGAAATTTTTGCCTTACCCCTCTTTTTGGGGCGGCTTCTCCCCCGCCGCCTCCACCTTCGTCCTCTCCTCTATGCGTATCTCCCAGTGGATAAGGAACGTCAGCGCCGCGCGCACAGCTATGATCGCCGCCACCAGCGCCACCTCCGAGAGCTCTCTGACCACCACCGTGCGCAGTATCTCGCTGCCCAGCTTGAACTCCAGCCCCAGGGCCATACCCTGGGCCAGCTGCAGCCTCACCGAAGGGTCCTTTCTCACGTACTGTATAAACCCCTTTACCCCCGCGGCCACGATAATGATCACTCCTATGAACTCAAAGCAGTGTATCGCAACGCCCACTATGCCGTCTAAAAGCCCCGCAAAGCCTGATGTAAATGCCTCCATCTTCCCATCCCCCATTGTTCCGTTGTTTTAACCGTCCAGCAGCCAGTCCAGCTCCAGCTCCAGCCTGCCAAGGGGCACGTCGGGCTTTACAAGCTCACCGTGGAAATCGCTGCCCCCGGTGACATGCAGGCCGTATTTACCGGCAAGGGACAGGTAGAATGCCTGCATTTCCGGGGTGTGCTTGGTGTAATAGCACTCTATGGCATCCAGCCCCCAGCCCTTTAAGTCCCGCACCAGCCCTTCAAGGGCCCCGTCGTCCAGCTTCACCTGATAGGGGTGGGCAAAGGAGACCTTGCCGCCCGCCCTATGCAGAGTCTCGATACAGTCCCGGGCGCTCATTCGCCTGATCGCAATGCGCTTGTATTCGTCGGTGTCAAGATATTTTTCATACGCCTCGCGGTTTGTCTTTATATAGCCGTGCTCCAGCATGACCCTTGCAAAATGCGGCCTCGCCACCACGCCGCCCTTTGCAAGGGCCTCCACTTCGCCGAGGTCTATATCCACGCCCTTCTCCTTTAGAAAATCGATCATCCTGTACTTCCGCTCGTCCCTGGCGGCTTTCATCTGTTCGCAAAAGCCGTTCAGCCCCGGGTCGTCCAGGCTCACGCCGTAGCCCAGCAGGTGCAGGCTGCGGTACTCCTCGGCGCCTATCTCTATCCCCGGCAGCACCCTGAGCCCCTCTTTTCCGGCGGCCTCCACCGCCTCAGGGATGCCATCCAGGGTATCGTGGTCCGTAAGGCCAAGAAGGGTGAGGCCTTTTTCCTTAGCAAGGCCCACAAGCTCCCCCGGGGCGTACTGTCCGTCGGAGGCCGTGCTGTGTGTGTGCATATCCGCAAAATATACCATTGTTTTTACTCCATTTCGGGGGTTATATCCCTGTTTCTATAGTGTACATGGTATCACAGCTCAGGCCCCTTGTCAAGCTGACCAGTATTTCCCTTAAAATGGCGCAAAATATTCTACCTTTTTCAGCCTTTGCCGCGGCCTCTGCAAGGTTGACTTTTTCCCTACTCGTGATAAAATTACTGTATATGGCTCTAAGTTTTGAACCTAAAGAAAGGAAGTGCGCGATGAAACAACACAAAAAGGGCCTGGCTATCTGGGTACTGGTCATCGTGGCGCTGCTGATAGCGTCCATACTGGCTGGTACAAACGGCCGGGCGGAGAGCGTCCAGGAGGCCATGCGCGACGCGGTGCTCCACGGTGAAAACCGGATAGCGTTCCTGGGCGGCAAGACCGTGAGCCCGGCGCTTATCTCGGCCTTCACAGTCACAGGGCTGCTTCTCCTTGCCGCCCTGCTGCTGAGGGTCTTCGCCGTGCCACGCTTCAAGCTCCGGCCGGGCAAGCTGCAGCTGGTGCTTGAGGAGGCCGTGGGACTGTTCTACAACATGGCAAAGAGCAATAGCCCCCATCTCAACAAATTTTTAGGGGTCTATCTGTTCACCGCCGGGGCCTATGTGTCCATAGGGACGCTGTTTGAGCTTTTAGGCCTGCAGATCCTCACCACAAAGGGGAACCCTATAACCCTGCCCGCCCCCCTGTCGGACGTAAACGCGGCAATAGGCCTTGGAACTATGTCATACCTTGTGATACTCTCAGGCGGCATAGCCAAAAACGGCCTGAAGGGCGTGGGCAAGACCCTCAAGGAGTTCTCCCTGCCCATCTCCATGAGCTTCAGGCTCTTCGGGGCCCTGCTCAGCGGTCTTCTGGTGACGGAGCTTGTGTACTACTACGTAAGCCTGAGCTTTGTGCTGCCGGTGGTGGTGGGCGTGCTCTTCACCCTTCTGCACGCGGTGATACAGACCTATGTGCTCACCATGCTCACGGCGCTGTACTACGGCGAGGTCTCCGAGCAGCCCCACAAAGAGTAAGCTTTCAACAAACCTATTTATTATTTGGAGGGAATTGAAATGAACAGATCACTTCGCAACAAGAGGAAGCTCTGCCGCGTCCTGCTGGCGCTGGCAGTCATAATGATGTTTGCCGCCGTCTTCGCAATGCCCGCTATGGCCGAGGAAGCGGCCGCCCCCGAGTCCGCCGAGTCCGCCGGCAGCGCGCTGGGACTCAAAGCCCTTGCAGCAGGCATTGCCGTAGGCGTGGCTGCAGCCGGCGGCGCCGTGGGCATGGGCCTTGCCACTGCCAAGTCCACGGAGAGCATCTCCCGCCAGCCCGAGGCAGAGGGCAAGATCCGCACCACCCTGATGCTCGGCCTTGTGTTCATCGAGACCGCCATTATATACGCCCTTCTGGTGGTCATACTCATTATCTTTGTGCTTTAAGGCAGGTGTGACATATGCCGCTGAACATAGACTGGCAGCAGATACTGCTGCACTGGATGAACCTGGCTATTTTAGCCGGAGGGCTTTACTTCCTGCTGTATAAGCCCGTTGTGGATTTCATGCAAAAGCGTGAGCAGCACTATAAGGACATGGAGGACAAGGCGGACAGAGAGCTTCAGAAGGCAGAGGAGGCCAAGGCCCAGTACCAGCAGAAGCTTGAGGGGGCCGAGGAGGAGATAAGGGAGGCAAGGCAGAAGTCCCAGGCGGCGGTCCAGAAATCCGCCGAGGAGCAGATAGCCCTTGCCCAGGCCCAGGCCAGGGAGATAGTCGTCGAGGCCCACGCCCAGGCCAAAGAGGCCAGGGAGAAGGCCCTGAGGGACTCCCAGCGGGAGCTCAAGCGCCTTGCCTCAGAAGCCGCCGAGAAGCTGGCCTTCCATAAGGACGACGACCCGTTCGACAGTTTCCTGGACCTTGCGGAGGGGGGAAGTAAGCATGAGAGCCGGTAGGAGCCATCTTTCCGCCCTGCTCCGCAGCGCCAAGGAGCCCACCCGGGAGCAGCTGGACCGGTTCGGGGCCTATCTTAAAGAGCGCTACCAGCGGACTGTGCCGGTGTCCTGGGAGAAGGACGAGAGCGTTCCGGCGGGCTTTCGGATGCAGGTGGGCTCGGACGTGTACGACTGGACCCCCCAGGGCACCTTCCGGCAGTTCCGGGACCACCTTCTGAGTGTGCGGGAGGGCGAGAACGACATACTCCCCCTGATGAAGGAGGCGGTCTCAAGCTGGCGGCCCAGCGCCGAGCCCGAGGAGATGGGCGAGGTGCAGACCGTTGACAGCGAGGTTGCCACTATCACCGGGCTGACCCACGCCAGGTACGGCGAAATACTCACCTTCCCCTCCGGCGTCAAGGGCATGGTGCAGGACCTTCGCAGGGACGATCTTAGCTGCGTCCTCTTCGGGGACAGCGGCGAGGTCACCGCCGGCGACATGGTCCGCCGCACCCATAAGACCGCCGGTATGCCTGTAGGCGAGGGCTTTCTCGGGCGTGTGGTCGACGCGCTCGGCGTGCCCATCGACGGAAAGGGCCATATAGACGCCGACAGCTACAGGCCCATAGAGAACCCCGCTCCCGGCATTCTCGACCGCCAGCCGGTAAACACCCCCATGGAGACCGGGCTCCTCTGCATCGACTCCATGTTCCCCATAGGCCGGGGCCAGCGTGAGCTGATAATCGGCGACCGCCAGACCGGCAAGACCGCCATAGCCCTTGACACCATCCTGAACCAGAAGGGCAAGGACGTTGTATGCATATACGTGGCCATAGGCCAGAAGACCAGCAGCGTTGCCCAGCTTACGGAGAACCTTCTGCGCCGGGGGGCCCTCAGCTACACCACCGTTATCAGCGCCCCCGCCGGGGCCAGCGCCGCCCTGCAGTACATCGCCCCCTACGCCGGCTGCGCCCTTGCCGAGTATTTCATGTACTCGGGCCGGGATGTGCTTATCGTGTATGACGACCTGTCAAAGCACGCCATAGCCTACAGGGCGCTTAGCCTGCTTTTGGGCCGTTCTCCCGGGCGCGAGGCCTTCCCGGGCGACGTATTCTACCTGCACTCAAGGCTCCTGGAGCGCTCGGCCCACCTGTCAGACGAACTCGGCGGCGGCAGCATGACCGCCCTGCCCATAGTGGAGACCCAGGCCGGCGACGTCTCGGCCTATATCCCCACGAATATAATCTCAATCACCGACGGCCAGATATTCCTTGAGAGCGATCTGTTCTTCGCGGGCCAGCGCCCTGCTGTAAACGTGGGCCTCTCAGTGTCCCGCGTGGGCGGCGACGCCCAGACAAAGGCAATGAAGGCCGCGGCGGGCACCCTCCGCCTGGAGCTTGCCCAGTACAGGGAGATGGAGGTCTTCACCCAGTTCTCAAGCGATCTGGACGAGACCACCAAGCGCCAGCTTGTCTACGGCCAGGGGCTCATGCGGCTTCTGCGCCAGCACCAGTATTCACCCTTCTCCCACCACCATCAGGTCATGATCCTCACCGCGGCCATGGCCCACACCATGCAGGACATACCCCTAGACAGGATGGATAAGTTCAGGGCAGGCCTTGTGGCCTTCGTTGAGGAGGAGGCCGCAGACCTCTGCCGCAGGGTGGATATGACCGGCAAGCTGCCCCCCGAGGATAAGGAGGAGCTTATAGCCCTCTCCAAAAGGTATCTTGCGGCCTATACGGCCCCTGGAAAGGCCGGTGACTGAATATGCCCGGCACCAGGGAGATAAAGACCCATATGCAGAGCGTGGCCGAGACCAGGAAGATAACCAACGCCATGTATCTCATAGCCTCCACAAAGCTGCGCAAGGCCCGTGCCGAGCTCGAGAACACCCGCCCCTACTTCAACGCCCTCCAGGGCGAGATAAAGCGGATATTCCGAAACGTCCGGAATGTGGAGAGCCACTTCTTCTATCCCGACGAGGGCATGCCCGCCCTGGACGGCACCTACGGCTGCCTTGTAATAACGGCGGACAAGGGGCTCGCCGGGTCCTATAACCAGAACGCCATAAAGGAGGCGCTGCACATCTTGGAGCAGCACCCGGACACAAAGCTGTTCGTTGTGGGGGAGTACGGCAGAAGGTACTTTGACCAGCACAATATCCCCATCGAGCACAGCTTTCTCTACACCGCCCAGAACCCCACGATGACGCGGGCAAGGGAGATAAGCGCCCTTCTGCTGGACGGCTTCAACCGCGGGCGCCTGCAGAAGATATTCGTGGTCTATACGGACATGGAGAACAGCATGAGCTTCAGCGCCCGGTCCACAAGGCTGCTGCCCTTCCACCGGACCTACTTTGTGGACACCGCCGAGCGCGAGAAGACCGTCAGCGAACCCTTTGAGTTCCTGCCGGACGCAAAGGCCGTGCTTCACAATATCATGCGCAGCTATGTGTCGGGCTTTATATACTCCGCGCTGATAGACAGCTTCTGCTGTGAGCAGAACGCCCGCATGACAGCCATGGACAATGCCAACCGCAACGCCGAGGAGCTCATGGGCGAGCTGTCTTTAGAGTACAACCGCGTGCGCCAGTCGGCCATAACCCAGGAGATAACCGAGATCTCCGCGGGGGCCAGGGCTCAACGCAGACGAAAGGAAGGAGAGTGATACCCAATGGATAACCTGGAACGCGGTATCATCGTACAGATATCCGGCCCCGTGGTGGACGTGGAGCTGGTGAGCGGGGCGCTCCCAAGGCTTCGGGAAAAGCTCACCGTGGAGATGAGGGGCGAGGTCAGGGTGATGGAGGTATCCCAGCACCTGTCCGGGAGCACGGTGCGCTGCGTCATGCTCTCCCCCAGCGATGGGCTTCAAAGGGGCCTGGCGGTAGCCGTGCCCGGGAAGACCATAGAGGTCCCCGTGGGCACAGCCACACTGGGCCGTATGTTCAACGTGCTGGGGGAGCCCATCGACGGCAAGGGGCCCGTGCCAGAGGGCACCCCGGTAAAAAGCATCTACAGGAAGGCCCCCAGCTTTGAGGAGCAGAGCCCTGCCGTGGAGATACTGGAGACTGGCCTTAAGGTCATAGATCTGCTGGAGCCCTACCCCAGAGGCGGCAAGATAGGCCTCTTCGGGGGCGCGGGCGTTGGCAAGACCGTGCTCATACAGGAGCTTATACATAACGTAGCCATGGAGCACGGCGGCTACTCCATCTTTACCGGCGTGGGCGAGCGCAGCCGCGAGGGAAACGACCTGTGGCGGGAAATGCAGGAGAGCGGTGTCAGCAGCAAGACCGCCCTGGTCTTCGGGCAGATGAACGAGTCCCCGGGCGTGCGCATGAGGGTGGCCCTCTCAGGGCTCACCATGGCGGAGCATTTCCGCGACGCCGAGCATAAGGACGTGCTCCTGTTTATAGACAATATCTTCAGGTTCGTCCAGGCGGGCAGCGAGGTCTCCACACTTCTCGGGCGTATGCCCTCGGCGGTGGGCTACCAGCCTACCCTTGCCAACGAGATGGGCGAGCTGCAGGAGCGCATAACCTCCACGAAGGACGGCTCGGTCACATCGGTGCAGGCGGTGTACGTCCCTGCCGACGACCTTACCGACCCTGCCACCGCCACTACCTTCGCGCATCTTGATGCCACCACAGTTTTAAGCCGCAAGATATCCGAGCAGGGCATTTACCCCGCCGTGGACCCCCTGGCCTCCACCTCCCGCATACTTGAGGCGGATATAGTGGGCGAGGAGCACTACCGGATCGCAAGGAAATGCCAGGAGATCCTTGAGAAGTACAGTGAGCTCCAGGACATCATCGCCATTTTGGGCATGGATGAGCTCAGCGAGGAGGACCGCCGGATAGTGGGCCGCGCAAGAAGGCTCCAGCGCTTCTTCGCCCAGCCCACACATGTGGCCGAGAAATTCACCGGCCTGCCGGGGATCTATGTCCCTCTGAAGGACACCCTTGAGAGCTTCGGCGCCCTGGTGGACGGTGAGCTGGACCAGTACCCCGAGGCCGCCTTCTATAATGTGGGCACCTGGCGGGACGTGGTGGAGAAGGCCAGGAAGCTGGAAGCGGGTGAGGCCTGATGGAGCTGTTTCAGGTGCATATTCTGGCGGCAGACCGCACATTTTACGACGGCCCCTGCATAAGCCTCACCGTCCCCACCAGCGACGGCGAGCTGGGCATTCTGGCCCACCACAGCCCCATAATAGCCGCCGTCCAGCCCGGCACCCTCCGATACCAGGCCCCCGGCGGGGACGTGCAGCTTGCGGCTGTGTCCCCGGGGATGGTGAAGGTGGAGAACAACGAGGTGCTGGTGCTGGTGGACTCCGCCGAGAGGCCCGAGGAGATAGACTCCGCCCGGGCCCAACGGGAGGCCGACCAGGCCCGGGAAGCCATCCTCCAGAAGAAATCCATCCAGGAGTACCAGGTGGCCCAGGGCACCCTTGCCCGGGCGCTGAACAGGCTCCGGGTCAAGTCCAACTATACTGGGAAGCATTGAGAGAGCAAAGAGAAAGCACCGTCTGCCGCGGCGCTTTCTCTTATTCTTTAAGGTAGTTTTTTATTACAAGCTGTATGCTGTCCTTCTCATCCCGGGACAACCGCCGGTAGTCCCTCAACAGAGCCCACTCCTCCCGGCTGAGCTCCGGGGCGCCTGCGGTGTCCGACGGGGTATAGCCGATCAGGTAGTCCACGGTGGTGTTGAAGTAGTCGGCTAAAATCATCAGCGTGCCGATGTCAGGCTCGATCTTCTGGCGCTCATACTTGTTTATGGACTGCTGGCTTATATTCAGATAGTCAGCCAGGGCCTGCTGGCTGATACCCCTGCTCATCCTGAGGCTGCGGAGATTCTTTACCATTTCTGTCACCCCCTCTGTATTATACTAACAACGTAAGGTTGTTATTCATATCTAATTGGAGGCGTAAGCTCTTGGTTGACAACAACTTTAAGTTGTGGTATATTTCTCTAAAGGAAGGAGGGCCACATATGTCTAGCCTGATAATGAGCCTGCTTGTGGGCATACCGCTGGCGCTCTTGGTGCGGGTGCTTTTCGGCCTTACCATGAAGCGGGTAATGTCCGAGAAGTGCTATAAAAAGGACTGGTTCTGGCCGGGGTTTGCCTTCGGGGCCCTGGCGCTTCTGTTCTCCCTCTCAAAGCCAGACCTAAGGCCTCGGCAGAAGGGGCCCCCGCCGGCGGATACGGATGTATCCGAGTTTTTTACAGGGGGCGGGCGGGGGATCTTCCATTGACTTTGCACATTGCCTCTTGCAGTTCCCAGCTATGCGTGTTATATTCGGCGCATTCCTTTTTTCTTGACACATCCCACCCAATCAGGTATAATTTAATAATGAACACAGCCGCGGGTTATGTTGCCCGCGGCTTTTTCTGTAAAATGCACCATATACCCAGGAAAGGCGGTAAATATATGCGTCACCTTATAGACCCACTGGATTTTAACATGGAGGAGACCGGCAGGCTTTTGGAGCTTGCAGCCGGTATCCTTCAAAGGCCCGGGGACTATGCCCACTGCTGCGACGGCAAGATCCTTGCCACCCTGTTCTTCGAGCCCAGCACCCGGACCAGGCTCAGCTTCGAGTCTGCCATGCTGCGCCTTGGCGGGCAGGTCTTAGGCTTCTCCTCGGCAGGAAGCAGCTCTGCCTCAAAGGGTGAGAGCGTCGCGGACACCATACGCATGATATCCGGCTATGCCGATATCGCCGCCATGCGGCACTTTAAGGAGGGGGCTCCCTTTGTTGCCGCCCGGTACTCAAAAATACCCGTTGTGAACGCCGGCGACGGCGGGCACCAGCACCCCACCCAGACCCTCACAGACCTTTTCACGATCAGGAGAAAGCGTGGGGAGATAGGGAACCTCACCATAGGCCTGTGCGGCGACCTGAAATTCGGCCGCACGGTGCACTCGCTGATAAAGTCCCTGGTGCGGTATGAAAACGTGCGCTTCGTGCTCATCTCTCCCGAGGAGCTGCGCACGCCGGGGTACATTGTGAAGGAGGTGCTCGAGCCCTCCGGCCACTCCTTTAACGAGGCCCGCAAGATCGAGGAGGTCATGCCCGAGCTGGACGTGCTCTATATGACCCGTGTCCAGCGGGAGCGCTTCTTCAACGAGGAGGACTACGTGCGCCTTAAGGACTCCTATATCCTCACCCCAGAAAAGCTCAAAAGCGCCAAAAAGGACCTGGTGATAATGCACCCGCTCCCCAGGGTCAACGAGATTGACAAGCTCGTGGACGAGGACCCCAGGGCTATGTACTTCGAGCAGGCCAGGGGCGGCGTGTTCGTCAGGATGGCGCTGATACTGGCGCTTTTGGGGTTGGAGCCGGAGGTTCTTGATCCATAAATATTTTTAATAAAAACAAAGGAGAAAACCAAAATGAAAAAACTTACCGCCACACTGCTGTCCCTGCTTATGCTTATCGCCGCCCTGGGCGGGTGCAAGGCCAAGGACGCGGAGGAGAGCCGCGCGCCGGAGGGCAGTGGGGCGGAGCCTTTGCGGGTGTTTATTGACGTGGAATTCGGAAGTAATGTGTTTATATCTGTCCGGGAGTTTCTAAGGGACTATGAAGCCGAAACCACAAATGGCGGCAAGACCAAATACAAGAGCTTCCAGGCCGTGATAGAGGAGCTGGGCGGGCCGGAGGATATAGAGCTGGAGTTTGCCTCCAAATGCGGCGACGAGCGGGACGCTTATATGACGGCCCTTCGCACGGAGATAATGGCCGGCAAAGGCCCGGACGTATTCGTGACCCTTTCCGGCTATGGCAACCACTGGGATGACGCGTCCCTTTCCAAGCTCTGCCGGGAGGACTCGCTGTTCCAGTTTCCGAAGCAGGCCATGGAGCGCAATATGTTTCTGCCCTTAGACGATTATATTGAAAAGGCCCGGTTCATGGAGTGGGACAAGCTGACCACGATTATTATGGAGACCGGGAAAAATGAGCATGGACAGCTCCTGCTGCCCATGACTTATACGGTGCCGGTCGCTACCTTCAAAAGCGAGGATATCGATTTCAGGCTTGACGGCAATACCGGGCTTACCTGGAGGGATATGCTGTCAGGCCCGCCGGAGCTGGTGGTCTCGGCAGCAAAGTCCCACGCATCTATGCAGAGCGCGGCCCTCTACCCCATCGTGGACTATAAGAAGGACGAGCTCGCCATAACCGAGGAGGAGCTTTTAGACTACGTCACCTCACGGAAAGACGCATACGAACAGTGCAAGGAAATGAAGTTCCCCGAGGGCTCTATAAGCTGCCTTATGCCCCTTAACTGGTTCGACGATGAGTACGGCTCTGAAAACCGGCTTACCATGGCGCCCCTTTTCTCCCGCAGCGGCGGCTACTCCGCCGTTGTCACCAGCTTTATCGGGATAAATGTCAACACAAACCGTCCTGACGACGCGTTCTTCATAGTTGACTACCTCATGAGCAAGGAAGCCCAGCAGTCAAAGCTCTACACCCACATGACCTGGGGGAACGCCGTCCCCACCATGGAGGGCCTGCTGTCCGGCCGGGGCAATGGGATAAGCGATGGCGACAGCAAATATCATTATATGTCGGAAAACCTCTACTCTGAGTTCGAGAAACTCCGGGCAAATATATCCGGCGCAGACTTCTACACACCCCTGGACGCGGAGTTTTTTGAGCTGGAGGGTGAGCTCTATGACGGGCCCTCGAAGCCGGTGGAGGAACTGGTACATAATATGTATATGCGCATGAATATGATGCTTGCCGAATCATAAAAAGGAGGAACTGAAAAATGCTAAACATCGACAGCATAGAAAACGGAATAGTTATCGACCACATCACCGCCGGGCGGGGTATGCGGGTGTATGAGCTTCTGGACCTTCAGAAGCTGGACACCTGCGTGGCCATAATACGCAATGCCCGCAGCAGCAAGTTCGGCAAAAAGGACATAATCAAGATAGAGGGCCTGACGGACATAGACCTGGACGTGCTGGGCTTTATAGACGACCACGCCACTGTCTGCGTTATCCGGGACGGGGAGCTCATCGAGAAGAAACAGCCCAAGCTGCCGAAGAAGCTTGTGAATATCGTCAGCTGCAAGAATCCCCGGTGCATAACCAGCGTGGAGGACGTGGACCAGGTGTTCACCCTCTGCGACGGCGAGCGGCACCGCTACCGCTGCCAATACTGCGAGCAGGTGCTGGAGGAGGCGCGGTAAGCTTAGATCTATTTAAGGGGGCGAGGTAATGAAGTGGACGGACAGCCAGTGGGACGCGATAGAAGCAAGGAGGGGTACGGTGCTGGTGGCGGCGGCGGCAGGCTCCGGCAAGACTGCCGTGCTTGTGCAGCGGGCCATAGAGCGGCTTATAGACGAGCATGACCCAACTCCCGCCAACCGCCTTCTGATAGTCACCTTCACCAAGGCGGCGGCGGCTGAAATGCGGGCGAGGCTCGAAGGGCGGCTCTATGAGCTTCTCCGGGAGGACCCGGGCAACCGGCTCCTGCGCCGCCAGAGCATACTGCTGCACCAGGCCCATATCGGCACGGTGGACAGCTTCTGCGCGGAGATGGTGCGGGAGTTCTTCCACCTTTTAGAGATATCCCCCGACTTCAAGATACTCTCAGACAAGCGGGAACAGGAGCTTATGAACGAGTCCCTTGAGGAAGCCCTGTCCGCCGCCTATGATAATGGCTCCGTGCAGGAGCTCTCCGACGCCTTCGCCGCCGAGCGGGACGACCGCCGGATCACAGGCATGGTGCTGACCCTCTATCGCTTTATGCAGAGCCACCCCTTCCCGGAGAAATGGCTGAACGAGAAAATAGACATGTACTTCGCCGGGGACGGCTCCCCCTGGGAGCGGGTCATCCTGGAGTATGCCGCCGGCGCCGCCGAACACGCCGCCGCCCTGCTGGAGCGGGCCCTCTGCCTCTGCCAGGGCAGCGGCGCTGTGGAGGAGAGCTTCGCCCCTGTCATGTCTGCGGACCGGGAGGCCTGCCTTGCCCTGTGCGGCGCCGCCCGGGAGGGCAGCTGGGACCTTGCCTCACAGCTCCAAAGCTGCTGGGCCCCTGCAAGGCGCAAACGGCTGCCAAAGGGCGCAGGAGACGACCCGCTCGTCCCAAGGCTTGAGGCGGTGCGGGGTGAGGTCAAGAAGATACTCTCCGGCCTCAGCCGCTGCCTGTCCGCCCCAAGTTCCGCCTGCCGTGAGGAGCTCATAAAGGCCGGACCACTGCTGAAAAGCCTCGGGGAGCTGACCCTGGCCTTTACAGGCTGCTATTCTGAAAAGAAGCGGCAGAAAGGCTTTCTTGATTACAGCGACCTTGAGCACTGCGCCATACGCCTCTTTGTCCGGGAGGACGGCTCCCCCACCCCCGCCGCCCTGGAGGTTGGCGGCAGGTTTGACGAGATAATGATAGACGAGTACCAGGATATAAACGAGGTCCAGGACAGTATCTTTCGGTCGGTGTCCAGGGAGGGCAAAAACCTCTTTATGGTGGGCGACGTGAAGCAGAGTATTTACGGCTTCAGGCGCGCCATGCCCGAGATATTCCTGCGCTGCCGCAGGGCCTTCGCAAAGTACAGCCGGACCGGGCCCGGCTACCCCACCTATATCGTCCTCGACAGGAACTTCCGCTCCCGGCAGGAGGTCACGGACGCGGTAAACTTCGTCTTCTCCCAGCTTATGAGCCGTGACGCCGGGGATATCGACTATACCGGAGAGGAGCGCCTGGTTTACGGCGCGGACTTTGGCCCCAAGCCCGGCTGTGAGACCGAGGCCTGCTTCATCTCCCGGGGCAAGGCGCCAGCCGAGACCGCCGAGGCCTCATATATCGCCAAAAGGATAAGGGAGCTTATAGACAGCGGCTTCACCGTCAGCGAAGGGGACACGGAGCGCCCCGCTGCCTTCGGGGACTTCTGTATTTTGCTGAGAAGCGCCAACAAGCACGCCCATGTGTACGCCAGCGAATTAAAGCGCCTGGGGATACCTGCAAGGGCCACTGTAAGCGGGGGCTTCTTTGCCGCCGCGGAGATACAGACCATGCTGTCCCTTCTGAGGGTGATAGACAACCCCAACCAGGACATACCCCTTCTGGCCCTGCTCATGAGCCCCCTGTACGGCTTCTCTGCCGACGATGCCGCCAGGCTTAGGGCAGGGAATAAGGACGCCTCTGTATACGTCTCCCTTACGGGTGCGGCTGAGAGGGACCCCCGCTGCAGGAGGGCCATAGAGGAGCTTGCCGCCCTTCGGAGCCTGGCCGCCACAATGCCCGCCGACGGCTTTCTCACCATGCTCTACACCCGCACCGGCTATACCGACATGGTCCTCGCCATGGACGAGGGCTCAGGCAGGCTTGCCAACCTGCATTTGCTGCAAAGGTATGCCCAGGAGTATGAGGGCTCCGGGTACCACGGGCTGTCGGGCTTTGTGCGCTTTCTGGACCGGCTCCGGGACTCCGGCACGGATTTGCAGGCCGCCGAGCTCCAGCCCAGCGGCGGGGACGCGGTGAATATTATGAGCATACACAAGTCCAAGGGCCTGCAGTTCCCTGTATGTATAGTTGCAGGCTGCGGCAGGCAGTTCGCCGGGGACCAGGCCGAGGAGGTCCTTCTTCACCCGGAGCTGGGCCTGGGCGTGAAGCTCCGGGACAGCCGGGGCGTGGCAAAGTTCACCACCACCGCCCGGGAGGCCATCGCCCTTGAGACCGCCCGCTCCAACGCCGCCGAGGAGCTTCGGGTGCTCTACGTGGCCATGACCCGGGCCCAGGAGAAGCTTATCATGGTCTCCTCCGCCCCGGACATGGCCCAGAGCCTGCAGAAGGCCGCTATGGAGGCGGGGGGCCCCAGGGTGTCCCCCTTCACCGTGCGCAGGTCAAAGAGCGCCGCCCACTGGCTCATGCTCTGTGCCCTGCGCCACCCGGACGGCGGGGAGCTGCGTGAGCTTGCCGGTATGGAGGAGGGCGTGCTAAGCTCCGGCAGCTGCGCGCCCTGGAAAATATCCCTCACCGAATATGAGCCCGCGGAGGCCGCCGAAGCCCCCATAGAGCAGCAGGCGGCAGCGCCGGACCCCAGGCTCTACGCCGCCCTTAAGGCCCAGGCCGCTTTCCGGTACCCGTATTCGGATGTGCTGGACGTGCCCGCAAAGGTCTCCGCCTCAAAGCTGGCTGCACAGCAGGGGGGCTCCCGGGAGCTGAATCTCACCCGGCCCGCCTGGACGGGGCAGCAGGGCATGACCCCCGCCCAGCGGGGCATAGCCCTTCACGAGTTCATGCAGTTCGCCGACTTCCCCGCCGCCGCCAGGGACCCTAAGGCCGAGATACAGCGCCTGTCGGACCAGCTTTACCTCACACCCGAGCAGGCAGGCGCAGTAGAGGTAAAGCGCGTGCGGGCATTTTTCAGCAGCCCCCTGGGACAAAGGGTGCTGGCCTCCCCCCAGGTGGAAAAGGAACGGCGCTTCACCGCCGTGATACCCGCCGGCATGGCCCAGCCCGGGACTCCCGCCGGGGACGAGCCCGTGGTGCTCCAGGGCTCGGTGGACTGTACATTTATAGAGAACGGCAGGCTCAATATCATAGATTTTAAGACAGACCGGGTGGAGGACATGGAGGAGCTCTGGCGGCGGTATATCCTGCAGCTCAGGCTTTACGCCTACGCCATGAGGGAGGTCACTGGCCTTGCGATCGGCGAAATGTTCCTCTATTCCACCTGGCTGAGCGAGGGGAGTGGAAAGCTGTATGATGAAACAGAAACTTCATGAGGGCTGGACCCTGGAAATGCCCGGCGGCAGGCCCTGGACCTATGGCCAGCATATCACCTATGCCCGCCGCTTTACCCCGGACGAGGGTATGCTGGACTGCGGTGAGCTTGTCCTGCGCCTTGGCTCCACAGGCGGTATAGCCTGTATCACCCTTAACGGCACCCCGCTTACGGACTTGGATGTGCCCGCCCCCCATGAGCTCACAGTGACATGCCTTGTGCATAAGGGCATAAACACCCTGCTTATATCCATTCGCCCCGGGCGCATCCTGGAGCCCCGCCCTGATATCTCCCTGCCGGTAACACTATTGGGCCTGGAGGGTGCGCGGATAGAGGACGTGCGCATGACCCAGGCCCTCCTTGACGGCAGCATACAGCTCCGCCTTGGGGTAAGCGCCGTCTCCTCCGGCGATCTTGAGCTTGCCGCCTCCCTCACAGACCCCCGGGGTACTGTGACCGATTTCCCCAGCCTCCCCATGCTCCTCACCATAGAGGACCCCCAGCTCTGGTGGCCCCGGGGCTATGGCGGACAGCCCCTCTACACCGTCCGCGTTGAGGCAAAGCTCGATGGCAGGGTCGTGGACTCCTGGGAGCGCAGGATCGGCCTGCGCACGGCCTCGGTGTCCATAGAGAAGGACGAGTACGGCGAGAGCTTCGCCCACGAGATAAACGGCGTAAAAATCTTCGCCATGGGCGCGGTCTATGCCCCCGAGGAGAACATCTTATCCCGGCCCACCCCTCAGAGCACCCGCCGCCTGCTGGAGGACGCCGCCCTTGCAAACTTCAACTGCATAAGGGTCCGGGGCAGCGGCTGCTATCCCGACGACTCCTTCTACGACGCCTGCGACGAGCTGGGACTGATGGTCTGGCAGGACTTTATGTTCTCCGATCCCGGCTATGAGCTCACGCCGGATCTTGCCGATAATGTCAGAAGGGAGGTCCGGGACAATGTCACCCGCCTTAAGCACCACCCCTCTATAGTCCTCTGGTGCGGCAATGACCGGCTGGAGCTCTCCTCCGCCGCAGGCGGAACAACGCCCCGGCAGAGAGCCGACTATATCCGGCTCTTTGAGTACATTATACCCACCCAGCTCAAAGAGCTGGACCGCGACGCATTCTATTGGCCCTCAAGCCCCTCCTCAGGGGGCGGCTTCGATGAGCCGGACAGCTTAAACAGCGGCGACGCCCACCCAAAGTGTTCCAACCGAAGCGGCCCCGGGCGCTACGTCTCGGCCTTCGGCACCCCCTCATGCCCCTGCCTGCCCACAGTGGAGAGCTTCACTAAGCCATCGGAGCGCAACCTATTCTCCCGGGCCATGGAGGAGCACTCGGAATCCCCGGGCCATACGGCCCATATCATGGCAAATATCCAGCGGCACTACCTCTGCCCCACCTCCTTCGACACCCTTATCTATGCCTCCCAGCTGGCACAGGCCGAAATACTCCGCTCTGCCGCCCAGCACTACCGGCAGCACCGGGGCCGCTGTATGGGGGCCCTGTTCAGGCAGCTTAACGACAGCCGCCCTGAGATCTCCTGCTCCTCTATGGACTGCTTCGGGCGCTGGAAGGCCCTGCACTACTTTGCCAGGCGCTTCTTTGAGCCCCTCCTGCTCTCCTGTGAGGAGCCGGGTATGCCCGCCCAAAGCCCGGATACCGGCGCCGGGCCCTCTGATACGGAGAAAGGCGTGCGCCTCTGTGTCACCAACGATACCCTGTCCCCCCGCACGGTGCTTATAAAGTGGGCCCTGCGCAACAGCCACAGCCGCGTCATAAGGGAGGAGACTATCTCCCTCACCGTGCCCCCCCTGCAGAGCGCCCGGCTCGACCGGGTTCCCCTGCCTGAAGCAGACATTTTCAGGGACTTTGTGAGCTATGCCCTCTATGAAAAGGGCGTGCCTGTTAGCTTCGGGACGGCCCTTTTTGTCCCGCCCAAGTACTACAGCTTCCAGGACCCCCAGCTCCAGTGCCGTCTCGAGGGCGGTGAAATTATAGTCTCCTCCAGATCCTTCGCCCGGGGCGTAGAGATACGCAATGCCGCAGAAGACCTGATACTCAGCGACAACTATTTCGACATGCTCCCCGGCGAGCGCCGTATAAAGATACTCCGCGGCAGTCCCCAAAGCCTGAGGCTCCGCAGCGTGTACGATATAAAATAGCCCTCAGAAAGGAGCGCAAGCCCCAGGCGCAAGCTCACTGCCGGCATCCTGGCCCATGTTGACGCCGGAAAAACCACCCTGTCCGAAGCCCTCCTCTACCGGGGCGGCGCCCTGCGCACCCTCGGCCGCGTAGACCACGCCGACGCCTTCCTGGACCACGACCAGCTTGAGCGCGAACGGGGGATCACCATATTCCTCAAGCAGGCCGTCCTCACCCTCCCCGGCCTGGAGCTCACCCTTTTAGACACCCCGGGCCACGTGGACTTTGCCGCTGAGGCAGAGCGCACCCTTCAGGTCCTGGACTGCGCTATCCTCGTGGTCTCCGCCCCCGACGGCCCACAGGGCCACACCCTCACCCTCTGGCGGCTTTTGGAGCGCTGCGGCATCCCGGTATTCCTCTTTCTCAACAAGATGGACCAGCCTGTTGACCGGGACGGTCTGCTTGAGAAGCTCCGGCACAGCCTCTCCCCGGATATGCTGGACATGGACGGGTACGGCAGCGAGAGCTTCTGGGAGTCCGCGGCCCTTGGAGACGAGCGCGCCCTCTCCGAATATTTAGAGACCGGCGCCCTTGACCCTGCTACCCTTCGCCGCCTTATCTCACAGCGCAAATGCTTCCCCTGCTTCTTCGGCAGCGCCCTGAAGCTCCAGGGCGTAGACGGGCTTCTTGAGGGCCTTGAAAAGCTTGCCCCCCGCCCCCAGTGGGGCGAGGACTTTGCCGCCAGGGTCTATAAGATAACCCGGGACGACCGCGGCACACGCCTGACCCACGTGAAAATAACCGGCGGCTCGCTCCAGGTCAAAGCGAGCCTCAGCCTCCCCGGGGGCCAGGAGAAAGTGGACCAGATAAGGGTCTACTCCGGGGCGAAATTCACCGCTCCGGGCTCCGTAGAGGCCGGGACCGTCTGCGCCCTTGTGGGCCTTAGCTCCACCCTCCCGGGACAGGCCCTCGGTGCTGAGAGCTCCGGCCCGCCCCCGGCCCTGGAGCCCGCCATTGCCTACCGAATGCTCCTGCCTGAGGGCACTGAGGCCAACGCCGTGCTCCCCAAGCTCCGGGAGCTCGCCGAGGAGGACCCCCAGCTGCACCTTGAGTGGAACCAGTCTTTAGGCCAGATCACCGTGCGGCTGATGGGCAAAATTCAGGCCGAGATACTAAAGCGCGTCATTTCGGACCGCTTCGGTCTGGATGTTGAGTTCAGCCAGGGCAGCGTAGTCTATAAGGAGACCATAGCAAAGCCCGTGGAGGGCGTGGGGCATTTCGAGCCCCTGCGCCACTATGCCGAGGTACACCTGCTTTTGGAGCCCCTGCCTGCCGGCGCCGGCGTGGAGCTGGGCACCGTCTGCTCCGAAGACGACTTCGCGGGCAGCTGGCAGCGCCTTATCCTCACCCACCTGGCGGAAAAGGTCTACCGCGGGGTACTCACCGGCTCGGCCCTCACTGACGTGCGCATTACCCTTGTCTCAGGCCGCGCCCACTTAAAGCACACCGAGGGCGGCGACTTCCGCCAGGCCACCTACCGTGCCGTGCGCCAGGGGCTCATGAAGGCCCGGTCGATCCTTTTGGAGCCCTGGTACTCCCTGCATATTGAGATACCCACCGAGAGCTTCGGACGCGCCCTGGGGGACATCCAGCGCATGGGAGGCGAGGCCGGCGCACCCCAGACGGTGGGCAATGATACCGTTATCGAGGCCAGCGTGCCTGTGGCGGCCTTTGGCGACTATGCCAGCGAGCTTGCCGCCTATACCAAGGGGCATGGGCGCATATCCTGCGCCCTGTCCGGCTATAAGCCCTGCCCGAACCAGGAGGCCGTCGTGAGCTCCCTGGGCTACGACCCCGAGAAGGATCTGGATGACCCGCCGGGCTCGGTATTCTGCAGCCACGGGGCCAGCTTCCTTGTCCCCTGGGACCAGGTATCCAGCTATATGCACCTCCCCGCCCTGAAGCTCAATGAGGACGGCGTCCCTTTTGTGGAGGCTCCCGGAGGGCCCGGCCCCTCTCCCCGGGAGTCCCGCCCGCTGGCGCCACTTGAGGCCGATAAGGAGCTGCTTGCCATCTTCGAGCGCACCTACGGTCCCATCAGGCCCCGGGCCTTTGAGCCTGCCCCCCGCCCCAAGCGCCCTCCCTCCCCCCCTTCGGACGAGGGCCCGGGCCGGTATAGGCGTGTACAGCTCCCGCCTCAGGGCCCGGAGTATCTCCTTGTGGACGGCTATAATATGATCTTCGCCTGGGACGAGCTGAACGCCCTTGCAAAGCTGGACCTCTCCTCTGCCCGCGCCGCCCTTGCGGACATCCTCTGCAACTATCAGGGCTTCAGGCAAAACCGAATCATTCTGGTCTTTGACGCCTACAAGGTCCCCGGGGGAGCCGGGTCAGTTGCCAAATACCATAACATCCATATTGTCTACACTAAAGAGGCCGAGACTGCCGACGCCTATATAGAAAAGGCCAGCTATCAGCTCACCAAGGAGCACCGCCGCGTCCTGGTTGCCAGCGCCGATTTTGCCGAGCAGCTGATTATCCTCGGGCATGGCGCACTGCGCATGTCCGCCCAGGAGCTCCGACTGGAGGTGGAGCAGGCCAACGGTGAAATCAGGGATATCCTGGAGCGTCAGGCCCTTCTCCCAAAGGGCAGCGGAGGTATGCGCGAGGCCTTCCGCAGGGCGATAGAGGACAAACATTAAGCGGGCCGGTCCTTCGGGACTGCCCGCTTTTTCAATACTTTTATTTAGTCTCTCCGGGGCGCCTCTGCCTGACCGCCTCATACATCAGCACAGTCCCGGCACAGGCCACATTAAAGGAGCTTGCCGACCCGCCCTCTGCCATGGGTATGGTGCAGAGCACGTCACAGCCCTGCTTGAAGCTATAGCTCAGCCCCTCCGTCTCATTCCCAAGCATAAGCATCACCGGCCCGGTCAAGTCCTCGCCCCAGACCGGCCTCTGTTTGTGTGCCGTGGTGCCCACCGTCCGGAAACCCGGGTACCTCTCCCGAAGGGCCCCGATATACTCCATGACCTCCTTCAGCTCCAGCTGTACTGCTTGCACCCGGAAGAAGGAGCCCATGCTGGCTGTCACCACCTCAGGGTCGTACAAATCGACCCCATGCCCGGTGAGTATGAGCCCGTCCGCCCCCAGCCCATCGCAGGAGCGCAGAAGGGTCCCAAGGTTCCCTCGGTTGGACGGCCTGTCGAACAGCACCAGCAGCGGGTCCTCCGGAAGCCTCAGCTCCCCGGCCCCGCCCCTGCGCATATCCACCACCGCCATAAGCTCCGAGGTGTCCTCCTTGCCGCTGAGCTCCTCCATAAGCTCCCCGCTCAGCCGCAGGTTTTCCTCTGTCCTGACATCCCTGAGCATATCAAGGGCCCAGCGGGACAGCTCCCTGTCCCGGGGGTATATAAAGGCGCTTACCTCCCAGCCGTTCATTACGGCCTGGTTTATATTCCTCACGCCCTCCACCAGGAACTGCCCGTACCTGTGGCGCTTGTTCCTGTTGCCCTTTAGCACCTGCAATTTTTGAAACGCCGCGTCCCGGCTGTAAATATCCCTTATCATTTCTGCACGTCTATAAGCACCTTCATGGTGGACTCTCTGTTCTCGTCTATGTACTTATATGCCTCCAGGTACTCCCTGAATGGGAACCGCTTTGAGAGCAGCGGCATAAGCTTCACCCTGCCCTTTGCAGCCAGCTCTATGGCCTTCTCATAGTCCTCGCCCCTGTACATCATAGAGGTATTCAGATCCAGCTCATGGTCGTTGAGCACCGCCAGATCTATATTTGCCATCTTCGCAAAGACCGCCACCAGGATTATCGCGCTCCCCTTACGGGCGTGCTTTATGGCCTGCCCCATGGTGATGTCATTCCCGGCGCAGTCATAGATGATATCGGCCTTGTCCGGCCCGAAGAACTCCACAAAGGCCTCCTCAAAGTCCCTCTCCCTGGTATTCACCACTATATCGGCTCCGCACTCCCTGGCCTTCTCAAGGCGCAGACCGCTCACGTCCGTGACCATCACCCGGCCAGCGCCCATGCCCTTCGCCGCCTGGGCTACCAGTATGCCGATCGGCCCGGCACCCAGCACACAGATATCCTTGCCTGCCACGTCCCCCGCCCGGCGCACCGCATGCACAGCCACAGCCAGGGGCTCTATCATCGCACCCTCCTCAAGGCTCATCTCCTCGGGCAGGGGGGTCACCTTCTTTGCGTCCACGGCGAAGAACTCCGAGGCGACGCCAGTGGTCTGGAAGCCCATGACCTTCAGGCTCTCACACAGATTATACTTGCCGTTGCGGCAGGGCCAGCACTCCCCGCAGACCACCTGTGGCTGTATAGTCACCTTCTGGCCTATCTTCAAGCCCTCAACGCCCTCCCCCAGCTTCTCTATAACTCCGGACACCTCATGCCCCTGGGTCACCGGGTAGCTTGTAAAGGGGTGCTCCCCATGGTAAACATGTATGTCGGAGCCGCACACGCCTATCTCCATTATCTTTATCAATACCTGCCCCGGGCCCGCCTCAGGCATGGGCACCTCATGGAACTCTATCTTGCCGGGCCCAGTCATAACCTGCTGTAGCATAAATTATTCTCCCTTAGCTTGCTTTTAAATTTTCTATCTGCGCTCCCACGTACTCCCGCACCTGCTCCCTGGAGATCTCCAGCGCCGCGGAGAGCTCTCCGAACAGTAGCTCCTCCGCCTGCTTCAGATACCTCTCGTCCACGCTTCCAAACTTCCGCTTCTGGCTCAAAAGCGTCCGCTTTTTCGCGTGTATAGATATAGTCATCTCCATCCAGTCCCGGCAGTCATAGCTCTTTAACAGTGTGGTATAGTGCTCGTTGAGCTCCCTGCTCACCCGGCTGTGGAACGCCGGGCAGTCCATAGTGGGGATAAGCTCGATCATCTGCCTGGCCTGATCCCTGGTGATGATGGGCCGGATAAACACCTTGTCCTTGTCCGAGTCCACCGGCACAGAGATCACGCAGGCCTTATACAGCGGCTCCATCACATAGTACAGCCGCTCCTCCCCGTCCGGGCATGTCTGATTGATTATTTCACTCACCCTGCACACACCTGTGCTGCCATACGAAACCAGTTCTCCTACCTGATACACGCTTACTCCCCCTCATAATGTAATTTAATATAGTAATATTATAACACATTTTTGAAGGAAATGTAAGCATAACAGGGGATAAAATTTTAAATTTTGAAGATTTTTTTCATATAGTCAACGCTGCCGGCGTTTACCATAATTCCTCCTACCATATGCCGTTTGTAAACCAGTCGGGCAGCAGGGCCGCGTGGCTGAGTATCAGCATGACCTTTATCATCAGCCCGATTGCCGATATAACAATGCCGGCAACAGCCAGCCCCCGGTTCCTGTCACTGCGAAAGCCCACTATGGACGCGATAAACCCCAGGGGCAGCAGCAGGACGCTTGCAAAGAAATACCCCACCACCGACGACACAAAGCCCAGCACTGTAAACACATCCATCCAGCAGAATTCCCTCTGCCGCCGTATAAACTGCGGCGCCTGGGGAGGCGGCAGCATGACCCTGGGCGGCACCGCAGGCTGGTATGGCTGGTACGGCCTGTACTGGGGCGGCTGCGGCGGAGGCGTGGGTATAGGTGGAGCCTGCCTCGGCGGGGGCAGCGCCGCCCCGCACCTCTGGCATACTGCCGCACCCGGTACGTATTCAGATCCACAGTTAGGACAATTACTCATGTCTAAGCACCTCTCTTGAAAAATTACGGCAGCTCCTTCATAAACACCGCCTCATCCTCCCTCTCGAACCCCGCCCCCTCGTACAGCCCCTGGGCCGGGAAATTATCCCCGCCGGTGAGCACTGTCAGCTCGCTGACCCCAAAGCGCTCCGCCGCCATCCTCTCGGCGAACTCCAGCAGCTCCCGCCCAAGCCCGGCCCTGCGGTACTCCTCGTCCACAAACACCTCGGTCATCTCAGCCGCCGGACGCTCATAGCAGAAGGAGTATTTCACCTGCACGCACACGAACCCCGCAAGGGTACCCTCACAGTCGGCAACTATAACCAGCTCCCGTGAGTTCTCCCCAAGGGACCTGGCCATGTCCTCGACCGTTGTGCCGCTGGGCCCGTTAAAGCGCTGGTTCAGCCCAAAGAGCTGCCCTGCGTCCTCCGGCGCTGCCAGGCGTATCATGCCTTCGCCCTCCTCTGCCCCAAAAGCAGCACAAGGCCCACCAGGAACAGTATCGCAAGGCTTATGACCCCTATGGAGTCCCGCCCGGTAAGCTGGGTAAAGAGCGCCACCAGCAGGGGGCCTATCACCGCGGCAAACTTTCCGAAGATATCGAAGAAGCCGAAGTATTCGTTGGAGCGCTCCGGGGGTATCAGCTTCCCGAAATGGGAGCGGGATATGGCCTGTATGCCCCCCTGCACCGTGCCCACCAGGAAGGCCATGCACCAGAACAGTATCAGGGAGAGGGTCAGCGCCCCCGGGTCCCCGGGGTTGTTCTCGATGTTGAAGCCCATATAAAAGCCCACCAGGCAGATAAAGAAATATATGCCCACCGCCCCGCACAGGGCCTTCAGCGCGCCTATCCTCTCAGAGAGCCGCCCAAACATGATCGAGAATGGCACAGCCACTATCTGGGTCATCAGCAGCGCCAGTATCATGCTGATATTGTCCAGCCCAAGCTTTGAGCCGTATGAGGTCGATACGGATATGATCGTGCCCACGCCGTCGATATAGAAGAAATAGGCCAGGATAAACAGAAAGATATGCTTCTGCTTAATGATGTCCCTTGCGGTATGGGCCAGGTTCTGCAGGGTCGAGCGCACAAGGCCCTTCTTCGGCTCGATATAGTGGGTTTGATGTACGTTTGTAATAAACGGTATGCTGAACACCGCCCACCACAGGCTTGTGAGCACTATCACCAGCTTAAAGGCCAGCATATTTTCCATGCCCATCAGGAAGAGTATCACAATGCTGATAACAAAGGGGATAGTGCTGCCGCCGATATAGCCCATGGCATAGCCCCAGGAGGACACCCGGTCCATGCGCTCGTTTGTGGTCACGTCGGTCAAAAACGAGTCGTAGAACAGGCAGGACCCTGAAAAGCCTATATGTGAGAGCACATACCCCACCAGGAGCATCCTGTACTCATCAAACAGCGCGCTTGTAAGCGTGAACAGCACGCCCATTACAAGGAATACCAAAAACAGCTTCTTCTTATGCCCCTTATGGTCCGCCAGCGCCCCCAATACCGGCGCCAGTATTGCCACCACAAAGGTGGAAATAGAAGTTCCATAGCTCCAGAGCACCAGGTTATCGGCCCCCGCCGCCTGGCAGACCGAGCCAAAGTAGATCGGGAAGATGACCGCCAGTATGTTGGTGGCGTACACGGAATTGGCCCAGTCGTACATTATCCAGCTTTTTTCGGGCTTTGTAAATTTCATCTTATTGGTTTTCGCCATTGGGCAACACTCCTTTCTCCCTATATCATCCCATATTTTGGATAAAAACACAAGGGGTTTCTTAATATTTTTATATTTCTATATAAAAAAGCACATAAAAGAGGAGAGGGCGCGGACGCGTCCCCTCCCAAAAGATATCTAACTGTCCCAGCCCTTTCTGACCGGCACCCACAGCTCGCAGAAAACTCCCGGCTCTCCCTGTTCATAGTAGAGCTCGAAGTCCGGCTGGCCCGTCTGGGTATAGCCTGTCTGCGGGCAGAACTCCTTAAAAAATCTGTCCCAGGCCTCGCCTATGCACCCGCCGTCCGGGCCCTTGCACTTGAACACCGCATAGTCCGCGGACTCCGTCTCCCATATGTCGTATTCCCCGGCCTTAGTAAGCTCGCCAATGCGCCCGCTGTCCCGCACGCCGATGCCGTAGTAAAACTCCGTCTCACTCTTTTTTACAGGCCTGCACAGGCCGTAAAGGTCCCTCTTTCCCTCCGGGTGAAGTTCCCTCGCCGGCTCTATCATCCCCTTCTCCCTGCACTCGTCCCAAAACTCCGGGATACTGTGCCCCTGCGCGTCCATAAGGGTCTCGTTGTCGAAAGCGCGCTTCACCACAACAAACCTCATGCTCTCCCTGTGCTCGATCCTGTACTCCAGCATACTGCCGCCTCCTATGGTAATTTTTATCATAAGAGGCTCGAAAAGCCGGAGCGTGGCCCCCGCGCCCTTTGCCTGCCTGGGAGTAGAGCCGTGGAATTTTGCAAAGGCTTTTGTGAAGCTCTCCGGAGACTCATAGCCATACTTCAATGCCGCGTCCAGCACAGATATGCCGCCGTCCCGAAGCTCCTGCCCTGCAAGGCTCAGCCTTCTGCTACGGATATACTCGTTGGCCGTCATGCCTACTGTAAAGCTGAACACCCGGTGGAAGCTGTACCCCGACATGCCCACGGCCTTTGCCGCGTCCACATAGCCGATATCCTCCAGGATATGCTCCTCCATAAAGTTTATAGCCTGCTGTAAAAACTCCGTCGCCATACTTCCCGCCCCCTTATGTGAGCACATCATACCATATCCGGCAGGAAAAATCCTGGCGCGGCTTGCACAGGTTTACTCCGAAGCCAAGGTGAATTGGTCCACCAGCTGCTTTAGGCCGTTGGCCTCCGCAGAAAGCTCCTCGCTTGCAGCCGCGCTCTGCTCCGCCGTAGCGGAGTTGCTCTGCACCACCGTGGATATCTGCTCCACGCCCTCGGTTATCTGGGCGATGGATTCCGTCTGCTTCTCCACAGCCTCCACCACCAGGCCCATCTGTTCGGTCACGTGCCCGGCGTAAACGCTGGTCTGCTCCAGTGAGCCGGTGACCTTGCCCACCACCTCGCTGCCCTCGCTGACAGCGGCTATAGACGTCTCAATAAGGCTCTTCGTGGCCTTTGCCGCCTGGTCTGACTTGTTGGCAAGGTTCCTCACCTCGTCTGCCACCACGGCAAAGCCCTTGCCCGCCGAGCCGGCCCTTGCGGCCTCAACGGCGGCGTTCAGGGCAAGTATATTGGTCTGGAAGGCTATATTCTCAATGGTCTCGATTATCTTGCTGATCTCCTGGGAGGACTCGGATATCCTGCCCATAGCTGTGTTAAGCTCCTCCACATAGCCCACGCTTATCCCCAGCTGCGCCCCGGCCCGGTTTACAAACTGCCCGGCCTCCTCGGCGGCTACGGAGGTGCGCTTGGCGCTCTCGGATATCTCGTTTATGGTTGCCGCCAGCTCCTGCGTGGCGCTGGCCTGCTCCATAGAGCCCTGACTCAAAGCCTGGGCCCCGTTTGACACCTGGCCGCTGGCGCTGGACACCTGCCCCGCCGAGGCGTCTATCTGGCGTATGGTCCCGCTGAGCTCCACCTTAAGGTTGCGCATAGACTCCAGGATACTCTGGAAATCACCCACATAGGCCTCCCTATGGGCGGAGACTATATCGAAGTTCTGGTTTGCCATCTGGTTCAAGAGATGATCGATGTCGTGGATAATGGTGTTGAGCCCTGCCACCATCTCCCCGGTAGAGCGGGTGAGCTCGGCTGTCTCGTCCCTGCCAACAGCCTCAGGGGCCGGGGACTCCAGGTCGCCCTCCACCAGGAGCTTCATCCTGGCGGCGCAGGCCCGCATGGGCTTGCTGATATTGCTGGAGAGCTTCAGGGCCACCACTACGGAGGCCATAATTGACACGATTATCACCAGCACGTTCAGGAACATGCCGAAATATGTGTCCGCAAGGTAGTTTATCTCCGGGGAGGCCACCGCCACGCTCCAGCCGTCTGTGCCTCCTACCGGGGCATAGGCCAGGAACCTTGGGCCGTCGGAGGACTTTATGCGCCCGAAGCCGTTCTCGCCCCTGCGCATGGCCTCATGCAGGGCCGCGCGGGACTTGAGGGAGGGGTCGCTTGCAGCCTCGTTCTCCACGTTCTGGGTGGTGATGGTCTCGAGGGTTATGTCGGCTATGGTGTCGCCGTTCTTGTTTATCATGTACGCCCGGCAGTTTTCCCCTATCTTAATAGAGGAGACTATGTCGTTGAGGAAGGTCTCATGGGGCACAAAATACACCACCCCGGCTATATTCCCCTCTGCCGAGTACAGCGGCGCCGCCACCATAATGGACAGCTCCCCGGTTATCTTGCTGATAAGGGGCTCGGATACATAGGTATTCCCCTGCATGGCCTCCTGCACATACTCACGGTCCGAGTAGTCCTTGCCGTCGAAAATGCTGATACCGTCCGCGCCGATCACATTGCCCCTCTGGAAATCGTGCAGGGCCACGCGCTCGTCTATGACCGCCTGCTTCTCCTCCAGCGGCACCTCAGGGTCCGCCAGCTGGCTCACAAGGCCCGTGTCCGTAGCCACGTTCTTGTATGCCGAGAGCTCCTGCTCCACCCGGCTTGCAGCCAGGGTAGCGGTCTGGCTCATCATCCGCTCCACCGTAGCAAGGGTGCTCCGGTAGTTCAGGGTCATGCTTGCTGTCCCTACCACCAGCAGGGCGGCCAGGACCGTTGCCATAAGGCAGACCGTGATTTTTTTGCGTATTGTTTTCATCAGTATTCACCTCATAAAGGGCCGTTTCCCGGTCCAAATTTGACCTCTTAAAACAGACTCACTAGTATGGCTCCATGCAGATATCCAGATCCACGCTGGTCTCTATCCCCGGCACGCTCCCGCCGTCGGTATACTGCCAGATACGGAAATTGTACGCCATTGACGGCAGGGGATTATACTCGGCGTACCAGAAGTCATAGTCCCTGAGCTCTTCCAGATCATAAAAATTATATGCCTGGTTCTTATTGAAGTAGACACATGGGATATATCCCGCCTCCTTCACCCGCTTGCAGAAAGCCGCGGCGCATTTCGTCACCGTATCCCCCGTACAGCCGTGGGCCCGAAGGCTGTTCTCCGGCAGCTCCTCAGAGGGGACCGGGGGCTCCCAGTCAAATACCACCGGGTACTCAAGCTTCTCCCCCTGCAGCTTCTCTATAATAAAGCCGGCCTCCGCCGCGGCCTCGCTCTCGGTCACCGCCTGGGAGAAGAAGTATACGCCCCTCTTCACCCCCGCGCTGCCGGCATTCTTCATGTTCTCCTGGAACCGGCTGTCCTCAGTCAGCAGCCCCTGGGTCATGCCCCGGTAGCCCGCCCTGATAAATGCAAAGTCTATCCCCGAGGCCTTCACCGCGTACCAGTCTATCTCCCCCTGAAACTCTGACACGTCTATGCCCACGGCGGCGTTCTTATACCTGGTCACGCCGTCCTCTCCTGTGGAAAAGCCCTCATGGTCGTACTTCATCTCGGGAATGTCAAAGTCGGGTATTATCTTCTCGCCGTCGTATATATCGTCCACAAGGCGCATACCGTCAGGGATGATCCGCGACGGCTCAGCCGGCAGCTCTTCCTCCTCTGAGCCGCCGGTGACAAGCACGATCGTCACCGTCAGCACCACCACGAAAAGCGCCACGCCCGCGCATATAAACGAAAACTTTTTTATATTTTCCCTATTCAAACGCTGCCTCCTTTTCCTGGCAAAAAGTTTATTTGCCGTATTTTTTTAGCGCGATATTCACCGGGACCGGCTCCGGTATGCCCGGCACCTTCCCCTCCTCTGTGTACTGCCAGATCTTAAAGTCATAGTAGAAGCTGGGGGATGGCTTGTACTCACCGTACCACAGGTCATAGCCCGCAAGCCTTGACAGGTCCAGCTTGCCGTAGGCCATGCCCTTCTCGGCGAAATAGCAGGGGGTATGCCCCGCGACGCTTATCTTCTTGCAGAAGGAGTCTATGTACCCGGTGACCTGGTCGCCGTTGCGGCTCACAGTCCGGGAGGTCTCGTCCTGGCTGCCGTCCTCCTTCAGGTCGTACTCCCAGAAAATGCCAATGGGATATTTCACCTCGTATTCCCTTATCTGCTCTAATACAAAGGCGGCCTCATCCTCGGCCTCGGTGTCCTCAACGGCCTTTGAGTAGAAGTACACCCCCACAGGCAGGCCCACAGAGGCCGCGCCCTGCATGTTCTCATGGAACTTCTGATCCACGCGTATGCGGCCCTTCTTCTTCTCCCTGATCCCCACGCGCACCATTACAAAGTCTATATTGCCGCTTTCCTTAACCTGGTTCCAGTCTATATCCCCCTTCTTCTCGTTGACGGATATGCCCACGAATGAGTCACCGCTGCCCACAAAGGATACGGTGTCGTCCTCCTCGGCAAAGTCCTCCGGGCCAAATCTGCTGGTGGCCACATTCTCATAGTAGTGTATAGTCATCTTGCCTTCCCACATATCGTCCACCTCTGCGGTGGATCCGTTGCGGCTTATCATATTCACCGCGCTGGTCCTGGGCCCCTGGGCCAGTGTGAGCGCGGATACCGCCACTATCACCGCCACTAAAAGCACCGTTATAGTTATAAACAGAGAACGCCTGGCGTTCATTATAGTCATCCCTTTCGGCTTGGAGTCTCATTTCCCCCCTATTATACAGGAAAACTGTCGAAAAGGCAAGGGGGGCAGGGTGGAAATACCTAGCGGTTTAGAGGGCAGGCCCCTGCCCTTCCAGATAACCCCTGCCCCAGTCGCACATGGCGCAGAGGATCGGCGCGAGGCTGCTGCCTAAGTCCGTCAGGGAATACTCAGTCCTCGGCGGCACCACAGGGTATACCTTCCTGTCCACCAGCCCGTCCCTCTCCAGCTCCCTGAGCTGCTGGGCCAGCATTTTGTCCGTTGCCCTGGGCACCAGCCTGTGCAGCTCACTGTACCGCAGGGTTCCGCCCATAAGGTGCCAGAGTATAACAGGCTTATATTTCCCGCCTATCAGGTCAATAGTGGCCTCCACCGGGCAGTCGTATCCGCCCCTGCATTTAGCGCTCATGATCTTCTCCCCTAACTTTCCAAATAGATAGTATATACCCTAAAAGTGCATTCTTGTCAAAGTCTTTGTTTATGATATGATTATAGTACAGGAATACCTGAAATTCAAGCTTAATAACAGGAGGAACTATTTATGAGCTTTTTGGAAATGGCAAGATCCCGCTGCTCAGTCCGCGGGTACACAGGCAGGAAAGTTGAGCCTGAGAAGCTGGAGAAAATACTGTCAGCCGCACACGCGGCCCCCACAGCCGCCAACCTCCAGCCGGTCCGGCTTATCGTTGTGCAGGGGCAGGAGGGCCTGGACAAGCTTGGGACGGCCGCGAATATTTACGGCGCCCCCCTGGCTATAATTGTCTGCTCCCGGCCTGCCAGGGCCTGGACCCGCCCTCTGGACGGCAAAAACACCTCGGACATAGACGCGTCTATTCTGACGGACCATATGATGCTCGAGGCCACGGAGCTGGGGCTGGGCACATTATGGATATGCCATTTTAAGCCCGATATTATCCGCCGGGAATTCGCCCTCCCCCAGGGCCTGGAGCCGGTCAACATCCTAGCTGTGGGGTATGCGTCAGGCGCTCCCGCCAGCCCGGACCGCCACGCTGTACAGCGCATTCCCATAGCCAGCCTTGTCAGCTTTGAGATGTACAGCCCCGGGGAATAGTGCCATGCCTTACGTTATATTGTCAAAGCCCGAAGCAATAACTGATACTAAGCGAAAGCTTGCCCTTTAAGAATTTTTATGTTATAATATAAAGCTATAGTAAAACTGTCAATCGAAAGGACCGGGCTTTTATGTATCTTCGCACCCTCAATATTGAAGAAATGGGCAGCCTCTATACCCCCTGCCTAAAGCGTGACTTCCCTCCCGACGAGCTAATGCCCTGGAAGCTCATGGAGCCTCTGATACGCAAGGGCTTCCAGCGCTCGGTGGGCTTCTTCGACAGTGAGGGCCTTGCGGCATATGCCCTGTTTATAACCGACGGCGGGGATAGCCCGAGGACTGCCCTGCTCAACTACTTCGCCGTGGAGCCCCAGCGCCGGGGCTCCGGTATCGGCACCGAGTGCCTCAGGCTCATGCGGGAGGCGCTCAGGGGCCGGGGGTGCAGAATAATCTTTGAGGTGGAGGACCCTGAGGCCGCCCCCGACCCTGATTACGCCCGCCGCCGCATAGACTTCTACAAGCGGGGCGGGGCCAGGTCCACCGGGGTGGGCTCCACCCTGTTCGGGGTCGAGTACCTTATAATGGTGCTGGAGTCCGAAGACATGGAAGCCGCCATTGCCGACCGGGAGCTTGCCGCCGAACTTGACGCCCTCTACCATATCACCGTGGCGGCAAAGTTCAAGTTCGAGGAGGTCTGCCGGGTAAAGCTCAGAGAGAGCAGCAGCTTCAGCCGGGACCTCGGGCGCACCCTCACCTTCCTCATGCGCAGCCGCAAGCGCTTCATGGGGGAAAAGCTGAAGGAGTACGGTCTCTCCGGCGGGATGTACATGATACTCCTCCACGTGGGCCGCCACCCCGGCTCCAGCCAGGACGCGGTTTCAGGCCACCTGTACCTTGACAAGTGCAGCGTGGCCCGGAAGGTAAAGAAGCTGGAGGAGCTTGGGTACCTCTACCGTGAGACCGACCAGAGCGACCGGCGGCAGAATAAGCTCTACCTCACAGAGAGCGGGCATGGCCTCACCCCCACCATCCGCAAATACCTTGGCCAGTGGGGCAACGAGGTGACCGCTCCCCTCACGGGCGGGGAAAAGGAGGCCCTTATCGCCCTGCTGATGAAGACTATAAAAAACTAATTAAAAATTTATACAGCAAAGCGCCCGGCCCCGTATAAACCGGGGCCGGGCGCTCTATATTTCAGCTCTCCCCCAGCACGTCCCAGGGGGTCAGCATTCCCAGAAGCGGCTGGTCGGGCTTGCCGTCCCTGGTTATGAATATAACGGAAACCCGCTTGTTCCTGGCCCGCACCTGCTCAAAGCGCCCCCGCACATAGATATATGTAGCGTTGGCAGGCACAAACTCATAGTTCTCCACGTGCTCCTCGACCGCCAGGTACCCCTTCATATCCTTTATGGTGGTCTCCGGCGTCAGACCCCTGCCGCGGTTTTTCAGGAGATAGCGCATGACCGAGCCGGAGCTAAACACCCCATAGAACCGGTCCTCCTTCATGACCGGCACGTGGGAGTAGCCGTTCTTCTCCATAAGCTCCATGACCCGCAGGACCTTCTGTGCCGCCCCCACCTTCAACACCCGGTCCCCCCGGGTGGCGTAGTCGATAGCCAGCGGCGGCCTCTGCACAAAGTCCAGCACCTCCCGCAGGGCCTCCACCACCGGCTGTGACGGCACCACCACCGGCTCTCCGTCCATATTGGCGCTGTGGGCCATAAGGTTCCTGATATGCCTGCATATGTCCAGCTTATCCCTTACGGGGGCGCTCTCATAGTCCTTTATAAACTCATATACCGCGCTGGTATAATGCCTGCGGGAGTTTCTGAATTTGTCCTCAAGCTCATCCTCCACCTGCTTATACAGGTCCAGGAACAGCTGGGCACGCTCCCTGCCGTCGGCGGTATTGTCCTTTGCCCCGGACATCGCCGTGCAGAGCCTTGTGAGCTCCCCCACGTCACCCGCCGTATACTCGGCCCCGGCCCCCTCCAGCTCCCCGGGGGCGGAGTAGCCGTAGCCCACGCCTATGCTCTCTATGCCGCAGCACTTTGCCCCCTCTATGTCATAGCTCCTGTCCCCTATCATCACCACCTCTGAAAGGGGCGGCTCCCCCAGGAGCCTTAGGGCCTGGTCTATCACATGGGCCTTGGTGGGCCTTGTGCCGTCGTCGCCTACCACATAGGTAAAGTACCGCTCGATATCCCTCATAGCCAGTATCTTTCTGGCCCCCTCCTCACGCTTGGAGGTAGCCACACAGAGTGTGGCGCTGGAGCTCAGCCGGGCCAGTAGCCTGTCAATATTGGGGTACAGCGGGCTCTTGTACAGCCCCGCCGCGTTATAGCGCTCCCTGTAGATTTTTATGGCCCGCTTTGCCTCGTTCTCCCCCATGCCGCAGAACTCCCGGAAGGAGTCCATTAGGGGCGGACCCACGAATTGCCGCAGGAACCCCTCCTCCTGGGGCGTCCAGCCCAGCTCAGACAGGGCGTACTGCACGCACTCGGTTATGCCCTGTCCGGTGTCGGCAAGTGTGCCGTCCAGGTCAAAGAGAAAGTATTTTTTCATGGGGTATCCTCTCCTTCCAGTGATAAAAGCTTCTCAAGCTCCTGTTTTGTGTACAGTGGATCCAGCACCTGCAAAAGCCCGTTTGCCGATAGCCTTTCCGGGAGGCCCAGCCGCTTTTGCAGGGCCTTCCTTCTCTCTGCCGAGCCCCCGCCTCCGCTAAGGCCCAGCTCGTACAGGTCGGCCTTTGTGAGCCCGTCATTACCCTTTTCCGCGGGGGCGTCCTCTATTGTGGCCCCCGCCCTTTTAAGGCACTCCTCCAATACTGGAAGGTCCATCCCCTCGACCCCAAGCTTACCCTCCTTTGAGGGCCTTGCCTTGCGGCGCTCCTTGCCGTAGACATCCGGGATATAGGCATGCTTCACCTGCTTAGGCGGCAGGCAGGAGCTCAGCTTGCTTCGGATAAGGAAGCCCGCGCCGTCGCTGTCCGTCAGGATTATGACCCCCCGCTTCTCAGCCAGCCGCCTTATCAGCTCCAGCTTCTCCCGGTCGTTGAATATGGAAAAGCCCCCGGTCTCCACTATCGTGCCCTCTATAAGCGAGCTGAGCTTTGCCTTATCGCAGCGACCCTCCACTATAACCGCTTCCTTCACCCTCATGAGCCCTGCACCGCCATCAGCAGCCTGGACATAAGCCCCTCCAGCACAAGCCTCGGGTCAAGGCTCGAGCCCTTCAGGGACATATCCGCATTCACAAGCAGCTCCAGGCATTTCTTTATGCTCCTAAGGCTCAGCCTTCTGGAGGAGCGCTCGGCGTTTCTCAGCCTAAAGCTGCCCCCTCCCTTATACTCGGGGGCGTATTCGGTAACGGCGTCGCCTGTGAGCCCGCTCTCAAGGGCGGTCTTTACCCTGTACATATCGATATAGGCCGAGGCCATGGCGCCCAGCACCGACACAGGTTCCTCCCCCTGGGAGAGCACCTGGTCAAGTCCATTATATGCCGCCTCATATCTCCCCGCTGTCAGGTCCCCTACCATTTTAAACACCTTTATCTCGGCGCTCTTTGGGGTCAGCTCCTCCACACTCTCCGGGGTTATCTCCACACGTCCCAGGCCGAGGGTATAGGCGCAGAGCTTTTCAAGCTCCCGGCTAATGGTGTTAAGGTCCTTCCCCGCATACTCCATAAGCCTGTAGAAGCTTTTCTCCGGCAGCTCGCAGCCCTGGCGCTGGGCCCCCTTTCTCATCATCCTATACATATCCCCGTCCCCCATCTTCTGGAAGTCCACCATATAGCCGTGCTTCTCCGCCCTGTCCAGGAATTTTTTCCACTTTGCCGGCCTCTTTTTCGGGATATCGATGGTGGGGTAGTAGAACACCAGGGTGGCTGTGTCCGGCAGGCCCTCCATAAGCGAGCAGATACGCTCCAGGTCCTCGGAGGATCTTGTCTCTGGGTCAAAGTCCGACACCGCAACGCATTTATGCTCCGCCATAAATGGCAGGGCCTCCACAGCGGCGGCTATCTTCTCGACCTCGGAGTCGTTTGTAAAGCGGGCGCTGTTAAACTCAGGGAAGCTCTCCCCGGAGGCCCTGTCTATCAGCTTCCCCGCGGCTGGCTTGAGCAGCAGCTTCTCCTCTCCCCAAAGAACGTAGAGCGAGGCAAGCTTCCCTAAGGATACCCTTTCCCTCAGCTCCTGCCTGGTCATCCCGGGCATTTCACTGCACCCCGCACATGGTGATTATATGCCTTGGGCAGGCCTCGGCGCATTTGCCGCAGCCGGTGCACTTATCCGGGTCCACAACGGCAAGGCCGCTCCCCACGGTTATGGCCCCCGCCTCGCAGGTCTTCTGGCACTTCATACAGCCTATACAGCCCACCTTGCAGCTCTGCATGGTGTCCCTGCCCTTATCACAGCTTGAACAGCGCACCACCGCCATCTGCTTCACCGGTGCCAGCCTGATGAGCCCCTTGGGGCAGGCCTTCTCACACTTGCCGCAGGCCACGCATTTTTCGGCGTCTATAACCGCTACGCCGTTGCATATCTTAATGGCGCCGTAGTCGCATACGGCAAGGCAGTCCCCAAGCCCCAGGCACCCGAAGCGGCAGCTGGAGGCACCCCCGCCCAGCAGGGACGCGGCAGTACAGCCCTCAAGGCCGTCGTAATCCATCTTCTCGGTGGTGTTGTCGGCGCTGCCCATACAGCGCACAAAGGCGGCCCTGCGCTCCATCTCCACGTCCCCGGAGCCCAGTATCTCCCCGCACTTTTTCGCCACATCCGCCCCGCCGGGAGAGCAGAGCCCCGGCACGGCCTCACCCTTTGCCATCGCCGCCGCATAGCCCGGGCAGCCTGAGTAGCCGCAGGCCCCGCAGTTTGCCCCGGGCAGTATGGCCTCAAGGGCCTCGGCCCGCTCGTCCTTGGGCACGGCCATGACCACCGAGGCCACCGCCAGCACTATTCCGGCCAGAAGTCCGATGATCCCTACGATCATAATGGGTGTAAGTATTTCCATTGTTGTCACGATCCTTTCTGGGGCAGGGCCCCATGAAGATTAAGTCATATATATTCAGCTAACTTTCAGCAAGCATCATATTCATGCGCATGTACGTATTATGCACCAGGTCCTCTATGGGCTTTGACGGGCCGCCGTGCAGCTCGCTTGCCGCCTTACGAAAGGTGATGTAGTCCAAAAGCTCATCCTCGGTCATAGCCAGCTCGTCCTTTTTATAGTCCGCGATGGGAAAAAGCGCGGCGCTCTGCAGGGAGGCGTGGGACTCTGATGCAGAAGCGGCCATCTCGGGCCCGCCAGATAGCATATCCTTCCAGGCGAGCCCGGTATTGCCGTCCAGCCTGAAATCAATATCCTCGCTTTTAAACACGGATACCGGCACAGTATAGGTCATGGGCATGAGGAGCTGTCCGCGCCCGTTTCGCCCCGCGTCCATTATCACCGGCGTCAGCTTGTCCCATTCCATAAACCGGGCTTTTTCTATATACTCATCCAGGGGCAGGAAAATATTGCGCTCCATGGCCTGCTTCGGAAATCGAAAGAGAGCATCCTCTCTGCAGAGCCTGGAAAGAGATGGGTCATCCCAGGGTTGCCGTAGCCGCTGAGTGCCACAAACACGTCCGGGCCCTTTCCGGCCATTATCTCCGTGCGCAAGGCTGTCATGTAAGCGTCGCGCTCATCACCGCACTTTGGCGGGAACTCCAGCTTGATATTTTCCGGCCCGCCCAGTTCTGCTATCACATCCTGGAATTTCTTATATTTCGGCTTGCCGCCCTTTGTGATCTCGGCCTCACAGTCCCCTAATGATCCCTGGACTGATGTAAACACCTTGCTCCCAAACTCCACATCTATAAACACCCGCAGGGGCTCCTGCCCTTCGGTCTCCGTGTCAATTATTTAGCCCATGCTGCCATTAAAATTGCAATAGCCTTTTTCATGATATGCCCCTCCTTATACGTCTTTTTAGGGCACAACATATCCCTCTGCCTATAAGAAGTCATCAAACCGGGATCTGTTCGCACAAGCTTTAAAAATATTTTATCCCGCCAGCCTGTCCACGACCCCATTAAAACCAAGGAATGACACCGCCACCAAAGACGCCGCCACCAGGGTAATGGGCAGGCCCCTAAAGGTCTCCGGGATATCGCAGTCCTCCAACCTCTCCCGAACCCCGGCAAAAAGCAGCATGGCGACCAGGAAGCCCACGCCGGAGCCGAAGGCGTTCACCAGTGACTGGACAAATCCGAAGCTGGGGTCGGCGGCCCCCTTCTCCAGCACCAGCATTGTCACGCCCAGCACGGCGCAGTTGGTGGTGATAAGGGGCAGGTATATGCCAAGGGAGTTGTAGAGGGGGGGCATATACTTGTGCAGGGCAGTCTCCAGAAGCTGCACCAGGGCCGCTATCACCAGGATAAACACCAGCGTCTGTAAATACTCCAGGCCCTGTGGCACCAGCACATAGGTATAGAGGGGCCAGGTCACCGCCGTGGCGATCACCATAACTACAGTCACGGCGCAGCTCATGCCGAAGGCCGTGTCCAGCTTCTTTGAGACCCCTAAAAAGGGGCAGATGCCCAGGAATTTATTTAAGACATAGTTCTCCGTCAGTATAGCCGCTAAAAATATAGCCACCAGGGAGCGTATCATTTGAGCGTCCATTATTTACCCTCCTTCTCGGTTATCTTGGAGCATGAGGCCGCCAGAGGGCAGCCCGCGCAGCCGGTAGACTCAGGAGCCCTGCCCTCCTTTGAGAGCTTGCCCGACAGGGCTATGAGCATGCCGAACACGAAGAAGCCCCCGGGAGGCAGCAGGAAGATTATGATGGGCTCCATAAAGCCCGAGAGCACAGGCAGTCCGAAGACCGTCCCCGCGCCGAAAAGCTCACGGATTATGCCCATTGCCAGCATGGCGGCGGTGAAGCCCACGCCCATGCCCAGGCCGTCTATAATAGAGGGCAGCACCTTATTCTTGCTTGCGAACATCTCGGCCCGGCCCAAAATAATGCAGTTCACGACGATAAGGGGCAGGAACACCCCCAGGGCCGTGTCAAGCGCCGGGGAGAAGGCCTTGATGAACATCTGCACGATGGTGACGAACCCGGCGATAATGGTGATAAACGCCGGTATGCGCACCTTATTTGGTATCACGTTGCGCAAAAGGGAGATGACCGCGTTGGAGCAGACCAGCACGAAGGTGGTGGCCGCGCCCATGCCGATGGCGTTGCTGGCGGCGGTGGTCACCGCCAACGTGGCACAGCACCCCAACACCAGTCTCAATACCGGGTTTTCCCTGATGATACCCTTGGTAAATTCCTGTAAAAGGCTCTTTTTTCCGTCCATTTTAGTTGCCCCCTTCCGAAGCGTAGGCGTTCTGGTACTGCTCTATAGCGCTGTTCACCGCGTTGGTCACGGCGGTGCTGGTAATGGTGGCCCCGGTCATGGCCTGGATCTCCCCTTCCTGGGGGGTCTGGAACTTCACTACACTGATACCGCCCGCAAGATTGGCGGCGGGCTGGCCCTTGTACTGGTCCCGGAAGCTCTCCTTCTCGGCGTTGGCCCCAAGGCCCGGGGTCTCGCCGTGGCTCAGGATAACCACGCCGGTTATGCTGCCCTCGGCGCTTATGCCGGTCATAACGTTTACCGACCCGCCATAGCCCTTGCCTTCGGTCTCAAAGACATAGCCTACGGAATTGCCGCTGCCGTCCAGACCCACATAGTGGCCGTCCCTTTCCTCAAAGCTCTCCGCCCCGGGGAGCACCACCATACGGCTCTCCTCGGCCTTCTGTGCCGCGGCCTCCGCTATGCGGTCCCTTGTCAGCAGATTCGTCCCCGCTAAAGCCGCCGAGACCAGAATACATATCACCAAAAGGACAGCCGCCGGGGCCAGTACCGTTTTAGCGTTCAAGCCGTTCATGCCGCTCCCTCCTTCTTCTTTTTCTCCTTGGGCTTGCCGAAAGCGGTGGGCTTCACATACCGCTCGATAAGGGGAGTGATAATGTTCATGAGCACTATAGAGTAGCTCACGCCCTCGGGCAGGGAACCAAATTCCCTTATGATAATCGTCATCAGGCCGCAGCCTATGGCGAAGACTATCCGCGCCTTAAAGTACAGCGGGCTGGTGGTATAGTCCGTCGCCATGAAGAACGCGCCCAGCATCAGGCCCCCTGCCAGCAGGTCAAACAGCGGGTCCCGGCCCAGTATTGCCGAGAACACCGCCACAGTGGCCAGATATGTAACAGGTATCACCGGGCTTATCACATTGCGCACGATAAGATACAGCCCGCCGATCAAAATAGCCAGGGCGCAGGTCTCCCCCAGGCACCCGCCGTGGGTGCCCAGCAGCAGCTGCATATAGTCCGGGGCGCTGCCCGGGGAGTTTACATACATCTGACCGGATAGCGGCGTGGCGGTAGTCACCGCGTCGGCGGTGGCTCCGTAGTCAAAAGCCGCCGCCCAGTGGGTCATCCGTGCGGGGAAGGAGTTCATCAGCACTATCCTGGCGGTAAGGGCCGGGTTCACGAAGTTCTGGCCTATCCCGCCGAACATCTGCTTTACCACCACTATGGCTATCACGCCGCCGAAGGCCGCTATTAAGGGGTCGATAGTCACCGGCAGGTTCAAGGCCAGCAGCAGCCCGGTCACGACGCAGGAAAGGTCCATAACGGTCTGTGGCCGCTTCATCGCCTTTCTTGAAAGGTACTCGCTGAGTACACAGCTGGCTATGCACACCGCAATTACCAAAAAGGCCCTGGGCCCAAAGATGATTATGGACGCTATAGCCGCGGGCATAAGACCGATTATCACGTCCAGCATTATATTCTGAGTGGTCTTCCTGCCGTTAAAATGCGGGGAAGACGATACTATAAGCTTATCCATTTACTTTTTCCCTGCCTTTCTCACATAGGCCTTGCCAAGCCTGATACTCTGCACCAGCCGCCGCCCCGCCGGGCACGAGAAGGCGCAGCAGCCGCACTCCATGCAGGTCATAACATCCAGCTCCATAAGGGCCTCCGCGTCCTTCTTCTGGGCGGCCTTCTCAAGCTTCGTGGGCATAAGGTTCATGGGGCACGCCGCCACGCACCGCCCGCAGCGTATACAGTCGGTGGTCTCATACATTTTTGCCTCGTTCTCGTCAAAGGCCAGAATAGCGTTGTTCTGCTTTAAAATAGGCAGCTCGTCGCTGACTATGGCTATACCCATCATAGGCCCGCCCATAAGCATTTTCCTGGGCTCGGACTTATATCCGCCGCAGAACCCTATCACGTCTTTAATAGGCGTGCCGATCGGCACTATCACGTTCTGTGGCTCCTTTATAGCCGAGCCGTCTATGGTTACGCGCTTTTTCGTCAGCGGCATTCCAGTGCGCATAAAGCTTGCAAGGAACGACACCGAGGCTATATTCATCACCAGGCACCCCACGTCCGCAGGCAGACCTCCCGCCGGGACCTTCCTCCCGGTACAGGCCTGGACCAGCACCTTCTCGGCCCCCTGGGGGTAGCGGCTTTTTAATGCCAGCACCCTGACCTCGTCCTTCGGGTCCATCTCCCCATTGTCCGCGATCCGGTGCAGCTCCGCTATGACGTCTGGCTTATTGTCCTCGACGGCTATCAGCACCCTGTGAACGTCCAGTATCTCCTTGACCTTATAGATACCGTCCAGCACGTTTTTGCCGTTCTCCAGAGCCTCCCTATGGTCCGAGGTGACATAAGGCTCACACTCCGCCACGTTTATAATAAGCGTGTCAATATTCTTGCCCTCCGGCACATTCAGCTTCACATGGGCCGGGAAGCCCGCGCCGCCAAGCCCCACAAGCCCCGAGGCCCTCGCCGCCTCAGCCAGGGACTTCTTGTCTGTGATGGGCTCCGGGGGCTTTATAGAGGGGTCCGGCTCCATGAGCCCGTCGGAGTCGATGACCACCGCCTCCACAGGCCTGTCCCCTGTGAGCATCACGTTCCTTATCTCCGCTACCGTCCCGGACACAGAGGCATGTATAGGGGCGCTGACATAGCCCTCGCTGTCACCCACTACCTGCCCGAGATACACATGGTCCCCCTTTTTCACCACCGGCTCGCAGGGCGCGCCGATATGCTGCTGCATGGGCAGTATCACCCTCTGTGGGGGCGGCATGGTCTTCGACTGCCCGCCGGAGGTGTTCTTATGGTGCGGCACCGGCGCGCCGCCGTGGGTCCTGAAGGGACGCTTTGGGAAAAGGCCTCCCGCATTTTGTTCCTGCATAAATCCACAATCCTTTCGTTCGCAAAAAATTCATAATTTTATTTTACAGCAAAACCGCGGTTTCTGCAAGGATAAATCCATGTTTTTCCGGGAAAATCTCCGTGGAAATGATCAAAAGCACCGTATTAGGGGATGATCTGCATTTCCATGGGGGCCATGCAATAGCTTAAGCTATAAGCATAAACCATAACATAAGCAAGCAGGGCGGACCCCATTCGGTCCGCCCTAAAATTTTATTTTGCCCAGTGCCGGAGCTTCGGCAGCTCCTTACTGAAATACTCCCTGGCCTGCTCCTTTGTAAAGCTCTCATTGGCCATATGCTCCGAAAGAAAATCCAGCAGGGAGTCCATATCCTCGTACACGAACTTCCCATCGGTATAGCACCACTTACAGTAGTCCTCGTTGACGCTTCCATCAGTCTCACGGCTTACGGAGCCGTCGTCAAGGGGCATCCCGCAGCACTGGCAGATAAGCTGCCTCGGCGAGCCCAGCAGTGTGTTTATGGACACGTCAAACAGCCTTGACAGCAGCTTCAGGGTGTCTGTACCCGGCGTGGTCTCCCCATTCTCCCAACGGCTCACCGCCTGGCGGGTGACGAACACCTTCTCCGCAAGCTCCTCCTGGGACATCCCCGATCTAGTCCTTAAATCCACAATGATGTCTTTAGTCTCCATTTCAGATCCCACCTTTCGATGCTATCATAGCATATCCTGCCGGAAAATAAAAGCAACTGCCTGTTGCGCCCCTACTCTACCTCCCTATAGGCCTCCTCCAGCCCGGCAGTATCAAGGCCGAAGGACCTGAAGCCCTCAACGCACCCCTGATAGTATTCCTCCGTTGGCGCGCCCGGGCCATAGCCCTCCCTCATTATGTAGATAAGCGCCCGCTCCCGGCGCCCCCCACCGCCGGAACTGTACTCCACCTCCAGCTCTGTTTTATAGTAAAACTCCGGGTACCCCTCGTACTCGTCCAGCCTTCTGACATCCTCCGGCGTGACCTCCCACACCCCTACCGGCACTTTCCCCTCCGGCTCCGGCAGCAGCGTCAGGTAGTACCCCCGCTGTGCGCCCCGGAAGGCCAGCCGCCAGCCGGGAAGCTCCCCTTTCCCCACGGCCTTCGCCCCCGGGCAGCGCTCTGCCATCTGATTTAGATTCAGGTTGCTTCCATAGGCAAGGTACAGCGTCATTTAAAATTCCCCCTAGTCCATATAGTTGTATACCAGCTCATAGAGCCAATACTTGCCGTCTATATCCACCACAATATTTTCGTCAAATTTATAGACCTTCGCGCCTATAATATCGTCGTTGGCCTGGAAATCCTCCCTGGGCTTTTGGGATGAATCCACCCTGGAGGATATCTCCCCCAGATAGAAAAATTCAGCTTCCCGCCCCTCAAGCTCAGGCTGCTCCCCCGTTATCCTGTACAGCCCCCGGCCCACACAGACCATTGGCGCCGCCTCGCAGGACTTATTGTATCCCCAGGGCTCGCCGTCAAGGTTCCCGCTGTCCATGGGAGGGCTCCTGAGCCAGAGCACGGCAACCACAGCCACAGCACACAGGCAGGCCGCCGGAACTATAGCCCTCCAGCTTGGCCTCCTCCTTTTATCCATCCTGGCCTCCAGCACCAGGTCATCCTCCAAATCTCCTAAAACCTCAAAGAGATCCTCTCTCGTCATAGCTCAAAGCCCCTTTCAGTCAAATAGCCCCTAAGCTGCTTGCGTGTGCGCTCGAGGGTTTTCGAGACCGTCCCCGGCGCCAGCCCCCTGTCCCGGGCTATCTTGTCCACCCTGTCGGCGTACCAGTAACGGCGCACAAATATGCTCCGCTTATTCTCCGGCAGGCCCCTTACAAACACTCCTATAGCCTCAATAAGCTCCCGCCTGTCCATAGCCCCCTCCACGCTTTCAGCCCCTGACACGCACTCCGAAAGCTCCTCCAGCACCAAATCGGCCTCTCCCCCGCCGCGCTTTTTCGCGCGTTCACGCTTATATCTGTTGAAGGCCAGGTTCCTGGTCATCCTGCCAAGATACGCCGGAAGCCGCCCGGGCCAGTCCTTCGGCATGGAGTTCCAGGCGCGGATATATGTGTCGTTCAGGCACTCCTCCCTGTCCTCCCTGCTGCCCAGGATGTTCCCCGCTATAGCCCCGCAGTACGGGCCGTACTTTTTGTCAGTTATCTCAATCGCGCGCTCGTCCCTGTCCCAGTACAGCCGGATAATACTGTCGTCGTCCATACAGACCCTCCTCTCATCTATATAGACAGCCTTTAGGCATAAATATGACATATCGCTTGCGGATCTCTTTACATTTTTGATTGTATCACAAATATCCCCAAAAATCAAACGATCCCCCTTGCCAAAACACTATCAAAGAAGTATACTATTACGGTATACTTTTCAAAAGCAAAACAGGAGGAGATAATTATGGGATTAGAAATGATAGACGCCGGCTGGCTTTCGATACTGCCGCCGGTGGTAGCCATCACCCTGGCCCTGCTCACAAAGGAGGTGTACTCGTCCCTGTTTTTGGGGATATTCACCGGCATGTGCGTGTACTGCTTCTCCACCGGCAGCAGCCTGCTCCGGGCGGTTACATACGTCTTTGACATGATGGCTGTGAAAATCGGGGACAACGGTTATATGATAATCTTCCTGGTCCTGCTGGGCTCCCTGGTGGTTACAGTCACCCGCTCAGGGGGCACCGCCGCCTATGGCCAGTGGGCCATCAGGCGCATTAGGACCCGGCGCTCAGCCAAGCTCACCACCGCGCTACTGGGCCTGATGATTTTCCTGGACGACGGCTTCAACTGCCTTACCGTCGGCACCGTAATGCGCCCCATTACCGACAAGCATAAGATATCCCGGGAAAAGCTTTCATACCTTCTGGACGCCACCGCCGCGCCAATCTGCATTATCGCCCCCATCTCAAGCTGGGCGGTTGCCGTGGCCTCGGAGGTGGAGGAGGCCGGGGGGCTTGGGGCCTTTGTGCAGACCATCCCCTTTAACCTCTACGCCCTGCTCACCATTGCAATGGTGTTCTTCCTCAGCGCCACAAGCTTTGACTTCGGGCCCATGAAGAAGGCCGAGGAGTCCCCCCAGTACCCGCCGGAGGCTTCCGGCACCATGGAGAGCGCCATAGAGCCCAAAGGCACGGTGCTGGACCTGGTGCTGCCCATCGTCACCCTTATTATCACCGCCATCCTGGGCATGGCATATGTGGGGGGCTTCTTCCAGGGCGTGAGCTTTGCCGAGGCCATAGGCCAGAACCCGGTAGCCGGGCTCACCCTGGGCACCTTCGCGGGGCTGCTTGTGGCCCTTGCCATGTACCTGCCCAGGAGGATAATGACCATGAAGGAGTTCATGTCCGGCATTATCGACGGTATCAAGACCATGATACCCGCCCTCACCATACTTATCCTAGCCTGGGCCCTGGGCGGCGTTTGCCGAGAAATGATAGGCACCGGGAACTTTGTGAGCAGCGTAGTCTCCGGCGGGCATATCTCCATGAGCCTGATACCCGCCATCGTCTTCGCGGTCGCGGCCTTTTTAAGCTTCTCCATGGGCACCGCCTGGGGCACCTTCGGCATACTCCTGCCCATCGTCTCCATGATATGCTCAGGCCCCGCCGGAGCCGCCGTGCTCATGCCCTCCCTGGGAGCAACCCTGGCGGGCTCCGTCTACGGCGACCACTGCTCCCCCATCTCCGACACCACCATACTGGCCTCCACCGGCGCCCAGTGCGACCACCTGCGCCACGTTGAGACCCAGCTGCCCTATGCCACTTTAGTGGCGGCGGTGTGCTTTCTGGGCTACATAGTGGCGGGCTTCTCCCGCAGCGCCCCTGTGACTATAGCCGCCTCACTTATAATGCTGGGGCTGGTGTTCGCGGGAATCGCCCTTTTGCAGAAAAGGGGAAAAGAGCCCGGCTTCGCGCCAAAAAAGAGCTGAAAATCCCAGTAAACACACACGAAACCGGACCCTTTTTACAGGGTCCGGTTTTTTGTCCTCAGTATACGCCCATAAAGGAGAGCGTGGGATAGCACCGCGAGTCGTCTATACATATGCGCAGCAGCCCGGTCCTCACAGGCTCGGGCAGGCGTACAATCTTCTTGTACCCCACCACCGTGCCCTCAAAGAGCAGCCTGCCGCCGTCAAATACCCTGAAGCGCTCGATCCTCTGGCTGTCTGTAATATTTTCCTTGAGCATGATGTAGGAGACCTCTGTCTCTTTCGGGAATCTGACGGCTATCTCGCAGGAGCTTCCTCTTCCTTTAAAATATTCCCCATAGCCGTCCTCCCTGGCGCAGTCTATCCCGTGCCCGGGCTCCGCGCCCTCTGCAGAGAGCTCCGCCTCCACAAGCAGGTTATTGGCGAAAGCCTTATTTATTCGCTCCCCCAGCTCCCTAAGGCGCGACACATCGTTTTCATGGAACAGGCCGCTTTTTGCCGGGGGTATATTCAGCAGCAGCGTCGCGTTGCCGCCCACCGAGCGCAGGTATGTGTCGAAGAGCTCATCAAGGCCCTTGACCCTGCCATCCTCCTCTGGGTGGTAAAACCAGCCGGGACGTATGGACGTGTCCACCTCGGCGGGATACCAGATAAGCTCTGTCTCCCCCCGGAGTATCTCCCTGCTGCCAAGGTCCATATCCGTGGCGCTGACCTCCCTCTGGCGGAACTCCTCACTGTCCGCCTGCTGGCTGTCCGCCGCTATCTTCTCCGTGTCCCTCATACGCCTGGGCACAACGCTCCACTCCGATCCTCGGGTGCTCCCGGCCTCATTGCCGCACCAGCGGATATCCGGCCCGCACACATTCATGCAGGCCCCCGGCTGCAGCCGCCTGACCGTCTCGTAGTACCTCTCCCAGTCATAGGCCTGCTTCTTTCCGCCGGGCCCCACGCCGCAGGCCCCGTCGAACCAGACGGCGAATATCTCTCCGTAGCCTGTGAGCAGCTCCGTGAGCTGGCCCACAAAATAGTCGTCATATTCCTTCCCCGAGCCGTAGCAGGGCTGGTGCCTGTCCCATGGCGACAGGTACACCCCGAACTTTATGCCCCCGTCCCTGCACGCGCCGGAGACCTCCCTTACCACATCCCCCCTGCCGCCCCGGAAGGGGCTGGCGGCGACGGTGTGCCGGGTATATTTGCTGGGCCACAGGCAGAAGCCGTCGTGGTGCTTGCAGGTGAGTATCAGACCCTTCATCCCCGCCGCTTTCAGGGCGGAAACCCACTGGGAGGCGTCGAACTCCAGGGGGTTAAATATCCCCGGGTCCTCGGTGCCGTCCCCCCACTCAAGGCCGGTGTAGGTGTTCACCGTAAAGTGGGCAAAGGCATAGAACTCCATCTGCTGAAGGACAAGCTGGCGCGGGCTGGGGCGCACTGCTGTGAGCCTTAGGTCAATGTCCTGCATAATAATGAGCTCCTTATTTTTTTGTGAAGACCAGCATATTTGTAAGGCTTCTGCTTGGCGTTATAAAGGTCTTTCCGTTGCAGTTAAGATAGGTAGAGGCTCCGCCGTCAACATTTATGGCGCTTGTGCAGCCCAGGGACTTCATAATATTGCCCATGCTCTGCTGGCTGCCGCTGGCGTAAGCTATGACCACCTTGCCGTCCGCCTTTACGCCTATGAGCATATGGAGCCCGCTGCCAAGCACGTGGGAGTCGTAGTTGCCCTCAGAGGCGTAGTTTGTGAAGATCGCGCCATTTTTCAGCACAGTGGGGCCGCAGGAGATAAGTGTCTGGACATTCTGGACTGTGGAGCCCACGTATTCGAAGGTACGCTCCAGCTTGTCACCGGCCTCAGCCAAGGTGAAAAACCTGTCTGTCCAGGAGTCACGGGCCACCCTGGTAAACAGCACATAGCCGCCCTTTGGCACCGGCACGTCTGAAGCCGAGGTATAGACCTTCGTGATAGTGTTGCTGCTGTCAACGGCAAAAGCGTATGCCACCTTGCCGCTGACCTTTGAGGCAAACTCGCTGGTATATACCATTCTTGCGCCGTCTTTTGCCGAAACGGTGGTATTAACACCCACGCTCGCAATGGGCTTTGTCTTTGAGCCGTCCGCAGAGGAGACCCGGGCCACTCTCTGGTTTATATTCATCCACTGGATACTGGCCTTGCCGTTGGAATCAATTACGAAAGCGGCCTCGCGCTTGACGCCCGTGGTATCAGGCCTCATAATGCGCAGCACCTTGCCGTTGCTCACAAAGGAGCCGTAGGTGGTATTTGCGCCATTAAGGTGGTTGAACATAGCTCCGTTCACGGCAATATAGGCGTTCTGGCCGCTGAGGATGCTGCTGTAGGAGGCTGCCGAGTCGAGCCTGCCGTTAGCCAGGGCTATTTTCCCGTTAAAGAACTGGGGGTCGAACTCCACATATGTAGCGCCGTTCTTATACCCTGTGGTGGGGGCCACAAACTGCGGCTTCGGCTTCTCGGGAATCTTTGAGTCCTCCCAGGTCTCAAGCTCCAGCATATCGCAGATTATCCTGGAGGCCTGGTCCCTTTGCAGAAGTCCCGAAGGGTCAAAGGCTCCGGAGCCTGTGCCGTCGATGACATTGCCGCTGGTACAGGCGTCAAGGGCCTCCTTCTGTTCAGAGGACAGGCCGCCGGTATCGGGGAACGTCAGGGGGTCCCTCATAGGGGTAAGTGGCACCACCTCGGGGTGTGCCTTGTGCATGGAGTATACCAGCTCAACTGTCTCCATGCGGGTGATATCGTCCTTGGGCCTGAAGTTCTCGCCCGGCGGGATGATCCCCTCCTGGGCGGCCCAGTTTACAGACTTTGTGTACCACTGGCCCTTCTTAGAGTCCGGGCACAGCTCCATATCCTCATATTCCTTGAGCTCCTCGGGAGTCTTTGCCGAGAGTGACAGCATGGTGATAACGTCGCAACGCTTGAGTTTGCTGCCTGGGTTGAACTTGCCCTTTCCGTCGCCGTTGATGATCCCGGCCTCGGACACCGGATAGACATACTTTGCAAACCATTTTCCCCGGTACACATCGGAGAATACCTGCCCCTTGGCAGCAGAGGCGCTCATGACCGGCAGCACTAATACCAGCATGACCACAGCCATGAGCAGTGAGAGAACACGCTTTTTCATAACTACTGACACTTCCTTCTTCATAAACTTGGTGTGCTTTTGGATATTATTTCAGTATATCACACGTCCAGGCACATTGCAACCTGTTTTTCACAAAAAAGGGAGCGGGTCACCCCGCCCCTTTCACTTTTCCTGGCGCTTCTTTTTCGGTATCGCCATGGAGGAGAGCTCCTGGTAGCTCTCCCACTCCTCCCTATCCTTCGGGGTCTTGTACATCAGCCCGGTACACTCATTGGCAGAGGCCACATTTGATAGGTCCGGAAACTGCTCCCCCGCCGGCTCCTCGTGCTCCCTATAGTCTATCCTTCTCTTTGGCTTTTCCATAAAACAGCACCTCCCAAGGGCTATTATGCCCTTTGAAGGCGCTGATATTTACTCTGAAAGCAGCTGATTATATATGCTCTCCACCCTGCCGTCCTTCAGGTACACCCTCGGCACGCGCTTTGACAGGGCGCAGACCACCTCATAGCTGATGGTGTCCTCCCAGCCCGCCACCTCCCCGGCGGATATTTCCTCCCCGCCGTCCCGGCCTATGAGGGTCACCCGGTCGCCCATGCTCGCCTCCGGCAGCTCGGTCACGTCCGCCATGAGCTGGTCCATACATATGCGCCCCAGCACCGGGCAGCGCCTGCCCCTGATGAGCACCGCCGCACCGCCGGTCCCAAGGGCCCTGGGGTAGCCGTCGGCGTAGCCCACCGGCACTGTCGCCACCCGCATTTCCCGCTCTGCCGTAAATTTCCTGCCGTAGCTTATGGTCGCCCCGGGCTGCACTGTCTTCACATGGGACACCACCGAGCGCAGAGCCAGAACAGGCCGGAGCTCCGGCCTGGCCCTCAGCTTTGCCGAGGGGTACAGGCCGTAGAGCACCACCCCGGCCCGCACCATGTCCAGGTGTGAAAGGGGATAGTCAAACACCGCCGCCGAGTTGGCACAGTGCCTGAGCAGCGGCTGCCCGCTTCCGATCCCCGCCCGTACCAGGGCCTCAGAGAGCTCCTTAAAGCAGCCGAACTGCCGCATGGTAAAGGCGTCCCCCTCCTCTCCCTCGTCGGACACGGCGAAGTGGGAGAAGACCCCCTCGGGCAGGAGCCCCGGCAGGGAGCAGGCCTTTATTACCTCACCTATGGCCCCTTCGTCCCTGAAAATATCCTGGAAGTAAAATCCCAAGCGGCTCATGCCGGTGTCTATCTTCAAATGCACCTTCACCTTCACGCCCATTGCCGCCGCGCACAGCGAGAGCTTCTCCCCGTAGTCCATAGAGTACACGCACTGGGAGATATCCCCCTTCGCCAGCGCCCCGGCCTCCTCCGGCGGGGTGAAGCCCAGTACCAGCACAGGCCGGACTATCCCGCCACGGCGCAGCTGTAGGGCCTCCTCAAGATTTGATACGGCAAACCAGTCGGCGCCCAGGCTCTGGAGCTCAGCGGCTGTCCTCAATGCCCCGTGGCCGTAGCAGTCGGCCTTTACAACACAGCAGACCATGGCCCTGGGGTCCGTGCTGCCGCGCACTATGCGGTAGTTGTTCGCAAGGGCGTCCAGGTCTATCTCGGCCCAGGTGCGCCGGATTATCTCAGTCATAGAAACCTCCAGAAATTTATCCACTCTCCCCCTATTGGCTTGCGTTCCGGGAGCTTTTCGGCTATACTTGTATATATATAATATTAAGAAAGGCTGATCGATATGAAATGGCTGATCGCGTCCGACATACACGGCTCGGCCCTATACTGCCGCGCCCTGCTTGAGGCGTACAAAAGAGAGGCGGCCTGCCGCCTTCTGCTCCTTGGGGACCTCCTGTACCACGGCCCCCGCAACGACCTGCCGGAGGGCTATGCGCCCAAGGAGGTCATCTCCATGCTCAGCGCCATGAAGGATAAAATATTCTGCGTGCGGGGCAACTGCGAGGCCGAGGTGGACCAGATGGTCCTGCCCTTCCCTGTGCTGGGCGAATACTGCCTGATAGAGTCGGCAGGCAGGCTCGTCTTCGCCACCCATGGGCATGTGTACAACACGGATAATCCCCCTGCCCTGTCCCCCGGGGACCTGCTGCTCCACGGGCACACCCATATACCCGCCAAGGTCAAAACTCCGGCCGGGTGGTGGTACTTAAACCCCGGCTCCGTGTCCATACCCAAAGAGGGGAGCGCGCATGGCTATATGACCCTTGAAGGGGGCCTGTTCACCTGGAGATCCCTTGACGGCGTGGAGTACGACAGGCTGGAGCTTTAAAGCCTCAGCCCCTGCCGAACTTCTCAAACTTCAGCGAGCGGGGGATAAACTTCTTGATTGCCTCCTGCATGTCCCCGTCCGGGTCGAAGACGACCAGGGTCTTCCCGGTTTTGCCGCTGTGTACTATCATGTACCAGGAATCCCGGTGGTCCGAAAACTGTGTGGCGAATATCCTGTTGTCAAAGGACCGGGTCTTGAGCCTTGCCTCGGCCTCGGAGTATACCCCCAAATCCTCGCAGGAGCTGCACTCAAAGGAGGTCATGCGCTTTCTTGTGGCCCGGTTCATTATCTTGTCCACGGTGACAAAGCCGTTGGTCAGGCTGTATTCATACTCAAGCATCCGCATGGAGATAAGCTTATATCCCCCGAACACAGCCCCCGCCATCACAAGCAGGGAGAGCATGGGGAACATGAGTATCCCCACCCCCACCAGGAAGCCCACGAAGCTGAGCACGATAATAGCCGCTATAATGCCCACGACCATCAGCAGGTCCACGGTCTCAAACTTTTTCTTTACCATACGTTCAACGAAGACGTCATTCATTTTGCTGTCCCTTTCAAAAAAATAGATTTTTAATAAATTTTACTGTTGAACTGTATTATAGACCAAAGGAAAGGGAAAGTCAATCAAGTACCAGCAGCTTCTTTACTTTTCACATTTTATGTGATAAAATGTATGCAAAAACACAAGGAGGCCTGTCCAATGAGCACCAAAGCTTTGCGGAACTTCCGTCCAGACCTGCACTACACCCCGAGATCCGGCTGGATAAACGACCCCAACGGCCTTGTCTATGCCGGGGGGAAATACCATCTCTTTGCCCAGTACGGCCCAAAGCCCCAGTGGGGGGATATCCACTGGTCCCACGCCGTAAGCGGCGACCTTATACACTGGCAGGACCTGCCCCTGGCCCTTGCCCCCGACAGCCTTGGCATGGTCTTCTCCGGCAGCGCGGTGTACGACAGCGGGAACACCTCGGGCCTGGGAACCGGGGGCCGTGCCCCTATAGTTGCCATGTACACCTCCCACGGCTGCCACGAGCAGCAGAGCCTTGCCGTGAGCCAGGACGGGGTCTCCTTCACAAAGCACCCCGGCAACCCGGTGATACCAAACAGGGAAAAGCCCGACTTCAGAGACCCGAAGGTGCTCAGAAACCCCAATGGCGGCTGGACCGTGGTGCTGGCTGCAGGGGACCACGTGGAGTTCTACGCCTCAAAGGACCTTATTAGCTGGCGGCAGACCGGCAGCTTCGGGCCCGGGGGCAACCTTTCAAAAGGGGTCTGGGAGTGCCCGGACCTGTTCCCCCTCACTCTCGGGGGTAGGGAGGTATGGGTGCTGATAGTGAGCATGGGGGCCTGCCCGGAAAACCTGGGCAGCCGCACCCAGTATTTCCTGGGGAATTTTGACGGCGAGACCTTCACATCAGACGGCAGCTTCACAAAGCCTGAGTTTATCGACAGCGGCTTCGACAACTACGCCGGGGTCACCTTCTTTGGCACAGAGGAGCGGATACTCGTAGGCTGGGCGGCGAACTGGGTCTATGCAAACAACCTGCCCACCGGGGAGTTCTGCGGGCAGATGACCCTGCCCCGGGTCCTCTCCCTTGTAGACACCCCCCTCGGGGGACCGAGGCTTGCGGGCGCCCCTGTAAGCGATAGGCTGTTCGGGGAGCCGGTGCCTGTCTCGGGCAGTCTCCCAGGCGAGGTATATAAGCTCACCGTCTCAGGGGAGGGGGAGGCTGAGATATCCCTGTCAAACAGCCTGGGTGAAGCCTTCCTCTTTGGAGTAGACGGCGGCGGGGATATCTACATAGACCGTAGCAGTTCCGGGGCAAGGGACTTTGACCCCGAGTTTGCAAAGCCCGAGTACGGCAGGATATCCGCCCCGCGCTTCTTCGACGGCCCCTGGACCCTGGAGCTCACCTTCGACCGCTCCGTCTGCGAGCTCTTTGGGGATAAGGGCACCCGGGCCTTTACCCAGCTTCTGTACCCCACAGAGCCCTATACCAGTATAGATATAAAGGGGAATGCCCGGGCTGGGATAAGCCTGATAAAATAACAAAAATATACTCTGAAAGGAAACTGATACTATGCCGGACATTATTACAACCGGAGAGCTTCTGATAGATTTCAGCCCGGTGAAGGCCCCGGGCGTGGAGAACGCCGTCTGCCCAAATCCCGGGGGAGCCCCCGGCAATGTTGCCGTACAGCTCTCAAGGCTTGGAGCCTCGGCGGGGTTTATCGGCAAGGTGGGCGACGACAGCTTCGGGCACACCCTTAAAGGCTGTCTTGAGGAAAACGGCGTGGACGTGGGCAATGTAGTAGTAGACAGGGACGTACGCACCACCCTTGCCTTCGTGCACCTGAACAGCAAGGGCGACCGCAGCTTCACCTTCTACCGGGACCCCGGCGCCGACACCCAGCTTCGTGAAAGCGAGGTTGACAAGTCCCTGATAAGCGGCTGCAAGCTCCTGCACTTTGGCTCCCTATCCCTCACCACCGAGCCCAGCCGCACCACCACCCTGAACCTGGTAAAGGAGGCCCGGGGCCTTGGCAGGATGATATCCTACGACCCCAACTGGCGCCCCGCCCTCTGGAAGGACGCAGAGGAGGGCATAGCCGCCATGGGCATAGGCCTTGAGCTCTGCCATGTGCTGAAAATATCCGAGGAGGAGCTCTCCCTGCTCACTGGCACAAACAGTATTGCCGAGGGCACAAAGGCTCTCCACCAGAAGGGCGTTATACTAGCCCTGGTGACCCTGGGGCCCGACGGCTGTGTGTCCTCCATGAAGGGCCAGCTCCGGCACCACCCCACCTATGACGTGAAGGTAGTGGACACCACCGGCTCAGGGGACAGCTTCTGGGGGGCGTTTTTATCCCAGCTCATCCAGAACGGCTACGATACCCCGGAGAAGCTGGGGTCCCTGGGCCAGGAGGAGCTTGCGGGCTTCTGCCGCTTCGCCAATGCCGCCGGTTCCATGTGCGCCTCAAAGCCCGGGGGCATCCCGGCTATTGCCGGGCGCGAGGACATACTGAGGTGTATGGAAGAGGTGGACGTGCTGGAGACCGGCTTCAGGCTCATGTAAGTATAAATGAAAGAGCAGGACAGGCTGTTGCGCCTGTCCTGCTCTTTTGTTCAATCTAGTCCAATAGCCTCTTGCCAGATGTTCCCTGCCTGAGCATAAGGGCCGCGCCCAGGATGATGAAGCCCGTCATGCCGATGATCCCCGAGGGCTTTGGCCCCAACAGGGCGTCATACCCCGCCGAGCATATCAGCAGCGGGGCCTCCCTTACGGCGTTGACCGCGCCGTGGGCGATACAGGCGGGCCATATGCTCCCCGAGCGCAGTGTAAGGTACGACATGAATATTCCCGAGACCGTGGCAAAGACCGTCATCATCAGTATGCCGGTAAAGGGCGCGCCGGGGTATTCCCCAGTATAGTTGAGCCCGAAGCATACCAGCGGCGCGTGGGCTATGCCCCACAAAACGCCGTCCAGCAGGACCGCCCTTCTCTCCCCAAGGCCCTCTATGAGCAGGGGCAGAAGATACCCCCGCCAGCCCAGCTCCTCGCCGAAGGCCGCTATGTGGTTCACTACGACCAGGGGCGCTATAAGCGTCAGGAGCAGCCCCGCGCCTATCAGCTGGGGAAGGGTCGCGGCGGGCACCTCCACCGTCTGGCCGCTAAGGGCCAGCAGTTCGGACATATACCCCATAGTCAGGTCCAGGTCCCCGGGGAACAGCAGGAAGTACAGCGCCGCGCCTGCCATGGTAAGCGCCCCGGGCAGAAAAGCCGCCATAAGGTACTGCTTTCTCGCCCTTCTGACATTGGGCCGCAGGAAAAGCCCGGAGCGGTCCCCGGAGAGCCGCCGGACTATCAGCGCCGAGAGGGCCGGAAGGAACATGAATATTACGGACACAAGGAGCATAAGCGGACCCATGGGCTCCGCGTCCAGCAGGAAAAGGGGCAGAGTGCACACCGCCACCAGTACGTACTCAACGCCAATAAAGGCGAATATCTTATTTCTCCCGCTCATCCGGCTCCTCCCTGCTCATCACATGCTTGCAGGCCGTAATTTTTCCGCACCTGGGGCACCGCATCCACCGCCGGGTAATGGTGTGCGGGCCCCAGATGTACGCCCGCCAGGTGGGCTTGAAGGTCTCGCCGCAGGACTGGCACTTGAAGTACCCCGCCTCCCGGTCCATTGACATGGTGACAAAGAGCCCCGCTGCGAACTGTAAACAGGCAAAGGCTATTATCAGCGCCTTCACCGGCAGGGATATCACCTCGGCGTAAAAGCCCGCCAGCAGTATCAGCACCAAAAGCGTTGCCGTGCAGCTTATCCCGGTGAAAACCGAGAGCCGCATCTTTTTGATGCTTTCCTCCCGTTCTTTCATAAGTGACATGATATTTTCCTCCGCTTTTCTTTGGTAGTCGGCGGCGGACAGCCTCTGCCCGGACAGGAGTTCGTTGACGTTTATCCCCAGCTCCCGGCACAGGGGCATGAGTAAGGATATCTCCGGCAGCCCGGAGCCGCACTCCCACTTGCTCACGGTCTTGTCGCTTATCATCAGCTTCTCCGCAAGCTGTCTCTGGGTCAGGCCCAGCTCCTTTCTTAGGGACTGTATGAACCTGCCTGTGCGTTCCTGGTCCAGGGACTCTAAGGCCATCTGACCGCCTCCTTCGTGTGAAAGTATAGAATAAACGGTTGGAAAAGGGAACCCACAGGCCGTAGAACCGCATAAAAAGGGCGGTCTGCGACCCGTGGAGTTCAGTCTAAAAGCCTTGAGAGCAGCGCGTTCGACACCAAAAAGCCCTTCGGAGTGAAGCTGACCCTGTCGGGACAGATATTCAAGAGGGTATTGGGGTACCGGGCCGCCCGGCCCCTTACGAGGGCGAAAAGCTCCCGGCCCTCCTCGCCGAAGCGGTCGGCACATTCGCTCTCCATAAGCCCCCTTGAGAGCCGCAGGTTCAGCATGGCGAACTCGCCTGTGCCACCCCCGGGGCCGTCCTCCGCGGGCCCCTCCCCCCGGAGATAAGCGGAGAGGTCCCGCCCCCAGTGAAACCGCCGCCCATTGTAAAAGGAGTGGGCCGCCGGGCCCAGGCCCAGGTATTCGTCACATCGCCAGTAGCAAAGGTTATGCTTACTCTCAAAGCCGGGCCTTGAAAAGTTGCTTATCTCATACTGGGCATAGCCCAGCTCTCTAAGACGTTCTACGGTGAATAAATATTGGTCGGCGGTGCTGTCGTCCTCGGGCAGTATAAGCCCCCGGGACGCGAAGGGGGTCCCGGGCTCTATCTTCAGAATATAGGCCGAGATGTGCTCTGGGAAGAGCCCCGCCGCAAAGCTTATGCTTCTCTCAAGGCTTTCTATAGTGCTCCCCGGCAAGGCCAGCATCAAATCAAGAGAGATATTCTTAAAGCCAGCGGTCCTTGCACCCTCCACCGCCTGCCGCACACCCTCCGGGCCGTGCTTTCTCCCCAACAGGCGCAGCTCCTCCGTATTGGCCGACTGCATACCCATGGAGAGCCTGTTGAACCCGGCGGCGGAAAGCTGCCGGAAAAAGCCCTCGCTTACCCCTGTAGGGTTTGCCTCGCAGGTTATCTCCGCGTCCCGGACAAGGTGAAAGTATCTTTTTGCGCCCTCCAAAAGTCTCCCAAGCCGCTGTGCCCCTATTATACTGGGCGTGCCGCCGCCAAAGTACACCGTACCGACTTCCCGGGCGCAGTCCGCTCCATACCCGGCCATCAGCTCCAGGGTCCGCTCCACGTACTTATCCACTGTCTCAGCCTTTGGGGCCAGGGAGTAAAAATCGCAGTACGGACATTTTCCTTCGCAGAAGGGCACGTGTATATAGAGCCCCAAGTCCATATTACTCCTCCAGCTTCAGCACGGCCATAAAGGCCTCCTGGGGCACCTCCACCGTGCCCAGCTGGCGCATACGCTTCTTGCCCTCCTTCTGCTTCTCCAAAAGCTTCTTCTTGCGGGTAATGTCGCCGCCGTAGCACTTGGCCAGCACGTCCTTGCGAAGGGCCTTCACCGTCTCCCGGGCGATTATCTTGCCGCCTATGCAGGCCTGGATGGGCACCTCGAAAAGCTGGCGGGGGATATTTTCCTTGAGCTTCTCGGTCATCCTCCGGGCCCGGGGATAGGCCTTGTCCGTGTGCAGTATAAAGGACAGGGCGTCCACGGTCTCGCCGTTTAAGAGTATGTCCAGCTTCACAAGCTTCGACTCCCTATAGCCCAGAAGCTCATAGTCGAAACTGGCGTAGCCCCTGGTGCGGGACTTTAAAGCGTCGAAGAAGTCGTATATTATCTCGTTTAAGGGCAGCTCGTAGTGTATGTCCACCCTGTCGGTGTCCAGGTACTTCATGTCCATAAAGGTCCCCCGCCGCTCCTGGCATAGTTCCATAATGCTGCCCACATACTCCGCGGGAGAGTAGATGTGCGCGTTGGTGATGGGCTCCTGGGCACCGGCTATGGTGGCGGGGTCCGGGTAGTTGGTGGGGTTGTCTATTGTAAGCTCCTCGCCATCGGTCTTTCTAATTTTATAGACCACGCTGGGGGCGGTGGTTATGATGTCCAGATTGTACTCCCGCTCCAATCTCTCCTGGATTATCTCCATGTGCAGAAGCCCCAGAAAGCCGCAGCGAAAGCCAAAGCCCAGAGCCACCGAGGTTTCGGGCTCGAAGGTCAAAGACGCGTCGTTTAGCTGAAGCTTCTCCAAAGCGTCCCGAAGGTCCGTATAGTGTGCACCGTCGGCGGGATAAATACCGCAGTACACCATGGGCTGCACCGCGCGGTAGCCGGGTAAGGCCTCCGCCGCCGGGCGCTCCGAGAGGGTGACGGTGTCGCCGACCCTTGCCTGGCGCACGTCTTTTATGCTGGCGGCGATATAGCCCACCTCTCCGGCATATAGGGCCTCGGCGGGCTCAAGAGAGGTGGCCCTTAAAAAGCCGCACTCCACCACCTGGAATTCCCCGCCGGTGGCCATCATGCGTATGGAGTCCCCTGTCTTGACCGTACCGTCCTTCACCCGCACATAGACTATGACCCCCCGGTATGGGTCATAGTAGGAGTCGAAGATAAGAGCTTTAAGGGGCGCGTTCTCGTCGCCCTGGGGGGCCGGTATATCGCTGACTATCCGCTCCATGACCTCGTCAATATTTATCCCGTTCTTGGCGGAAATTCTCGGCGCGTCCATGGCGGGTATGCCTATCACGTCCTCTATCTCGCGGCATACCCGCTCGGGGTCGGCGCTGATAAGGTCTATCTTGTTCACAACGGGCACTATCTCCAGCCCCGCGTCCACCGCAAGATAGGTGTTGGCCAGAGTCTGGGCCTCTATCCCCTGGGAGGAGTCCACCACCAGCACCGCACCCTCGCAGGCCGCCAGAGACCGGGAGACCTCATAGTTGAAGTCCACGTGCCCGGGGGTGTCAATCAGGTTAAAGACATAGTCCAAGCCGTCCTTTGCGGTATACACCAGGGTGACGGCGTGGGCCTTGATTGTAATGCCCCGCTCCCGCTCCAGGTCCATATTGTCCAGAAGCTGGTCCTCCATCTCCCGAAGGGGCACGGCACTGGTCTGCTCCAGTATCCTGTCCGCAAGGGTGCTCTTGCCGTGGTCGATATGGGCCACTATGCTGAAGTTCCTTATCCTGCTCTTGTCCATTCTCTATACTCTCCTTCTATAGCCGTCCTTCATTAAAGAACCGGCTTATCCTCTGGTTAAAGTCCTCTGCCTCCTCATAGGCGGCATGTCCCAGGCCCTCGTACATATAAAGCCCGCAGTCAAGGGCCCCTGCTATCTCCTCAGACGCTTCACCAGTAAGCACCCGGTCCTCGCTGCCGCCCAGCACCAGCGCGGGGCATTTTATCCTGTGGAGCTCCGGGTATGAGTTGCAGCTAAGGCAGGCCCCGGCCGAGCTTATAAAGCGCTCAGCCTCCCTCTCCCTGGGCCTTGTCAGTCTGGCGATTGCCGGGAACAGCCAGCCGCGCTTTTTGATATACTTTGCCGAGTACATCTTCATGAGTATGTCTTTTACAAAAGCGTCATAGTCCCCCGCTTCGGCCAGCCTTATCCAGGTGTTCACGGCCTCCTCCATCACCGGGTTCACCCTTGAAGCCGTGACCCCCAGCGCCAGCCTGCGCACAAGCTCCGGGTAGTATATGGCAAGGTACTGGGCAATCATGCCTCCCTGGGACACGCCGAACACGTCCGCGCCGGTGAGCCCAAGCCGCTCCATCACATATGCCGTGTCCTCCGCCATGTCCCGGAGCGTGTACCTCTCGGGGATATCCTCCTTCTTGTCTATCACATAGACCCTATGGGTTTTCCCGAACTCCCTGTACATATATTTCAGCCCCTGCGCAGCCCCCTTCACCCGCTGGAAACTGAGCCCGGGGAGCATCACCAGCGGCTTGCTGCCGGAGCCGAAGCTTACGCAGTCTATGGACGTGCCGTCCTTTGGGATAGTGTGGGTCATAGGCGGTCTCCTCCTTGAGTATGGGGCCGTCATTTGCCCCGAAAGCCCCGCGCTTTCCCGATGGAATGCGCGGGGGCTTTTTAATTATAACCGCTTGACCTGCCCGTGTCAACGCGCCCCCAGGGGGAAAATTGCAAAAACCTCACGTTTTCCTTGCAAATCACGCCGGAGTTTGGTAAAATACTGGTATGTTAAAGTTGAGAAAGGACGTATTGACTATGCAGCATACTGATAAGACCATGGAGATGATAACCGGCCTTTGCAAGACCCGGGGCTTTATCTTCCCGGGAAGCGATATATACGGGGGATTAGCCAACACCTGGGACTACGGACCCCTGGGCTCCCGGCTCAAGAACAACATTAAAGACACTTGGCGCAAGCGCTTTATCCAGGAGCGCCGCAGCTCCTTCGAGGTGGACGCGGACATACTCATGCACCCCAGGGTCTGGGAGGCCAGCGGCCATGTCCAGAGCTTTTCCGACCCCCTTCTGGACTGTAAGGAGTGCAAGATGCGGCACAGGGCCGACAACCTCATCGACGACTTCGACCCCGAGGCCCACGCCGACGGCATGACCAAGGAGGAGATGTTCCAGTATATAAAGGACCACC
>CANPBX010000010.1 GCA_947572385.1 uncultured Clostridia bacterium
GGGCCCACAATGAGCTGACGGGGGATACGGTAGAAACTGAACTGCTCCGATTCCCCGCCGTAGAAATGATCATAGTCAAAGCGGTCTTTCATGGGGGAAACTCCTTTCTGTTATGATGGTATCTAAAAATGGGCATGAAAAAAGGGGCGTTCAAAAAGTCTGAACGCCTCATGGGGGAGTGTGCTTGCGTGGCCGGGATATGCCAGTCTACGAAACACACATACGAAAAAAGACTTGTTTCTTTTGAAACAAGCCTTTTCTCTCGTGTACCCTGTGGTGGAGATAAGCGGGATCGAACCGCTGACCTCTTGAATGCCATTCAAGCGCTCTCCCAGCTGAGCTATACCCCCGAGTTTTTCATCATACAATGATATTCTTTATCGGAGTACACTTTATTCAATTTTGGTTGATATAAGCGGAATAATGAAGATTTGGTGCTCTCAGTGGGGGTATACATTTAACTTCTCGGGCTCCCAGCTGAGCTATACTCCCATACTCACTTATATTGACTTGCGCTGTGCTCAGCGCTTGATTATAATACCACATTCCTTTTCATTTTGCAACCCCTTTTTGCAAAAAAATTCAATTTATTTTTGGGATAAGCAGGCAGGATGCATTGTCTACCAAAAATAAAATAGTAGGTTGACAATGTCGGGTCCATGTGCTACAATGTGAAAAAACAGGAGGTGGTAGGCTTGGACATAGCAGACAGAGTTTTGGGGATACTTCGGGAAAGCCCGCAGGATGTCTCCGGGGAGGCCATTGCCGCCAAGCTGGGGGTTAGCCGCAGCGGGGTGTGGAAGGCTGTGAAAAAGCTTCGCGAGGACGGATACCAGGTTGAGGCCGGGACGAACAGGGGCTATAGGCTGGCGTCCGAAAGCGGGGTGTATGTCCCGGGAAATATCCGCCGGCTGCTTGGGCCGGGGATGGAGGATATCGAGATCGATCTGCGCGAGGAGGTGAGCTCCACAAACACCGTGCTCAAGGAGCTGGCGGAGCAGGGGAAGCCCGAAGGGCTGGTGCTCATTGCCAAGCGGCAGTCCAGAGGAAAGGGGCGGCTTGGCAGGTCTTTCTATTCGCCGGAGGGGTCGGGGCTCTATATGAGCATACTGCTGCGCCCGGGGCTCGCCGCTGAGGACTCGCTCTCAATTACCACGGCGGCGGCGGTGGCGGTGGCAGGAGCCGTAAGCACAGTTACCGGGCGGCAGGCCATGATAAAATGGGTCAATGACGTATACCTTGATGGCAAAAAGATCTGCGGAATACTCACCGAGGCAGCCATTGACTTTGAGAATAACGGCTTGAACTACGCGGTGCTGGGAATTGGGGTGAACGTCCAGGAGCCCCCGGAAGGCTTCCCGCCTGAGATATCCGAGGTGGCGGGGGCGCTGTACAGGCATGACGCCCCTGCGGACACCCGCACGAGGTTGGCTGCGGAGATACTAAACCGTTTTTTCGGCTTCTACCGCGCCCTGCCGGAGCGGAGCTATATGGATGAATACAAAAAGCTCTCCCTGCTCACCGGCCTGGACATAACCTTCCAGCAGGGCCGGAGATCCTGGGAGGGCAAAGTGCTGGGCATCGACGACGAGGCCCGGCTGACAGTGAGGCTGGCCTCGGGGGAGGAGAAGTCCTTCGGTGCGGGGGAGGTCAGCATCGTCAAAAAGGGGCTGCTTGAAAGCATCCAAAGTAAAACGTTTGAGAATACTATAAATTGAAAGTTATTAAGATTAGATCATATAGGAGTGAAGCAAAATGGAAAACAACAAAAACACTATACGCCGGGTAGTGATGACAGGCATGATGGCCGCGCTGCTGGCGGTGATGTCTCAAATATCCATCCCGCTGCCAACCGGTGTGCCGGTCACCCTGCAGACCTTTGCCGTGGCACTCTGCGGCTACCTGCTCGGCCCGGCAATGGGGACCCTGGCGGTGGGGGTATACCTGGCTTTAGGCGCGGTAGGCGTGCCGGTATTTGCAGGATTCAGCGGCGGCTTCGGCGCGTTTATCGGCATGACAGGCGGCTTCCTGTGGGGCTTCCTGCCGATGGCCTTTCTCTGCGGCCTTGGCGTCATGGCGGGCAAAAAATACATAGCGCTGCTGCTGGGCGCCGCCGGACTAGCCGTATGCCACCTGGCGGGTGTGTTCCAGTTCTGGCTGGTGAGCGGTATGAGCTTCACGGCATCCTTCCTGACGGCCTCGGCGCCATACCTGATAAAGGACGCGGTATCACTAGCGCTGGCCTATTTCGCGGCTGTTGGCATTGCCGTCAGCCTGAAAAAAGCGGGCCTTGGTGACATAGTATGAAAGTGTTCAGAGGACACCATATGTTCTGCGCGACCCTGTTTTCAGGCAGCGGCTACGACCAGGCATTCACTGAGAACATGGCGCGGACGATAGAGTATATGCAGAAGGGCGGGCGCTTCCGGCTGGTGGATGGTCACGACGATATATGCAGATGCTGCCCAAACCGTGAGCCCGACGGCTGCTCCCTGGGCACAGAGAATGTGTCCGGGCGGGACAGGGCTGCGCTGGAGGTGACCGGACTTGCCCCAGGCCGGGATATGAGCTGGGCAGAGCTGCGGGAATGCCTGGGCCGGGTGAGTGAGGCGGAGTTTCAGCGCGTCTGCGGGGACTGCCGCTGGCAGGAGACGGGACTGTGCTCCTACGCCCTGCTAAGAGAGCGCGCTATGCCCTGATGTACCGTGCGGCCCTGGCTGCTCCCACTTTTCGTGCGCTGCCGGAGCGCACCATAGCTCCAAGCGCCGCCTCAACGGTGGTGGGGCTCACATCCGGCAGCGCGGCGCAGATCTCGGCCTTGGAGATGGGGACCTCGCTCCCCAATACCAGCGCTTCAATGGCTGCGCGCTTGGTACTGCGCCGTGCAGCTTTTGGCTTGTCCTGCCCGCAGAGATAGAGCAGGGACAGGAACATCTCAATATAATATAGATACTCGCTGCCGTTCTGCTCCCAGTGGGATCTGGCGCGGTCAAAGGCCCGCCGGTAGAAGTAGAGGTATCTGTATATCATTTCCTCCAGTTGAAAGTATCTGCACATGGTATATCCGGACTTGCAGAGCATCCCCAGGGCCAGCTCTATGGCGGCGCGCGTAGAGCTCTTGCCCTCTGGCAGGGAGCACAGCGCGTCCAGCGCCGCGCAGGGGACCAGCAGCAGCGGCTCAGCGCCGGAGGCTTCATATGCTGCAAGAAGCTGCTTAGGCAGGGCTGCAGGTGGCTCTGCTTTGACCTCCTGCCGGGTTTCCCGGGCTTCGCGCTCATATTTTTCCTGCATACCCTTCAGGCAGGCGAGCAGTCCTGTTAGGCTTTCCGGCAGGGGGAAGTTATCCAGGAACGAGTAGTCGTACTTATGCATGGCCCCATCTCCTTTTATGGAAATATCATAACAAAATAACACTGCAAAAGCAAGGCTTTTCGGAAAATATCTGCATATTTCCTGCGGCAAATATGCAGATATTCCGTGCTTGCTTTTCTTTATGTCCTGGGGTATAATACAAGGGGAGGTATGGCCTATGGAACTTACCAGCCAGAAAAGGGAGCTAAAGCTGCACGGCGCCTACGGCTTCCCTGTATACGTAGGGCGCAAGATGATCTCGGCGTACCCTACCGGCTCGTTTCCCTGGCACTGGCACGATGAGGTCGAGTTTACCCTTGCCGCTTCAGGGAGCATGGAATACCGTGTCAACGACAGCTGCTACCAGCTTTCGGCAGGGCAGGGGCTTTTCTGCAACTCCGGGGCCCTCCACTCGGGCAGCGCCCTCCAGGAGGCCCGGGACTGCGACTACATATCCATAACAGTACATCCCCGGCTGCTCTCCGGCTTCGAGGGCAGTGTGATAGGCTCGAAATATGTGTCGCCGCTCCTTGAGAGCCAGGGACTGCCGTCGCTCCTGCTGTCGCGGGACGTTCACTGGCAGGCCGGCATACTTGAGCATCTGCATAAGATATACGAGCTCTGCGGCGGCAGGGAAAACGGCTATGAGATGCTCGTGCAGGCATGCTTTATGCAGGTGTGGGCAGAGCTGTCCGCGCATTGTCCCAGCCGGTCACAGAAGGGGCAGAACGAGGACCCGGAAAAGCTCCGGCGGCTTCGGGAGATACTTACTTTTCTCCACGAGCATTATGCGGACAGGATAACCCTTGATGATATAGCGGCACACGTGGGGCTGTGCAAGAGCGAGTGCTGCCGGTTCTTCAAGCGCCAGATGGGTACGCCGCTTTTTGACTATCTCTCAGACTATAGGGTGGGCAAAAGCCTTGCGAGCCTGAAGGAGGGCTCTTCGGTAGCCGAGGCCGCGGAGGCTTCGGGCTTTGCAGACCCGTCATATTATGCAAAGGTATTCCGGGCCCGCACGGGCCGGTCCCCCAGCCAGTACCGCAGGGAGGCAGGGGGCATAGACCGCGGGGGCACATAAATATATCGGAAGGAGGCGGCCCATGGACCGGCAGACAACATTTTTTGAAGGGGATCCGGCTGATACCCCCCTTGCGACCCGTATGCGTCCAAGGGACCTGGACGAGTTCGCGGGGCAGCGGCATTTACTGGGGGAGGGCAAGATACTGCGCCAGCTTATCGACCGGGACCGGGTGCCCTCCATGGTATTCTGGGGCCCGCCTGGGGTCGGCAAGACCACTCTCGCGCGGATAATCGCACGGCGCACCCAGTCAAACTTCATAAATTTCAGTGCCGTCACCAGCGGTATCAAAGAGATAAAAGAGGTCATGAACGAGGCCGACCGTACCAGGATGCTGGGCGAACGCACCATACTTTTTGTGGACGAGATACACCGCTTCAATAAGGCCCAGCAGGACGCTTTCCTGCCCTTTGTTGAGAAGGGGAGTATCGTGCTCATAGGGGCCACAACGGAAAATCCCTCGTTTGAAGTGAACTCCGCTCTGCTGTCAAGGTGCAAGGTGTTCGTGCTCCAGTCGCTCAGCACCGGGGACCTTGTCTCCCTTCTGAGCCGCACCCTCACCGACCCCAGGGGCTTCGGCGGGCAGGATGTGCAGATAAGCGAGGATATGCTGGGGATGATAGCAGGCTTTGCCAACGGCGACGCCCGCACTGCCCTGGGCACACTGGAGATGGTGGTGCTCAACGCCCAGCGGCAGGAGGACAGGATAACCGTAACCCAGGAGATACTGGAGCAATGCGTAAACAAAAAATCCCTGTTATATGATAAAAACGGCGAGGAGCACTATAACCTTATCTCAGCCCTTCATAAGTCCATGCGCAACAGCGACCCGCAGGCGGCGGTGTATTGGCTGGCCCGGATGCTGGAGGCCGGCGAGGACCCGCTGTACGTGGCCCGGAGGCTGATACGCTTTGCAAGCGAGGATATCGGCCTTGCGGACAGCCGCGCTTTGGAGATAGCCGTGGCGGCGTACCAGGCCAGCCACTTTATCGGCCTGCCGGAGTGCAATGTGAACCTGACCCATGCGGTGATATATATGTCCCTGGCGCCGAAATCCAACGCCGCGGAAGCCGCGTATATGTCCGCTGCCGCCGACGCCCAGAAAATGCTGGCGGAGCCGGTGCCGCTCATCATCCGCAACGCTCCGACCCGCCTGATGAAGGACCTGGACTACGGCAAGGGCTACCAGTACGCCCATGACTACGCGGAAAAGCTCACCACCATGCAGTGCCTGCCGGACTCCTTGAAGGACCGCAGGTACTACGAGCCCACGAACCAGGGCAGCGAGGCCAGATTCGGGGAGAGGCTTAGGCAGATAGAGGAGTGGAAGCGCAGGCACAGGGAGCAGGAGGATGGAGAGAAGCAATGAAGGCCATCTGCATATCCGCGTCAAATATCCTTCACAGCGGAACAGGCAGCGTCTCAATGGAGATATGCGGCAGAGGACAGGCTCAAAGGGTATATGGAAAAGTTTTTTGAAGCCCGCGGCGGCAAATGCAGGAAAAAGTATTGACAAACAGGGGAACTCGTGATATAGTATACAGCAGAAAACAGAATAGATCCTTATCAAGAGCGGCGGAGGGACAGGCCCTGTGATGCCCGGCAACCTGTAGTGGAAACTGCAAGGTGCTAATTCCTGCGGAAGGGAGTTATCCGATGATGACCCTACCGAAAGATGAGGCGTGGTATGGACCCTCGTTTTTCGAGAGTCCTATTTTATTTGCCAAGAAGGGTTTATCCTGCTGATACAATTACTGAAAGGGGAAATACCAAATGAAACTGTTTACTTCAGAATCCGTGACCGAGGGCCATCCCGACAAGGTGTGCGACCAGATCTCCGACGCTGTTTTGGACGCTATAATCGGCCAGGACCCAAACGCGCATGTGGCCTGTGAGACGACCGCCACCACCGGCGTTATCCATGTTATGGGGGAGATATCCACCAGCTGCTATGTCGACATCGCGAATATCGTCCGGGACGTTGTTAAGGAGATAGGCTATGACAACCCCGAGTGCGGCTTCGACGGCAATACCTGCGGCGTGCTCACCTCAATAGACGCCCAGTCGGCAGACATTGCCATGGGCGTAAACGAGTCCCAGGAGGCTAAAAACGGCGAGACCGACGAGAACAGCCTTATCGGCGCCGGGGACCAGGGCATGATGTTCGGCTATGCCTGCAACGAGACCCCGGAGTATATGCCCGCGCCCATCTCCTTCTCCCATAAGCTGGCAAAGCAGCTGGCGGCGGTGCGCAAGGACGGCACGCTCAAATACCTGCGTCCCGACGGCAAGACCCAGGTGACCGTGGAGTACGGCGAGGATGACTCGGTCAAGCGCATTGAGGCCATTGTAGTCTCCACCCAGCATGACCCGGACGTGAAGCTGGATAAGCTGAAGAGGGACGTTATAAAGCACGTCATCAAGCCCATCATCCCCTCTGAGCTGGTCGACAAGGACACAAAGATATATATAAATCCCACCGGGCGCTTTGTTATTGGCGGCCCTGTCGGGGACAGCGGCCTTACCGGGCGCAAGATAATCGTTGACACCTATGGCGGCTGCGGCCGTCACGGCGGCGGCTGCTTCTCCGGCAAGGACCCCACCAAGGTGGACCGCTCGGCAGCTTATGCCGCCCGCTGGGTCGCGAAGAACATAGTAGCCGCCGGCCTTGCAAGAAAGGCTGAGGTCGAGCTGGCGTACGCTATCGGCGTTGCCCGCCCTGTGTCTATAATGGTCGACACCTTCGGCACCGGCACTGTCTCTGACGAGGCGCTGGCAGAAGCCGTGCAGAAGGTCTTTGACCTGAGGCCCACTGCCATCATCAAGGAGCTGGACCTACGCCGACCCATCTACCGGAAGCTTGCCGCCTACGGGCATATGGGCCGTGAGGACCTGGGCGTTACCTGGGAGCAGACAAACCGTACCGAAGCATTGCGCGAGGCTGTTGAGAACGCGTAAAATTTATGAGCATAAGGGGACCGGGACCTTCCGGCCCCCTTATTTTTTTCTCCGTGGAGACGATATTAAACTTATAAGGAGAAAAGGGGGCTCGGACAATGGAGGAAATCAGAAGCGTCCGCAGGAATCAGATGAGGGCGGCGTTAAAGTACCAGCAGCCGGTGAAGGCGGAGAAACAGGACGGCGCTGCGCCCGGCACAGTTTCGTCAAAGCAGGGCGCACCAAGCGCCGCCGCGTCCCTGGACTTAAAACAGCTGATGGGCCGCATAAACCAGACGGAGGCTAGGGCGCAGAAGGCCCGCCAGGTGCTGCAGACCAACGAGGCTACCCTTGCAGAGGTGAAGGACAGCCTGGAGCGGATGGAGGAGCTGGCTAAGGAGGCGGAGTCCCAGCCGGAAAATAAAGCTCTCCAGGAGGAACTTTCAAAGCTGCGCCAGGAGCTCATGCGCATATTGGGCGGCGGCACTATGGGGGCAAACCTCTTTACAGCAGAGAGAGGCCGGGATGTCCTCTCCCAGCTTCCAGCCTGGCTCCTGTGGGGCCTGGCAGACGCCCCGGACCCCGGGGAACTTCTGGAAGCCCTGGGCTTGGACCCAACCGCCAGCGGCAGCGAGATAATGGCGGCCCTCAGCAAGCTCACCCTGGATGACCCGGCAGCGGGGTATCTGGCGGCGGTCTATCTGGGCTCAGTTATAGCAAACGGCGGCACCGATAAGCTGGACGCTGCACAGGCGGCGGAGGGTCTTCTGCGCCTCTTAAAGGCTATAGAGGGGGGCCAGACCCCGGATGAGGCGGTGTCTGACCTTACTGACGGGCTTTTTGACAGCCTTGAGGATTTTCAGAGGCAGTTCATAGACGGCCTTGCGCCCGGCATGAGGTCACTTTTCTCAGGTATGTTTCTGGGCGCTATGCCTGACCTTATGGACTTGCTCTCAAACGGCAGCGGCGGGGAGCTGGAACTGCTGTTAAAGCTACTGGCGGCACTTGAGGGCCTGGACGATATGCTGCTCCCCGGGCTGGGGGAGGGCATAGGCCAGAACCCGGAAGCGGACGGCAAGGCAGTTCCCAAGCCATCCCCGGAGCCTCGGGACATGGGTACTGTTACGGCCGAGAGCCGCGACCCATCTAGCGTGACCCGTGACAGCACATCAAATACCATAACCATTAGGGGAGAGGAAACCGTAGTCCTGCGCGGGCAGGAGCGGCAGGCCCCTGAGCTGGAGCTCACCGGCAGGGGGGAGGTTCAGCTGCACAGTGCGGATACGCCCAGGGTGACGGTTGACAGCGCCCAGGCCCAGCTGCGTACCCAGGGCGGGACGGAGCTGCACCAGCTCAGCTTCAAAGAAAAGGCGGTGCTCACCCTGTCGGGCGGCGGGCTGACCCGCATAGGGGACATAAAGGGCGGGCCGGACAATGTGCTGCGTCTGAGGGAGGGTGCGTTCGTGCTTGAGCGGCAGGCCGCGGAGCTGCCGGTGCGGCTGGTGGTAGACGGCGCGGTGATACTGAACGCCCCGAAGGAGAGCCGGGTATTCGGCGCCGGAGGGGAGGAGCTTGAGCCATATGACCTCCAGTGGAAGGAGATGTTCCCCCAGTGGAACGCGGTTGAGTCCATAGTGATAGACGGGCGGCACGCGCAAGTGGCCCTTATGAGGGGGGCACAGCCGGACATTGCAAGGCTTTGGCTGATGAAGGGGGACCCCTCACAGGGCTACCCAGCCCACCTGATAGCCCTGGAGGGCCGGGACCGGGCCGGGGAGCTTAGGACAAGATACGTATATCTCCAGTGGAGCAGGATGCAGAGAAGGTTCGTCCCGGTGTCGATGTTCCCAAACCCATTCACTGTGACCGGAGGGGAGGAGGACATAGACTGGCGCTATGAGGAGGACAGCCGGACGCTCCGGGTGCTCACCGGAAAGGTGGACGGCCTGTCCGGCGGCATGGGCACGGACGCTGGCGACAGACCCTTCAGCGGGCGGCTGGCCTTCGCAGACGGTATCGGCGCGGTGGAGCTTACCTTGGACGGCGTTATGTGCATGGTGCCCTCAGGCCGTGCGTGCAGCCTTGGAAGGGGCAACAGGGTCACCCTGATGCTCAAGCGCGGCACGGAGAACCTATTTGAGAGCGGCTCGGGCTGCGCGGGAATATCCCTGGGCGACGGCACGGCCCTCTACGTCGACCAGCCCAACTTCCCAGGCCAGCCCGACGGCATCCTCACTGCAAAGGGCGGCGCCGGCAGCCCCGGCATTGGCAGGGACAGCGGATTCGGGCGGGGCCAGACGGCCCCCATCATGATCCGCGGCGGCAGGGTAAAAGCCATAGAGGGCAGGCGGTCCGCGGCAAAGAAGGAGGGCTCCGGCAGCGGCTTGGCCGGGCTGAGGGTGTCCGCCAGGGCCCTGCGCCTGGACGCCATGGATATCTCAACCAAGGAGGCGGCAAGGGACGCGGTAAAGCAGCTCTCGGCAGGGAAGCGCTGGGTAAACCGGCTGCAGGACGCATACAGGGCGGTGTACGGCAAGCTGGAGCAGAGCCTTACGGGCCTTGGCAGTGTGCGGCAGTATACAAAGGTGGTACGGGACGGCAGCGAGGCGGATACCCTTATGTGGGATATGCGCCAGGAGTTCATGCAGTCCACTGCCGGTCCCCACGGCCAGTGGGACATGGACGACCTGGGCCAGCTTCTGGACGCCATGGAGGATATGATAAACAGATAGAAAAGAGCAGGCCGGGGGTATGCTCCCCGGGCCTGCCTTTAGCTTTCCTGCTTAAAGTTTAAATAGCAAAATCCCCATCCCGGAAGATATCTACCTCCCGGCCGTCCTCAGTGGTGCCGACAATGCGCATATCAGGGGTGCCTATCATAAAATCAACGTGTATCGTAGAGTCGTTGAACTCCTTCCGCTGGCCTCCCAGCCCCCGGCCTAAAGCCAGATGGCAGCTGGCGTTCTCGTCAATAAGCGTGGTGTAGTACACCAGCCCGCTCATGCTGATAGGGGAGTGGTACTCCACAAGGGCGGCTTCTCCCAGATACCTGGCGTTCTCATCGGTGTTAATAAGGGCCTCGAGCATTTCCTTACCCTCGCCGGCCAGGACTTCTACAACCTTGCCGTTTTCAAAATGAAAGCCAAAGTTTTCTATGCTCTTGCCGCCCAGCAGCAGCGGACGTGAGGCATAGACAACGCCGTTTGTCCCGAACTTATCGGGGGTGGTGAATATCTCCTCAGAGGGGATGTTGGCGTTGAAGACCACCTGCGGCTGGCTGCCGTCATAGCCGAACTTGGACCAGGGGGTGAGCCCAACAGTCAGGTCCGTGCCGTTAGAGGCGGTATAGTGGAGCTTCGTGAGCTTCAGGGCGTCCACGGCACGGCCCCTTTCCGCGTTCCTGCGGCCCTTCTCCTCCCAGGTCTTCACAACGTCGTTATCTTCGTCGATATAGCAGAGCTTCAGCAGTATCTCCCAGAGCTCATTCAGCGCCTCATCTCCGGTCTTGTCCAGTATGTACTCGGCCCACTGGACGGTGGGAATCATGGCTATCAGCCACTGGCAGTGCTTCTCTCGGCTGGCTTTGCGCATGATATTCCTGACGGCGTCCACATGGGCGAATATAGCGTTGGAGTTCTTTTCACTTACATCCTCCATGAGCCTGGGGTTTACGCCCTCCAGCCGCGCATAGCAGGCGCCGCCGTCCAGATATCCCTGGTGCATGGCGTGCTCCCAGTCCTCCACCCGGCGCACATCACTGTCGGGGCGGTATTTTGCGGCTACCTTCATGTTGGGCAGGTCCAGGTAGTGGACGACGACATTGCCCGCCCCCAGCTTATAGCATTCTTCGGCGAAGATAGAGGTGAAGTCCCAGCCCTCCACCGCGGCCTCCACCAGCACGGTCTGGCCCTTCTGCACATTCAGCCCGACTCTTGCCAGGGTATACGCGTACTTGCGCTTCATCTTTTCCAGGTCCATTAAAAGATCCTCCTTTGGATTTGTGTAGATACATTATACCGCGGCCCGGACAGGATGTAAAGCCCGGAAGTTGACACGCGGTGGCTATTGTGCTATAATTGCCCACATACCATTTTTAGAGAGAAGGAGAAACCTATGCCATATAAAAAAATACTGACTATACAGGATATCTCATGCGTGGGCCAGTGCTCCCTGACAGTGGCCCTGCCCATTCTGTCGGCTTCAGGGCTGGAGACCTGCATTTTGCCCTCGGCGGTGCTGTCCACCCATACCGGCGGCTTCAAGGGCTATACCTTCCGGGACCTTACCGACGATATCCCCGGCATAGCGGACCATTGGGAGAGCGAGGGCATTAAGTTCGACGCCGTATACTCCGGCTACCTTGGCAGCGCCCGGCAGATAGCGTATGTAAAGGACATAACAAAGCGGCTGGCCTCAGAGGGCGGCCTGAGCATAGTGGACCCAGCCATGGCTGACAACGGCAGGCTCTATGTGGGCTTCGACCAGGACTTTGTGGAGGCTATGAAGGGCCTTGTATTCTCAGCTGATATTATCCTGCCCAATATAACAGAGGCCTGTATGCTCACCGGCACAGAGTACCGGGAGTCCTATGACAGGGCATATATAGACGCTCTCCTTGGAAGCCTTGAGAGCGCGGGTGCCTCTACCGTTATACTCACAGGAGTGAGCTTTGCCCCCGGGTCCACCGGGGTGATGGTGGACGAGAAGGGCGTGCGCTCTTACTACGAGCACAGGAAAATAGCCAAGGGCTGCCACGGCACCGGGGACATATTCGCCTCGGCCTTTGTAGGGGCCATGATGGGCGGCAGGCCACTTATCGACTCGGCAAAGATAGCCGCGGACTACACGGTGCTCTGTATCGAGCGCACCCAGGGGGATCCAGGGCACTGGTACGGGGTGAAGTTCGAGCAGGGACTGCCGGACTATATACGGATGCTGGGCCTGTGAAGCGGGACTTGGAGCCCTTTGAAAGGGCCGAGCGGAGCATTGTAAAAAAATACCGCCGGGAGCTATGGGGGCCGTTCATTGCGGCCTTAAAGCGCTACCGGCTTATAGAGGGCGGCGACAGGATAGCCGTGTGCATATCCGGCGGCAAGGACTCCATGCTGCTGGCAAAGCTCATGCAGCTTTTAGTGCGTGTCAGCGACGTGCCCTTCCAGCTGAAATTCCTTGTGATGGACCCGGGCTATGACCGGCCTAACCGCCAGAGGATAGAGGAGAACGCGGAGCTGCTGCATATCCCGGCAGATATATTTGAGACGGACATCTTTGATGTGGCCAATAAGACCGGGAAAAACCCCTGCTACCTCTGCGCCCGGATGCGCCGGGGCTGCCTGTACCGCTATGCCCAGGACATGGGCTGCAACAAGATAGCCCTTGGGCACCACTTCAATGACGTGGTGGAGACAACGCTGCTGGGCATGTTCTACGGCGGGCAGCTCCAGGCCATGATGCCAAAGCTGCACAGCAAAAACTTTCCCGGCATGGAGCTGATACGCCCCATGTACTGTATACGCGAAGAGGACATATTGGCCTGGAAGCGCTATAATGATCTGGAGTTTATACAGTGCGCCTGCCGGTTTGCCGAAAACACTGCAAGCGGCATAGGGGAGTCCAAGCGGCAGGAGATAAAGGGGCTTTTGGCGCGGCTCAGGCAGCAGGACCCGGACATAGAAAAGCGTATCTTCAACAGCATACACTCCGTCTGCCTGGACACCTTTCCGGGCTATAAGCTGGGCGGGGAGGAGCACAGCTTTCTGGAAAGCTATAACGAAAGGTAAAGGGGCGCCCGAGGGCGTCCCTTTTATGCATTCATATTAAGTTATCAGCTTTACCTCTCCGTCGATAAGTGTGGCGATACTGTGCCGGGTCTCGTTCTCGAGCTTCAGCTGGGAGGAGCCTATCTCCACAAGGGTGCCGGGATGGGCCACCCGGAAGGTGAGCCTCCCGGCAGGGCGGTGCTCGAGTCCGTCCTGAAGCTCATCAAGGCTCTTCTGGTGCTGGTTCAGCTTCAGCCGGTTTACCGATATCTGCATACGCATTTTCGACATACGGCTGAGCTTCGTGGGGCTGGAGGGCTGGCGCTCGGTCTCCTCCAGACGCTTCTCCATCTCCTCGATCTCCTGGGTGAGCAGGTCCTTCTCATAGCTCTCGCAGGGCAGGCCGCCAAGTACAACGGTGGTGCGCACCTCGGTCTTTGAGCCCACTATATTGGCGTCGACCTCGCGCCCTGCCCAGACCCTGCCGCCGATAATGGCGCCACGCCCGCTCTGCACGTACACGCCGGCATCGCTGTAGACCTCACAGCTGATTATGCACTCAGAATGCAGATTCTCCTTGGCATGCACTATGCAGTTCTCAAGGTATTTTGCGAAGATATCCCTATGGGCGCGTATGACCGCCTGGTTATTCCCCTGCACGCCCTTTGCAAGTATAAGGTCGCCTCCGGCCTCGATGGTGCTGGACTCCACAACGCCGTCCACTTTGACATTGCCCATGGCCCGCACGGTAAAGCCGCTGCAGACGTCGCCGGCAATATGCACATCGCCGAGGAAATTCACGCTGCCCGAGGAGTAGTCCACGTTCCCGGCAATTTCCAACAGGGGATTCACCTGGAAGGCTCTGCCCGAGAACTCCAGCCCGCCGTCTCTTGTGGCGATAAGGGAGGTGCCGTCCTCATTCAGCGCCGTATTCCTGCCCATAGGCGCCACGGCGGGTATGCCGTCCCTGGTGGGCAGCTCCTTGTCGGTCACCGTGCGTCCGGCGACCCCCGGAGTGGGCGGGCTTATATGGCAGATAGCCGCGCCCTTCTCCACGTTCTGAGTGGTGCCCATGGCGGTAAAGTCCACCCGGTTCATATCGTCAACAGGCAGCTCCTTGCGGGTCTCCCGGGGGTACAGGTCAATGACCGCCCCATCCTTGCCGGGTACGGCGGCCTTGCCCCGGGCCACTAAGTGCATACGGAAATAGGGGGCCTCCATAGCCGGTATGCCCTCGACGGCATCCATATCCACGCCAAAGGCGACCCCGGCTGACCCAAGGGCGTTCATGATCATCCCCTTTGTGACGCCCTCGCCATTGCCTGAAGGGGGGTAGGCCAGCAACCAGGCGCTGAGCTTGTCCCCGGCAACAAAGACCATCGCCTGGGCGTCAAGGTCCGGGGGCTGGGGCGGCTCCTGGTCCTGGGGGCCTTCGGCCATCCCCTGCTCGGCATCTGTTATAGGGGCGGCTGGCGCCGGCAGGACGGGGGGAGTCATAGCCGAGAGCCTTGAGGCCGCAGAGGACGAGACGGCCATCAGCAGCTTTGTGAGCTCGGACATGGAGGTCTTTGGGTCGAATATTTGGGGCTCAGCCGTCTTGAAGCTCAGCTCGGGCCGGGGGAGCCAGCCGCCCTGGTCCCGGCAGGCCCGCCAGAGCTCGAAGATAACGTGGTCCACTGGCAGGCTGAGCAGATAGGGGTCCACGGGCTCGGGCTTAGGGGCCTCCTTTGCCGGGCGCTGTTCCTCAGCCAGCTTCAGGGGCCTGTTGCCGTGGCCGGGCCTTGGGCGGGGATCTGACGGATCTTTCTCCGGCGATCTTTTCCTGCGCCGGATCTTGAACAGCTTTGAGCCGAAAAGCTTTGAAAGGAAAGAAATGGGGGCAGCCATAGCAGTGCCTCGCTTTCTGAAAAGAAGTTTCAAGATAATGTGCTGTCTATATTATATTCGTTCAATGGCGTTTTGACAAGAAAAACTTTGTGATACTGGCAAGAAATTTTCGCCAAAGAGAGATGATGTTCAGCAAGCCGCCGATCGTTGCCACGCAGCTTGACTATGCACGTTCACCGGTGCTATACTACATATGGTACTTTATCTTAAAGGAGAAACGAGGGATCACCTATGACATATCAGCAAGCGGTAGAAAAGATAGACTCAAGGCTGCTTTTTGGCATGAAGCCCGGGCTCGAGCGTATGCGCGCGCTAATGGAGGAGCTTGGCAGCCCCCATGAGAAGGTGAAATTCGTGCACGTCTGCGGCACCAACGGCAAGGGCTCAGTTTGCACCCTGGTCTCAAGCGTCCTGAGGGAGAGCGGCTATAGGACGGGCCTTAATATCTCCCCGTATGTGCTGAACTTTAGGGAGCGCTTTCAGATAGACGGGGAGATGATAACTGAAGAGGGACTCATACAGGAGGTTGAGGAAATCTGGCCCGCCGTTGAGCGCCTGGACGCCCGGGATATAGTCGTCTCCGAGTTCGAGCTGGTGACTGCGATAGCCCTGCACTGGTTTGCCCTGAAGGGCTGCGATATAGCTGTTCTTGAAGTTGGGATGGGGGGGCTGCACGACGCCACCAACGTTATCCCCACACCCGAGGCGGCGGCAGTCATGTCGATCTCCCTGGACCATACCGCATGGCTTGGGGACACGGTGGAGAAGATAGCCCTGGAGAAGTCCGGCATCATAAAGCGGGGAGGGCGCGTGGTGCTCTACCCCGAGCAGCAGCCGGGGGTGCGGGACGTGATACAGGGGGTCTGCACCGGACGGGGCGCTGAGCTCCATATACCTGACATGGACCGGGTGACCGTATGCTCAGAGGATATAGACGGCACCAGCTTCGAGGTCGAGGGGCTAAAGCTGCACACGCCTTTTTTGGGCGGGCACCAGGTAAAGAACGCCGCCGTAGCCCTGGAGCTTGTAAAGATACTGCGCGGGCGCGGCTTTGATATCTCCGACGAAAATCTGGCAGAAGGGTTTAGGAAGGCATTTATCCCCGCACGGATGGAGGTGCTGTCGCGCAAGCCCCTATGCCTGCTGGACGGCGGACATAACCCCGGCTGTGCCCTGGTGCTGAAGGACGCACTTGAGCGCTATGTGCCGGGCCGGAAGGTCGCCATAATTGGCATGATGTCCGATAAGGACAGCGCCGCCGCCCTTGAGACGGTGGGCCCGATGTTCAGCAAAATTATTACCGTGAGGCCTGACAACCCCCGCTCTCTCAGCGCCGGGGACCTAGCCGGCACGGCCTCGAAGTTCTGCCCGGAGGCTGTGCCGGCGGAAAGCTTCCCCGAGGCCCTGGATATGGCCCTGGAGGATATTGGAGAAGACGGTGCGCTGATAGCCTGCGGCTCGTTCTATATGGCAGGGGAGCTGAGGCCGCTGCTGCTGGAAAAATTTACCGATAGGTGACAGGCTTTAACAAAAAGCGCGGCGCGCTCCGTGTAGAATATGCTTGAAAAGCCCCTGGGAAAACCCGCTTTTCCCAGGGGCTTTTGGCATATAAGCGGGTGAAACAGGCCAAGCTTTTGAGAGAAAGGAAGTATAAATATGAATGTTCAGATAAGCTATAAGGAGGGCGTGATGACCGCTAAGCTCTCCGGCGAAATAGACCATCACAGCGCCCGGGAAATGCGGGAGGCCATAGACGACACCGCCCAGAAGCTGAAGCCCTACTGCCTGCGCCTGGACTTTACCAACGTGCCCTTTATGGACAGTTCAGGAGTGGGGCTGATACTGGGCCGGGTGCGCATGTGCGGCTTCTGGCGGGGAAGGGTAGTCCTCTGCGGCCTGTCGCAGAATCTGAATAAAATGGTTGAGCTTTCCGGCATAGCCAGCGTTGCCGCCATAGAGAGGAGGGCGGGCTGATGAAGCCGGTGAACCAGACACAGATAAGCTTTAGCTCAAACTCTGTAAACGAGGGCTATGCCCGGGCGGCGGTGGCGGCGTTTCTGGCCCAGCTGGACCCGACGGTGGCTGACTTATCTGACATACGCACGGCGGTCTCCGAGGCCGTCACCAACGCCATAGTCCACGGCTATAAGGACAAGCTGGGCACTGTGTACATAAGCGTTAAGATATTCGAGGACGGGCGCGCCCAGGTACGTGTGCGGGACAAGGGCTGCGGTATCCCGGACGTGAAGCAGGCCATGGAGCCTCTTTTCACCACAGGCGGCGAGGAGCGTGCGGGGCTTGGCTTTGCTGTAATGCAGAGCTTCTGCGACAGCGTGCGGGTGAGCTCCACCGTGGGCAGGGGGACCAGCGTGACCCTGACAAAGCGCTTTACGCCAAGATGCTGAAGGAGGATAACCCCCTGGTGACCGAGAACATGGGGCTTGTACACCTGTGTGCCAGACGCTTCATGGGCCGGGGGATAGACTATGAGGACATGGTGCAGGCAGGGTGCCTGGGGCTCGTGAAGGCTGCGGGCAATTTCGACCCGGGCCGGGGCCTGCGCTTTTCGACCTATGCCGTGCCGGTGATACTGGGGGAGATACGGCGGCTCTTTCGCGACGGCGGTGCAATGCGGGTGTCAAGGGGCCTTAGGGAGCTGGCTCAGCAGGCACAGAAGGTCTCGGAGCGGCTGGACGATGAGCTGGGGCGCGCACCCACTGTTGGCGAGATAGCCCAGGAGCTGGACGTGACCCCACAGCGGGCGGCGCTGGCGCTGGGGGCGCTGCGCAGGCCGCTGTCCCTGACCGGCGGTGAGGAGGGCGAGCAGCTGGAGATACCTGTGGAGGCTCCTGAGGAGCAGACGGCTGAGCGGCTGACGCTCTATGCCATAATCGAGGGCATGGAGGGGCGTGACAGGGAGCTTATAAGGTGCAGGTACTTTAGGGGCATGACCCAGGCCAAGACAGCCCAGGAGCTGGGGATGACACAGGTGCAGGTAAGCCGCAGGGAGAAGAAGCTGCTGGAGTATATGCGGCGGGAGTTCGGTGAAGGATAAAAACTAGACTAATTTAGTATATTTTCCATTTTTAGGTCTTGCATATTCCGTCAGGAAATAGTATAATAACTAAGAGAAAGGCTGAACCGGCCGGAATATGGAGGAAAATGAAAATGGCATCTATAACCAAAGACACTATCATCGGGGAGATTTTAGACCTTGACGAGACCACGGCCCCCTTCTTCCTTGAGATGGGGATGCACTGCCTGGGCTGCCCTTCCGCACGCGGGGAGACCCTGGAGCAGGCCTGCGCCGTCCATGGTGTAGACGCTGAGGAGCTTGTGAGCAAGATAAACGCCCACCTGAGCAAGTAAGCCCGGAACCTACGAAAGTGAGCCGCGCGGCGAGGGGAGACCTTTAGCTGGGCGGCGGCTTCGTTTATTGGAGAGCATATGACAAATAGGGAAATATTCTCACTTGGCCCAAGGCTCGCCCTATGCGCTGGGCTCCTGCGCCCCGGGAGGGCGGTGGCGGATATCGGCACGGACCATGGGTACCTTCCCATCTGGCTCATAAAAACCGGCGCGGTGCAAAAGGCCATAGCCAGCGATATAAACCCCGGCCCTCTGGACGCCGCCAGAAGGCATGGCGAGATGTACGGCGTGGGGGACAGGCTGCGGCTGGTACTGTGTGACGGCCTTCGCGGTATCGGCCCGGAGGACGCGGAGGACATAGTTATAGCCGGGATGGGCGGCGAGCTTATCCTGCGTATGATCAGTGGCGCCGCCTGGCTGAAGTTCCCGGGCAAGCGCATGGTTTTGCAGCCGATGAGCGCCGTGGACAAGTTGCGCGCAGGCCTGTGGCAAATGGGCTTTGCTATAATTGAGGAGCTGGCGGCACAGGAGGGCGGCAAGGTATATTCGGCGTTTTCAGCGGAGTATAGGGGGGAGCTTGGGGATATGGACAGCATTTACCCCTATATGGGCAGACTAAAGCCGGGGACGGCGGAGGTAGAGGCGTATGCGGGCAAGGTCCTGCGGGGCCTCAGAAATTCGCTGCTTGGCGCTGAGCATAACGGCCTTCAGGACGAGGCTGAGCGCCTTCGGAGGATGATCGGGGGGATAGAGAGGGAATATCTTAGACAAGGAGAAGCACATGGCTAGAATTTGCGATATATATGATATTATAAACAGCGCGGCGCCCTTTGACAGCCAGATGGCCTTTGACAACTCCGGCCTGCTTGTGGGCGACAGGGCCACTGAGGTCACCCGGGCGCTGCTCTGCCTTGACATCACCCGGGAGGTCATTGACGAAGCGGCGGGAATGAATGCCAACCTGATGATCAGCCACCACCCGGTGATATTCGACCCCATGAGGTCCATGAGCAGCCAGGACCCGGCCTACCTGCTGGCAAAGAACGGCATAGCGGCCCTCTGCTGCCACACCAACCTTGACCTCTCGCCGGTATGCGGGGTGAACGCGGCCCTGGCAAATAGGCTGGGGCTCAGGAATATCCGGCCTGAGGAGGTCTTTGGAGAGGACTGCGTGCTGTACTCCGGAGAGCTGGAGCAGCCAATGGCCCCGGAGGAATTTGCCCTGTATGTGAAGGGGCGGCTCTCGGCGGGTGCGGTGCAGCTCATTCCCGGGGATGGCATGGTGAAGCGTGTCTTTATGTGCAGCGGCGCAGGTGAGGATGACTACCCATCATATGCCGCCATGCGCGGGGGCGACGCCTACCTTACCGGGGAAATGAAGCACCACGCTGCCCTGGAGGCCAGAAAGACCGGGCTTACCTGTGTTGTAGCAGGGCATTACGAGACCGAGCGTGTCTTTGCGGAATACCTGGCGGCGTACCTTAAAAAGCGGGTGCCGGACACTGGCTTCATAGTCAGCAAAGCTGAGGGCGCGCCGTTCAGGACGGTATAGAGGAGACAACGGTATGACAATAGGGCCGGCAAAGCTTGAGGATATGGAGGGTATTTCCAGACTCTACAAAGCGCTCAACACCGATATGTCCCGCCTGCAGCCGGAGATGTTCCGGCCTGCTGGGGAGGACGGCGGGTTTATCCGCTCCGTGCTGGAAAGTGAAAGAGATGACCTCCTCCTGGCGCGGGAGGACGGGAGGGTCTTTGGCCTGGCCCTTGTGCAGGATAAGGACACGCCGCCATACCCCGCGTTTATCCAGCGGCGGTATACATACCTGATGGACCTGGTGGTAGACCCGGAGTACCGCAGACAAGGTGTCGGCCGGGCGCTGCTGGGTGCGGTAAAGGACTGGGCCGAAAGCCGGGATGCCGAATTTATCGAGCTGGGCGTTCTGGCCCAGAACGAAGACGCGATCAGGCTGTATGAAAGCCTGGGGTTTAAAATTTCAAGAAAGATCATGCAGCTTGATCTATAGACACGATCGGCAGAAAGGAACATAAAATGGCACTAGACGGCGCGTTTCTACGCCATATAAAAAACGAACTTGAAAGCAGGCTGCTGGGGGCGCGTGTGGATAAGGTCCACCAGCCAAACCGCGAGGAGCTTGTGGTCTCATTCCGCAGCCGGGAGGGCGGGGAGAAGGTGCTGTTTTCGGCAAGGGCCAACAGCGCCCGGGTACACCTGACAGGCATACCCCTGGAAAACCCGGCCCAGCCGCCCATGCTCTGTATGCTCCTGCGCAAAAGGCTGCTGGGGGCAAAGCTCCGCGGCATACGCCAGCCGGAGCTGGAGCGGCTTCTGCACTTTGACTTTGACTGTATGGACGAGCTGGGCGACAGAGTGGTGCTGACCCTCACAATGGAGATAATGGGCCGATACAGCAATATTATTTTGACCGGCCCGGACGGGAAGATCATCGACGCCCTAAAGCGCGTGGACGCCTCAATGACCTCCCAGCGCCTGGTCTTACCCGGGCTGACATATCATCTGCCCCCGCCCCAGGACAAGCTCTGCATGCTCACGGCCTCCCCCCAGGAGCTGAGTATAGCGCTGAAAAACCTGCCCCGGGACATGGAGCTCTCAAAGGGGCTGCTCAGCGTGCTGCAGGGAGTGTCCCCGGTGGTCTGCAGGGAGCTGGCCCATAGGGTGGGCCGGGGCCGTGAGCTGACGGTCATGACAATGGATGAGGAGCAGGCGTTCAGGCTTGGCTTCTTCTATCAGAAGCTGCGGGAGACTGTGGAGGACATGAGCGGCGAGCCCCATATGGCGGTAAGCCTGCAGAAAAAGCCGATGGACTTCTCCTTCACGGACATACAGCAGTATGGAACTTCCGCTGTGATACGCAAGGGGGAGAGCTTCTCAGGAATGCTGGACAGCTTCTATCAGGAGAAGGACCAGCAGGAGCGTATGCGTGTGCGCGAGCAGGACCTGCTGCGCCTGCTGGGGAACCACTCGGAGAGGCTCTCAAGGAAGATAAACGCCCAGAAAGCCGAGCTGGACCAGTGTGCGCAAAGGGACAGCCTGCGCATAATGGGGGACCTCCTCAGCGCCAGCCTGTACAGCATCGAAAAGGGCATGGAGCACGTGGAGCTGCCTAACTTCTATGAGGAGGGCCAGCCCATGGTGAAGATAAAGCTGGACCCATCCCTGACCCCCAACCAAAATGCCCAGAAATACTATAAGGAGTACCGCAAGCGCAAGACTGCCGAGGAGAAGCTCACCGAGCAGATAGAGCTTGCGGGCCGGGAGCTCACCTACTTGGAGTCGGTGCTGGACGCGCTGGCACGGGCCGAGACGGAGCGTGACCTGATCGAGATCCGGGCCGAGCTCAAGGAGCAGGGCTACCTGAAGGCGGGCCGCGGCAAAAAGGAACGCCCGCCGGCGGTCAGCGCGCCCATGAGCTTTACAAGCTCCGACGGCTTCACGATCCTGGTGGGCAGGAACAACCGCCAGAACGACAGGCTCACCATGAAGCTGGCAAATAATAATGATATCTGGTTCCATACAAAAAATATCCCCGGTTCCCACACGGTGCTGGTGACAGATGGCCGCGAGCCTACCAATACCGCCATGGAGGAGGCGGCTGTCCTTGCCGCCCGCCACAGCAGGGCAAAGGGCTCGTCCCAGGTGCCTGTGGACTATACCCAGGTGCGCAATGTCAGCAAGCCCCAGGGGGCCAGGCCGGGCATGGTGATATATGTGAATCATAAAACGGTGTTTGTGGACCCGGGGGAGTAGGGGGCATACAGGAGCGGGATTGCCTTAATAAAATTATTTACAATATGTTACGTGACCTATTGACATTGCCCGCAAAATAGGCTAATATATGTAATTAGCATGATAGAGGCGCGGATGACAAGAGTACGGCTGCTGTGGACCCCGGGCATGGGAGGCAGCCGGAAAGGGGATTCCGCCGAGGCTGGGAGGCCTGTGCCTGGGCTCCCTTGCCGGGCTGTGGGAGAAGATCTCACAGACTGTCGCCCTTTTTGGGGCGGAGCGCTGTCTATGACCCTTTTTATAGTATATCATTGGAGTCATGGCAGGGTATGTCATGACTCTTTTTGCATTGAGTGAGGGAAGAACATGAAGAGATCGAGCATTGTCAAAGGGGTTCTGCTGGCGGCCATTCTGCTGGCAGTGGTCCTGATCCCGCTGCTTATGGGCAGCGGGGAGCCAGCTGCTGAGGGCGGCGGGTTTTACGGTACAGGCTGGGCGCTGCTGCCGCCGGTGGTGGCAATAGCCCTGGCGCTTATCACCAAGGAGGTGTACTCCTCCCTGTTTGTGGGAATACTCATGGGGGGCCTACTGTACTCCGGCTATAGCTTCGAGGGCACAGTGCTCCATGTGTTCCAGGACGGCATGATCAGTGTGCTGTCGGACGGCTACAATATCGGCATCCTGGTGTTCCTGGTGATACTCGGGGCTATGGTTTCACTGATGAACAGGGCCGGAGGCTCGGCGGCATTCGGGCGCTGGACGGCCCGGCACATCAAGACCAGGGTGGGCGCGCAGCTTGCTACCGTAGCCCTTGGGGTGCTCATATTCATCGACGACTATTTCAACTGCCTGACGGTGGGCTCGGTCATGAGGCCGGTAACTGATAAGCATAAGATCTCCCGGGTGAAGCTGGCATACCTTATCGACGCTACAGCGGCCCCGGTATGTATCATAGCCCCAATATCCTCCTGGGCGGCGGCTGTCGCCAGCTATGTTGAGGATGGCAGCGGGCTGAACCTGTTTATAAAGGCGATACCCTTCAACTTCTATGCGATACTCACGATCATTATGATGGTGGGAATGGCCCTTATGAAGACAGAGTTTGGCTCAATGGCTAAGTTTGAGGAGAATGCCAATGAGAAGGGTGATATCTTCGGCGGCAAAAACCCCTACGCCAATACCGCAGAAGAGGTTGAGGAGCAGAAGGGTATCGTGCTGGACCTGGTGCTGCCCATTGTAGTGCTCATTGTCTCCTGCGTTATCGGCATGATCTATTCCGGCGATTTCTTTAACGGAGCTTCCTTCGTTGAGGCTTTCTCCAACTCCGACGCATCCGTGGGCCTGATGCTGGGCTCGGTGTTCGCCCTGGCGTTTACCATCATCTACTACTGCCTGCGCAGGACCATGACCTTCCGCCAGACCATGGAGTGCCTGCCAGAGGGCTTCAGGGCGATGGTGCCCGCAATACTTATCCTGACCTTTGCCTGGTCCCTCAAGGCCATGACCGACTCCCTGGGAGCCAAGGCGTTCGTTGAGGGTGTGGTCAAGGGCTCGGCCCAGGGCTTCCAGTCCTTCCTGCCAGCGGTCGTGTTCCTTATCGGCTGCTTCCTGGCCTTTGCCACCGGTACCAGCTGGGGCACCTTTGGCATTCTTATCCCCATCACGCTGAGTGTCTTTCCGCTCACCGACCCTCTGGGCGTGGTATGCGTCTCCGCGTGCATGGCAGGGGCTGTGTGCGGCGACCATTGCTCTCCCATCTCAGACACCACCATCATGGCTTCGGCCGGCGCCCAGTGCGACCATGTGGCCCACGTGTCTACCCAGCTGCCCTATGCGGTAGTGGCGGCGGCAGTAAGCTTTGTGTCCTATATTATCGCGGGCTTTGTGCCAAACGCGCTGATCGTCCTGCCGATAGCGGTCGCGCTCATGATAGGTACTCTCTTTGCGATCAAGATAGTGAACGATAGAAAAACGGCATAGATCAGAATAACGCGCAACAGGAAAATGTCCCGGGAAGCCTTCGCCTCCGGGACATTTTTATATGACTATACTTTAAAGCTTACTTATACAGCGGGCCATACTGTGCGCAGGCCCTGTAGTCGGCGGCCTCCATATCCTCTGTGCCAAAGGCTGCCCAGGCGTGGGGACGGAATATCCGCCCGGCCTCAATATTGTGCATATTCACCGGGATGCGCAGCATAGAGGCCAGGGTGATCAGCTCGGCCCCCGCGTGTCCGTAAACAGTGACACCATGGTTGGCGCCCCAGTTAGCCATGACGCTGTATACGTCGGTGAATGCACCCTTGCCGGTGAGCCGGGGCACGAACCATGTAGTGGGCCAGCTTGGGTCCGTGCGCTTATCAATGACGCTGTGTATCTCATCGGGCAGGCCGGCCGTCCAGCCCTCGGCAAGCTGGAGCACGGGGCCAACGCCGTCCAATATGTTCACGCGCAGCATTGTAACTGGCATTTCCTCATGGCAGCAGAAGTGGCTGGAGAACCCGCCGCCCCTGAAATACTCGTAGTTGGCCCGGCACCAGTCAGTGGCCCCGAGACAAGCGCTTATGTCCTCCTCAGTCATATCCCAGAACGGCTTCATGCAGCCCCTTCCCTGGGGATCCTTCGCCGCGCCGGAGCCGTCCAGGGCGGTCGCGCCGGAGTTGATAAGATGGATAAAGCCGTTCTCCGCTACACCGGCAGGCTTATGTCCCGTGACCCTCTCACAGGCCTCGGGGCTCCAGTAGGTGCGCACATCGTGGAAGCAGGGGGCGGTATTAGTGATAAGGGTGCCAAGCAGCATAGCCACGCCGTTCAGCGTGTCATTTTCCGTGGCAAAGGGCGTGGGGGCCTTGGGGCCGTTCCAGTCAAAGGTGGAGGCCATTATAGCCTCAGTGAAGTCCGCGTTGGGCAGCCAGTCGGTCCACTGGCGCTGGCCCTGGAAGCCACCTGCAATGGCGTTCTTGCCGAGAGCCTCCTCGTGCCAGCCCAGCTCGTCCAGCTTGGGGTTGCCAAAAAGTATATCCCGGACGATCATAGACATCTTGGCGATAAATTCCCAGTCTTTATCGGCAGGGACGACCTTGGACTTGGTTATAATATCCGGCAGGTCCTTGCCTTCGTTCAGGTCAAAGCCCAGGGGGCAGTTCTCCTTTATCCAGCCAAGGGCTTTCGCGTATTCCTCGTGGTCATATATCTCAAGGGTAATGCGGCGCAGGATCTCGGTCATATCCACCCACTCGGGACGGATGCCAAAATATTTCTGGAACATATCCGCATTGCAGTAGCTTCCCGCGATACCCATAGCCACGCCGCCCAGGTTGACATAGGATCTGTTCTTCATCCAGCCAACAGCCACAGCGCCTCTGGCGAATTTCAGTATCTTTTCGGCTATGTCGGCCGGGATGGAGCTGTCTCCCAGGTCCTGAACATCGTGGCCGTAGATGGAGAAGGCCGGCAGGCCCTTCTGGGCGTGGGCTGCCATGACGGCGGCAAGGTACACCGCTCCCGGGCGCTCGGTGCCGTTAAAGCCCCATACCGCCTTGATGGTCTGTGGGTCCATATCAAAGGTCTCTGAGCCGTAGCACCAGCAGGGGGTCACGCTGAGGGTAGCCACAACGTTCTGGGTGGAGAACTGTCCGGCGCATTTAGCGGCCTCGGCCCCTCCGCCGATAGTCGTGCTGGAGACAACACACTGCACAGGCGTGCCGTCAGGGTATCTCAGGCTGGAGCTGATAAGCTCAGCCGCGGCTTTCGCCATGCCCATGGTCTGGGCCTCCAGGCTCTCTCGCACGCCTCCCCAGCGGCCGTCAATTACAGGCCTGATCCCGATTTTTGGATAATTCATGACTGTACCTCCATAGTAAATGATCTCGGACCATTTGAGCAGCGCTCATTTTTTATGCAAGAGCTCATCGCCGGGGTCGAACTGCTTATACCCTGGGTGCCTCCCGGTGACCCGGTAGTAGCCCCTAAGGTCGATGAGCTTCTGGATATTTTCACGGCTGATATCATAGCTGCCACCGAGTATCACCGCGTTGATGGTTATCTTCGCCCAGAGCTCCAGGCTCTCCATGCGGTAGAAGGCTGTAAGCACGTCGCTGCCCACGGCTAAGGCACCGTGGTTTTCAAGAAGCATTACATCGTGCTCCTCAAGATACGGCTCAATAGCGTCGGGCACCTCGCTGGTGGAGGGCGTGCCGTAGGGAGTCAGCGGCACTGCCCCCATCACCGCCACATCCTCTATCATATTGTACATATCCATGGGCTTATGGGCCACGGCAAACCCGGTAGCCCCCGGCGGGTGGGCGTGTATGACGCTCTGGACGTCCGGGCGCCTGTCATAACAGCGCAGGTGCATTTTGATCTCGCTGGAGGGGCGGTAGCCCTCACCGGCCTCTAAAATATTGCCCTGGCTGTCCAGAAGGACCAGCTTGTCCGGGGTGATGAAGGACTTGCTGATACCTGTGGGCGTGGCAATTATCCTGCCGTCCGGCAGGCGGGCGCTGACGTTTCCGTCGTTTGCCGCTACCCAGCCGAGCTGCCACATTTTGTGGCAGATATCACATATCTGATCCTTGATAGCCTGACGATCCTCCATATGGAGCTCCTCTCCGTTGACAGCATATTTGTTCCATGCTATACTATTTGTATTATAGTATTTTTCAAGCTTTGTTTCTTGGACAAAAGCGCCTGCAAAATAGGAGTATATTCACTTTTTTGAAATCATCATGAATTACAGCAGCCTATACGAGAACAAGCCGCGCGGGACCCCTGATTTTCCCATGGAGCTATACCATGTTGACCGCTCCTCCCCGCGCTACCAAATGCCCCTGCACTGGCACCTGGAATATGAGCTGATACTTATAAAAAGCGGCAGCTTCACCCTCACTATGGACGGGCGCGCTATGCCTATGGGCCCCGGCGACTGCGCGTGGATAGGGGAGGGCGTGGTCCACGGCGGCGCGCCAATGGACTGTGTATACGGGTGTGTGGTGGCCGATTTGAGCTCCCTGCTCCATAACACCACCGTATGCGCCAGAAACGCCCAGGAATTTCTCGCAGATGAAACGGGGTTTAGCGGCATATTCCCAATGGAAAGCCCCCAGGCCCAGCTTGCCGCGCGGCTCTTTGAGTCCCTGGAAAGCCGCGGGCGGGGCTATGAGTGGACAGCTATGGGGATCTTATGGCAGATGATGGGGAGCATGCTCAGGATAAAAGGGCCTGCAGAGGCCGTTATCAAAAACCGGAAGCGTATACTTCAGCTAAAGAATGTGCTGACGTTTATCCGCGATAATTATGACCAGCCGGTCACATTAAACGAGCTTGCCAGGGTAGCCGGGATGAACCCGAAATATTTCTGCCGGGCCTTCGCCCAAATGACTGGTAGGACGCCTATAGAGTACCTGAACTACTTCCGGGTAGAGCAGGCGGGGGAGCGTCTTGCCCTCACGGACGAGGCGGTGACGGATATTGCGTTGAGCTGCGGGTTTAATGATATGAGCTATTTTTCCCGTACATTCTCCCGGTTCAAGGGCATGGCGCCCCTGGCCTACAGGAAAAAGCAGGCCGTGGGAGGCGAGGGGCCGCCTGCCTCCTGCTCTGCCGAAACTCTCCCGGCGTCACACCGGTCTGCTCAGTGAACACCCGGTAAAAATATGTTCTGTTCACAAACCCCAGCTCGCTGACAACGGCAGATACGCTCATGTCAGTCTCCGACAGCAGGCGCTTGGCCTCCTGCACACAGATGCGCTGGCCCAGCTGGGATATGCTCAGTCCCAGCTGTTTCTTTACTATGCGGTTGAGGTAGTCGCCGTTATAGTGCAGGAGCTTTGAGAGCTCCTGTCTTCCCGCGCGGCCCTTATGCTCCTCCATATAGCGCAGGAGCCTTGCGAGGATGAACTCCTCGGAGCCTGAGTCTATGCGTATCCTTGAAAGATGATAGTTACCCGGGTCCTCAAGCTCCCCGAACAGGCGCAGGAGCAGGGCCTGTATCCTAAAGGCGTAGCCGGTGTCCCCCGATGCCAGCTCGGCGGCTATCTGGTCCAGGAGGACCGACGCTGCGGGGGGACTGCCGGCCTGCTTCAAGCTGGCAGTCCCGGCAAAATCCAGGTATTCCCGCTTGAACTCCGTGCAGGTGCTTTTATTCTCCTGGATAAAGCTCTTTATGGCCTCGGGAGCATACTGCTCCACCTCGGCGCGGATTGGTATCGGAGCAAAGAGGTTTTCCAGGAACTCCTGCCTGAGGTTTAGGAACACAAGGGTGCAGCCGCTCTCATAGCCCTCCCTATGGGACACGTTGGGGTTGAGGAAGCAGGCGTCCCCGGCCTGATAGCGGAACACACCGTTCTCCAGGTGCTGTACGAACTCGCCGTCCAGCACGTAGACAATTTCATAGCTTGAGTGGCGGTGTAGGCTCTCGGGAGGGTGGGGGGAGTATTGGCCCAGGCCAAAGCCGCCCATAAAGCCGAAGTGTGTGCTCCTGCCGCCGGAGATAGCCATGTATGACATTACAAAGGGAGCGTTTGGAGCGGAACCTTTCCCGCCGGGCCTGAGCTCTGTCATAAGCCTGCCCTCCTTAACTTGAGTATTATTATAAAATTATATACTCTACAAGACTATGAGTCAAGCTTTTAAGTCTGGATAGGATATAGTTTTTGCCATAAGCAAGGTTATTGGACATTGAAGAAAAAACCTGTCTGGATTATACTAAAGCTATTCCAATACTCTTACTCCTGAATTTGAAAGGAAGGACAGCAATATGAAAAAAATACCCTTTAACTTTGGCTGGGAGCGCACCATGCAGGAGCGCCTGCCCTGGCTGGAGCCCGACGACATTGTGAAGGTTGACCTGCCGGACGACTGCGCCATTGACCTGCACAGAGACCCAAATGCAGTGAGCAAGGCCAGCGTAGGCTTTGTGCCCGACGCCGTGGCAACCTATATAAAGAGCTTCGACATGCCCGAGGACTGGAAGGGCAGGACGGTGCTTTTAAACCTTGACGGCGCGTATATGAACACCCGGGTAACCTTCAACGGCGATAATATAGCCATGCACCCCTACGGCTACACCCCGCTGGTGGTGGATTTGACCTCCAGGATTCGCTCCGGCGTTAAGAACGAGCTCAGTATCCGCACCAGCGCAAACCAGCCCTCCAGCCGTTGGTACTCAGGCACAGGCATATACCGCGGCGCGGAGCTCTGGATCGGCGAGCCCTGCTACCTGGACCCCCGGGACCTGTTTGTCACTACGCCTGTCGCCGGGACAGACCGCGGCGAGGTGCTTGTAAGCGCCGGCATTACCAATACCCTTCAGGAAGACAGGGAGGCGGTGCTCTCCGTCAGGCTGGAACGGGAGGGCAAGGTCTGCGGGGAGGGCTCGGTAAAGGCAGACCTTAAAGCCCGCGGCAAGACCAACTGCCAGCTTACCATAAGCATTGACTCCCCGGCGCTCTGGGATGATATCACCCCAAACCTGTATAAAGCCACTATCCTAGTAGAGGCCGAGGGCCAGGAGCCGGATGTAAATACCGTGAATGTTGGCATCCGCAGGATCGAAGTCAGCGCTGGGGACGGCTTTAAAGTGAACGGGCGCAAGACCAAGCTCTATGGCGGCTGTATCCACCACGACAACGCCATGATAGGGGCCCGGGCCATGCCCAAGGCTGAGGAGCGCAAGCTGCGGCTGCTGAAGGAAGCGGGCTATAACGCCGTGCGCACCGCCCATAACCCGCCGTCAGAGGCGTTCCTTGACGCCTGCGACAGGCTGGGGCTCTTTGTGATAGACGAATTCTTCGACTGCTGGCGCACCGGCAAAAACCGCAGCGACTATAGCCTATGGTTTGAGGACTGGTGGCAGAGGGACACAGAGTATACCATCAGGCGCGACCGCAACCATCCAAGCATCTACTGCTGGTCCTTCGGCAACGAGATACCCGAGACCAACGGCTACAGCGACTGTGAATACTGGACAAAGCTCCAGGCCGACTATATCCGCACCCTGGACAGCACCAGGCTTGTGACCTGCGGCGGAATGTTTATGCCCAAGTGCATTACCGTGGACGGCTCCATGGCCGGACCGCCTCAGAAGCCAGACTTATATGTGAGTGATGAGGAGCATTTCCGGCTCTTTAAGAGCATGATAGATGATCTTGACATAGTATCGATCAACTACCAGTTCCAGAACTATGAGAGGTTCCACGAGCTGTTCCCGGACAAGCCCCTCCAGGGCACCGAGACCCAGGGAAGCAAGAGCTGGGGCAACTGGATGGCGGTAAAGGGCAACGAGCACGTTATCGGCGACTTCATCTGGACATGTATAGACAACTTGGGCGAGGCCGGAGCCGGACGCTGCTTCTATAATGAGGACGAGATGAAGCACGGCCTTACAGCCTACTGGCCCTGGCTCAGCTGCTTCCAGGGGGATCTGGCCATGGACGGCGAGTGGCTCCCGAGGGCGTATTACCGCAATGTTATATGGGGCAATGATAAGGGAGTACACCTGTTCGTAAACCATCCGGAGCACGCCGGGCAGCCCCAGTACGGCACAGGCTGGCACTGGTATGACGTGCGCCCAAGCTGGACATACGACGAAAGCTACAACGGCAAGCCCATCGACGTGGAGGCCTACGCCGACTGTGACGAGGTGGAGTTTTTTGTCAACGGTAGATCCTGCGCCAAAGTCAGGCCCGAGGAGATGAGGGCAAAAGCCAGCGTCACATACCAGCCCGGGGAGATAAAGGCCGTAGCCTACCGTGGCGGAGAGGCTGTGGCTGAAGACGCGCTTGTTACCACCGGCCCCGCGGCCCAGGTGATTTTGGAGCCTGAGACCGCCGGGCTGTGCGCCGACGGCATGGACCTGTGCTATGTTTCCGTCACCCTTGCAGACAGGGAGGGCCGCAGGGTCTACGATCAGGATGCCGAGCTCACCGCCGCCGTCAGCGGCCAGGGCACGCTGCTTGGCTTCGGTTCCAACGATCCCTGTACCGAGGAGGATTACGGTACTGGCAGGAGAAGGACCTGGAACGGCCGGGCAATGATCGTCCTGCGTGCCGGGACAGAGCCAGGGGAGATCGAGCTGACAGTTTCCGGAGGAGGCTTCAAAGCCCAGAGGCTGAGTATCGATGTGAAATAGAAATAGCACACAGGCTTCCGGAACGCTCCGGGTCTGATCTTAACAGCAAATAAAAGGATAGCAGACAAAAACCATGGGTCTGCTATCCTTGCTTAATTTTACCGTGCAGGGAATCTAAACGAGCCTGTCCAGCAGAGAGCTCCCGATCGTCCCTTTCGGCATGGGGACTCCGAAGTTTTCAGCCACGGTAGCCCCGATGACCCCAAAGGATCTCCCTGTATCGAGCTGCCCGCCCCCGGCCATTCCAGGGGAATACATCAGCAGCGGCACCCGCTCCCGGGTGTGGTCTGTCCCTCTGAAGGTGGGGTCATTCCCGTGGTCGGCAGTTATCATAAGAAGGTCGTCCTCTCTCAGCAGAGGCAGGATCTCTCCCAGCTTTACGTCAAAGCGCTCCAGCTCTTCGGCATAGCCGTATGGGTCCCGCCGGTGCCCCCAAAGGGCGTCAAAGTCCACCAGGTTTACAAAGCATAGCCCGGTAAAGTCCGAGCCCGTCAGCTCAATAGTCTGCTCCATGCCGTGGACCGAGCTCTTGGAGCGCTTGGCCATAGTAAGGCCCTCGCCGTTGAAGATATCATAGATCTTGCCAACTGATATCACATCCAGGCCAGCCTCTTTGAGCGCGTCCAGGCAGGTCCTGCCATAGGGCTTCAGGGCGTAGTCGTGGCGGTTGCTGGTGCGCTTAAATTCGCCGCGCCTCCTGCCCACATAGGGCCGCGCTATCACCCGGCCCACCCGCCAGTCCTCACGCATGGTGAGCTCCCGGGCCAGCTCGCAGTAACGGTACAGGGTCTCAAGGCCCATTGCTTCCTCGTTGCCGCAGATCTGCAGCACCGAGTCGGCGGAGGTGTACACGATAAGGTGTCCCTTCTCAAGCTCCTCCTCGCCCAGCTCATCCAGTATCTCCGTGCCGCTGGCGCTCTTATTGCCGATGATCTTACGCCCGGTGAGCCGCTCCAGCTCCGCGATAAGCTCAGGGGGGAAGCCGGTATCAGTGAAGGTGCGAAAGGGCGTGGTGATATGCAGGCCCATCATCTCCCAGTGGCCCGTCATGGTGTCCTTGCCGTTACTGGCCTCCTCCAAAACCATGCGGTAGCCAAGGGGGCTGCCATAGGGCGGGAGCCCCTGGAGGGGATGGAGATCGGCAAGCCCAAGGCGGCAGAGATTTGGTATGCTGAGCCCCGCGGCCTCGGCAATATGCCCCAGGGTGTCGGCACCGCCATCGCCAAACTCACCGGCGTCCGGCATTGCCCCTATCCCCAGGGAGTCTATCACAATGATAAAAACGCGCTTGTACTTTTTCATATCCGGCCTCAGGCAAGCTCAAGGGCCAGCTTCATCATGTCGGTAAAGCTGTTCTGGCGCTCCTCAGCAGAGAGGGCCTCGCCGGAGTCGGGGGAGTCTGAGATCGTCAGCAGGCAGAGGGCCCTTTTGCCGGCGCGGGCGGCATTCATATAGAGGGCAGCGGCCTCCATCTCCACAGCCAGGATCCCCATCTTCTGCCATTTTTTCAGGCTATCTTTGTCGTCGGAGTAGAACACGTCCGAGGAAAGGATGTTCCCAGCGACAGTCTTTATCCCCAGCCTTTCACCGGCTTCAGCCGCGGCCCGGGCCAGGTCAAAGTCAGCAATGGGGGCAAAGGTGCCGGGAAGGCCGTACTGGTGGGCATAGTTGGAGTCGGTGCTGGCGCCAACGCCTATCACCACATCACGCAGGCCAGCGCGGGGGTTTAATGTGCCCGCAGAGCCGATACGGATCAGCTTCTCCACGCCGTAGAAGTTGAAGAGCTCATAGGTATAGATACCCACGGAGGGCATACCCATGCCGCCGCCCATGACGGTGACGCGCCTGCCCTCATGATCGCCGGTATAGGCCAGCATATTGCGCACGGTGTTCACGCACACCGCGTCTGTGAGGAAATTCTCAGCGATGAACTTAGCACGCAGGGGGTCACCGGGCATGAGGACGGTTTTGGCGATCATATCCGGTGTGGCGGCGTTATGAGGGGTAGGTGTTAGGTTAGGCATAGCTATCTCTCCTTTGGCAATTTATTTAAGCTGATTCTACCATATTTCCCGTTTTGAAGCAAGACTATATTGGCCTTTACCGGTGCAAAACATACCCATACACTGATAAGAAGCAATATTTTCCCGGTTTGGTTGCATATTTTCTGAAAAAATTTTTAAAACCCTTCAATTTCTCTTTTTTGTACGATCGAGGCTGGTACGGGGGTATATGTTAATGTATTTTGTGGTATTGCACAAACGGCAAAAAGCTGGTACAATATATTCAGTAAAGAACAAGGCCGGAGGGCCGGAAATGGAGTGACTGAAATGAGCGTTCTTAAAGCTGAAAATGTGACATATGTGTACCAGAGCAAGTACCAGCAGGTGAAGGCCCTCGACGAGGTCTCCTGCGACTTTGAAGAGGGGAAGTTCTACGCCATAGTGGGACAGTCCGGCTCGGGCAAGACAACTCTGCTGTCCATGCTTGCGGGCCTTGGCACCCCAAACGAGGGGGAAGTTGTGGTCAACGGCCAGTCAGTTAAGGACTTCGGCAGCGAGCGCCACCGCCGGGAGAATGTGTCCGTTATCTACCAGGCCTTCAACCTGTTCCCAAGCCTCAATATTTTAGAGAATGTCATGTACCCCATGATGATACAGAAGTCCCAGACCGGCAAACCAAAGGAGCGGGCAAAGGAGCTTTTAGCCGCTGTGGGCCTTGAGGACGTGGACCCAAGGAAGCTCCCCGCAATGCTTTCCGGCGGACAGCAGCAGAGGGTGGCTATAGCCAGGGCCCTTGCCAGCAACAGCCCGGTGCTGCTTGCGGATGAGCCCACCGGCAACCTGGACTCTGAGAACGGGCAGATGGTGATAGACCTCCTCAAGCGTCTGGCGAAGGAGGAGAACCGCTGCATTATCGTCGTCACCCACGACCAGGGAATCGCAGCCCAGGCCGACGTTATCTACCATATGCGCGACGGCAGGCTGAATGAGGAGAAGATAGGCTGACCTTCAGGAAAATAAAACGGTGAAACCCCCGGAGCTTTAAAGCCCCAGGGGTTTTTACTTCTCCCGTAAGAACGCTCCCTCAGCAGAATACAGCCATACACACAGCTGCCGCCACCATCATGCACAGGCCCAAAAGGGATTTCCGGCTGAGCTTCTCCCTGAAAACTATGTATGAGAACAGGACCGTCACCACAATGCTCAGCTTGTCGATGGGGACGACTATGCTGACGATGCCGTTCTGTATGGCGTAGTAGTAGCACAGCCAGGAGCAGCCTGTAGCCAGGCCGGACAGGGCTATAAACAGCAGCTCGCTCTTGTTTATGGCCCTGAGCCCCGCCCATTCTCCCTTGACGAAGACCATGGACCAGGCCATTATGAGCACTACAACCGTCCGCAGGGCTGTGGCTAGGTTTGACTCAACGCCGCTGATACCGACCTTGGCAAGTATCGAGGTCAGTGCCGCGAACAGTGCTGAGAGAACCGCGTACACCAGCCAGCCGGAGCGGGCAGACTTCTCCTCACCGGACTTTTTCTCCACCATCAGGAAGATTCCCGCTGCCAATACAGCCGTGCATGTGAGTTTAACAGCCAGGCGCTCGGTCTCGCCAAAGCATATTATCGCCAGCAGCACAGTGAGGATGATGCTGGACTTGTCTATGGGCACCACCCGGTTTACGTCTCCCAGGGACAGGGCCTTGAAATAGCAGAGCCATGAGGCTCCTGTGGCAAGGCCGGACAGGGCCAGGAATAGAAGTGACCGGGGCGATAGCTCAGCGATAGTATTCCCCGAGCCCACAATAAGGACCATCACCCAGGAGAATACTGCCACCACTACGGTCCGCAGGGCGGTCGCAACGTCCGAGCCGGTCCGCTTTATGCCGCATTTTGCCAGTATCGCCGTGAGCCCCGCAAATAGCGCCGAGCCCACAGCCGCAGCTATCCACATGCAAAATCCCCCTAGGAGAAATTCTCGATATAGTATTTTGAATACTTCTTTGTCTCTTCTTCAAGGGCCTCAAAGCCCATTGTTTCGCAGAGGGAGGGCTCGCCGCTGAACATATCCACCCCCAGCCCCAGCCGGCTGCCCTCTATCTCAAAGCCCATAGAGGATAGGATGGTGGGGAACATGTCGAGGGTGGTGAAATCCCTGTTGGCGGTGCTGCCGGAGGGCTCCTTGGCGCTGTTTATGAAGCAGTTGTACACAGTACGGTCGTAGTAATCCTCAACATCCTCGACCAGAAATTTGTCCATGCGTGGGTGGTCGCCGGTGATGACGATAACGCTGTCCTCATAGAAATCCTGCTCCATGCACCAGCCGAGGAAGTCCATAAGCTGTCTGTCGGCGCAGGCCACCACATTAGCCGTGGGCACATCGTAATCGCTTTTGCACAGGCTGCACACATAGCCGCTTACATAGTGGGTGTCCACGGTGAGCATGGTGAAGTTGAAGGGCTCCCCGGATTCGGCCAGCTTTGTCAGCTCGTCCCTTGCTATTTTATATAAATGCAAATCCTCATAGCCCCACCACACGAAATAGTTCCGGGGGATATACTCCAGATTCTGGGCGGTGTACAGGTCGAAGATTTTATAGTCGCCGTGCTGCTCGAAGTAGGTCCTGCGCCCGGCAAAGCCGGAGTTGGAGCCGCAGAGGAATTCGTTTTGATAGCCCTTTTCCTTCAATACGTCCCCGAGGGTGGTGAGCCCACCGGCAAACTCCTCCCACTTGCCCATGGAGTTGCGCTCGGTGGGGAAGGAGTAGGGCACCCCGGAGGTGGTGGCAAGAAGGGCGCCCATGGTCCAGGTAGTGCCGTTTATGGCATGGAAGCCGCCCAATTTGTCTGAGCCTGAGAAGCTTATGTTTTCATCAGCCAGCCTTGTAAGGCCGGGAATATAGTTTACGTCCGGCTGGACGCCGCCTGAGGCAGTGTCGGCGTAGGCTGTCTCCATGCTCTCAAGATATATGCAGATAAGGTTTTTGCCCTCCCCTTTTATGTCAACAGACAAAGGGTCCACATAGTTTTCCTCATACAACAGGGAGGGGGACATGCGCAGCCGTATGTATTCTATCACCTTAAAGGTGTGCTCAGTAAAAAGGAGCGCCGCAAGCAGGAAAATCCCGCCCGCTGCCATGAGCAACCTGCGGGAGAGCTTTATAATGTCCATGTCACCGAGCTTATCTGAGCGGTATACCACCGTGTACCTGCGCTGTAAAAACAGCACTGTTGCAAGGGCAAAGAAGTACAGCAGCAGTAATGTTATCTGGGTGCCGCTGGCGTGTATGCACTGGGCCACCATGTCCAGGTTCGAGCCCTTTAGGGGCGTAGTGAGGGTGTAGAGCAGCTCCCCGAACTGTATGCGCAGGGTTCTGTCCATCCAGCCCACCGCCGCATACAGCACGGCCCCCAATATGAACAGCAGACTCGTAAACGCAAGCCAAAGGGTACCGGGCCAGGTATGCCCCTTACGACCGGCCTGCTTCCTGACTATATTTAAACATCCCATTTCCCATTCACCGCTCCCGTTTAATATACCCTATCAGTGGAAGTATACCACATATTCCTCTTGCAGTCAACAAACTGTAATGCTATAATATGTCAGAGGAAACTATTTAAATGAGGGGCGTTGGAGAAGATGAAAAAGGTGGACTTCCGCAGGCAGGGCATATTACTGGCGGCGGTGCTGGTGATGTCCCTGTCGGTCTGGCTGATAAACTGGGCCCGCACGCCGGAGCTGAATCCCGAGAGCTTCCCTGGGGACGGACAGCCTGTGCCCAGAAGCCAGTGGCAGCTATATAACTACAGGGAAAAAGGGGAGGCCCTGATGGTGGAAGAGGACGGCCCATACATACTGCTGAAGGGCCTTGAAGGGGAGATACAGTCGGTGTCCGTAAGGCTGAGCTCCCAGCTTCCCCCAAGGACTGTCATAACCCTCCACTATCCCGACGCTTCGGGGGAGCTGAGCCTTGACAGGATGGAGGAGAAGGAGTCTAACGAGGGTATGCTGGAGTACCTGTTCACGCTCCCCTTAAAGGAGTACAGCTTCCTGCGCCTGAGCATTCCCGTCGACTTTATTCCGAAGGAGATACTGGTCTCTCCAAGCCCTATCGAGTCCCTCACCCATGTTATACCACCCTTTAGGGCCAGGGATTTTGCAATACCCTTCCTAGTTTTCTTGGCTTTGGGCGAGCTGGTACTGAGGTTTTGGCCCGGTATCTCCCCCAGACTCCAGGCCCCTTGGGGAAGAAAAAAGCAGCTTTCCCTAAAGCTCCTGGAGCTGGCGGCGGCAGGTACTGCAGCCGGGCTTCTGGCCTGGCCTGTGTGCCGTTTCAGGGGGATACCCTATACCTGGCAGAATATGGCCTATTTCTTCCTGCTGGGGGCCATGGCCTGGGGGCTCTGGCTGCTGAGAGGCCAGGCGGAGACGTACCCCCAGCGGGTCTTTGCCTTGTTGAGCCTTACAATCGGGCTCATGATTATCACGGCCTCGCCACTCACGGCCTATATCCCCGGGGACGGCGGCATACACTACCGGCACGCCCTAAGCCTCTCCTACGGCGGAGAGGCATATATCACCAAGGCCGAGCGCAGCCTTATGGGGCTCATCGACTTCCCGGCCTATGCCAGCAACGAATATAATGGGATATACTTCCAGCATATGCGGTCCTATGTGCTGGAGGGTGCGCTGTACATAATGGAGGAGAGCCCCCTGAGCTTTCCGTCACCCCTATATGCGCCCGGCGCCCTGGGCCTATGGCTGGGCCGCTTCTTCGGTATGCACTTTGTGGTGGGTTATGCCCTGGGGCGGATCGTAAACCTCATGGCATATACCATGCTTATATCCTTTACCATTAAGCTGGCCCGGCGGGGGAGGGTGCTGCTCTGCGTCACGGGCCTTATGCCCTCCGCGCTGTTCCAGGCCTCTACCTACAGCCCTGGCGGCATAGCCATGGCCCTGGCGATGCTGTACACAGTCCTTCTGTTCCGGCTTCCCGAGAAAGATAAGAGCCTCCGCGCCATGCTCATAAAGTCCGGGCTTATAGCCGCCATAGTTTTGGCAGCGTTCATGACACCGGCTGTATCTATGGGAAAGGGGCTGGCGCTGACGGCTGGGGACCAGCTCGCGGGCCTCCTCTCCGACCCTCTGGGGACACTAAAGATATTTGCCAGGTTCATATTAAGGGACCTCCCCGCATCCGGCTTCCTGACGCAGATGGGCAGCTTCCCGAGACTTGTGGTGAGCGCTCCCGGGGCGATGGTGTTCATGGCCGCCTTAGGCGTCACCGCCCTCACGGAGCCTGAGGAGGAGCCTCTGCCGGAAAAGGGCAGTATCACCCTGAAGGGCTGGCCTGCTGGCAGGGCTCTGCTTTGCCGCAGGGGTACTCATACTCTGCGCGAGCCTTGTACTCACCCCGGTAAATGCGGGCAAGATATCCGGCTTTCAGGGGCGCTGGCTGCTGCCGGTGCTGTTCCCACTGCTGTATATCCTGCGCCTGCCCCAAATAAAAAGCACCTTCCACAAAGGAAGGTACCTTTACGCTATGGTAGGCCCGGCGGCGCTGATCACAGTCATGCAGCTTTGGCGAATACTCCGGTGCTATAGATAGGCTCAGAACTGAAAGTAAACAAAGTCCTGGGGGTCATACCCGCTGCCGTAGGAGCCGAATATGATCATGGCGCAGATCAGGAAGAAGTAGACGCAGTACCGCAGCGCGACTCCACGGTCGAGCCTCTCCCAAAGGGACTTCTCACAGATAAACCAGTCTGCAAAGAGCATTCCCACCGAGAACACCCCCAGCATACACAGCGCCCGCAGCCCAAGGCCCAGCCCGCCCCCGGCGGAGAGCAGTCCCGAGAGCCCCAGCTCCGGCAGGCGGGCTATCCACCCAAATATGCTGGAGTAGACAGCCATGGCGTCCGTAAGGGAGTTGGCCCTGAATAGCACCCAGGCAAGGCAGGTGAGGGAGAAGGTGACAACGACCCTCACTGCCGTGAGCCACCAAGCCTTTTGCGGCACATGGAGCAGCTTGAACACCCTGTCCCTAAGGGGCCTGAGGAGTATCGAAGCCGCCTGATATGATCCGTTTAGCAGCCCCCAGGCTATAAACGTCAGCGCCGCCCCGTGCCAGAGCCCGCTGACCCCAAAGACGATCAGCAGGTTCAGTATGCGCCGCCAGCGCCCGCAGCGGCTCCCGCCCAGGGGGAAGTAGAGGTAGTCCTTAAACCATGAGGAGAGGGAGATATGCCAGCGCCGCCAGAAGTCCTGGATGGAGGTGGCAAGATAGGGGCAGCGGAAATTCTCCATGAGCTCGAATCCCAGCATTTTGGCTGAGCCCCGGGCAATGTCCGAGTAGGCCGAGAAGTCGCAGAATATCTGTATGGCGAAGGCCCCGGTAGCCAGTATAAGCTGTGGGCCAGTGTGCTCGCCGGGGGAGTTATAGACGGTGTTGACGACGACCGCAAGGTTATCCGCCAGCACCATTTTTTTGAACAGCCCCCAGAGCACCGGCAGCACCCCGGCACGGATATTTTCAAAGGAGAAATCATGCACCTCTTTTAGCTGGTGGAGAATGTTCCCCGAGCGCTCGATGGGACCCGCCACAAGCTGGGGGAAGAAGGAGACGAACAGGGCGTAGTCCGCAAAGTTCCTCTCCGCGGGCACATCCCCCCGGTATACGTCCACTGTATACCCCAGGGCCTGGAAGGTGTAGAAGGATATGCCCACCGGCAGCAGCACGTCTAAAAGCGGGGCGGATATCCCCAGCCCAAGCATTCCCGAGAGCCGGGTGAACAGGCTGGAGGCGAAGTTATAATACTTGAAAAAGAACAGTATGGAGAGGTTGGAGACGAAGCTCAAAGCCAGCCAGAGCCGCCTTTTTCCAAGAGCCCTGCCCGACACAAGCAGCCCGCAGGCGTAGGTTATCACTGTGGACAGCAGCATCAGGAGGGCGTACTTAGGGTTCCAGCACATATAGAAACAGTAGCTGGAGAGCAGCAGCAGGTAGTTCCGGCATTTGGGCGGCAGGATATAGTAAAGCAGCACATTAAGGGCCAGGAACAGTATATACTGGAGGGAGTTGAAATTCAATTTTTACCCTCCTTGTCATCTTTATCAGCCGTGGCGTTGGCGGCGGTGGAGTCATCCTTATACTTGGGCTCGGCCTTTAGCGTGCCCTCTAGGCGGCTGCGAAAGAGCTCTCCACGGCTCCTCCACAGCTCCGGGTCATGGGGAGCGGCGGGGGAGGCCCACCGGGTAAGCTGGCCCCCAAGCCAGCGGCTGAACTTCTCAGCACCCCGGCAGTTCAGGTGGAAGCTGTCGAAAAGATCAGTCTGCAGGTCGAAGCCGTAGGAATCAAAGCTATCGTTAAAGTCCACAAGCTCCGCTCCCAGCCCCTGGAGGTCAGACCCTATCCTTTCCCTCCATTTATCAGGCAGGCGGCCCGTAGAGGGGGTGATATAGAACACTGGGCGGATGCCCCGCTCTCTGCAGAACTCCAGTATTTTCTTCGCAAACAGGAGGTTTTCCTCATAGGCCCCGTTATCGAGCTTCTCTGAGATCCTGCGCTCGGTGAAGCCCTCCAGCGGGCATATCTCCTCAAGGTAGGTATACCCGCAGAGCGGGTCGGCCTCCTGGGGCTTAAGGTCACCGGGGCCAAGCTCTACCCAGCGGCCGTGATAGGCGTAGAGGGGCCAGAGCAGACCTATGAGGGTGTCGCCATCGGTATAGTCCATGGTGGGCTGCAGGCGGTTTTCCGTCCAGGGCATGAAGGCGAGGTTGGGCTTATAGTACCGATCGGTGTCCGAGAGCCAGTTGAACGCAAGGCCTGTGCATTCGATGAACACCGTGGACGGCGACTGCGTCCTGCAGCACTCCCGCAGGTAGTAGTAGGTGGCGGGCATGGGCTGTTCCGGCCCGGCCATCACATATGAGGTGATCCCGGACTCCTCGTACAGCACCCCGGGGACGATGTCACAGTATGCCAGGGACGAGCCCATAAACAGCACATCCACAGTATTTGGCTCCTCTTTAAGGTACATCTCCCAGGTAGCTCCGTACTCGTGCCGCTTTGGTGTGAGCAGGCGGGAAGCCCCAACACAAAAAAGCCCCAGGGCCAGCAACAGGCATAAAAACCCGGCAAGCTCGGCTTTGAGGCTTATTTTTTTATTATCATTATTATGAGAGCTTTGGATTTTCATGGAAAGATTATAGCATAGAGGGGGAGGCTTTGTCAAGCTCTGGCTTCTGCACACAGAGCGCCAGCAGCACCGCCGCCACAGCCCCGCTGAGCTTCCCGGCTATAAGTGCCCCCAAAAGCTCTGGCTCCGTGCTTATCACAAAGCCCATATGCGCCGCAAGAAGGCTTGTCCCGCTGACAAGGAAGGCCCCGCTTGCGACCTTGCCCCGGCTGTCCATATCCTTGTACATGGACAGGGTGGGCATGGCGCTCACCAGCCCTACCAGCATCCCGGTAAGGCTCTGGGGCTTCATCCCCAGGCGCTCTCCCAGCCAGGCAAAGGGCCGCACTAAAAGCCTCCTTAAAAGCTCGGCCGCCGGTAAGCTGCCCAGCATGACTACCCCTATGGACGCCACCACGGACATTGCCTCCTGGATCGGAGCCATCCCCGGGAGTATCCCGAAGCCTGTCATACTCTCCACAGCAGCCAAGGCAAGGCCGATGGTGACGATCCACCGTATGCCCTCGGCTAAGATACAGAAGCCCTTTATCATCTTTCCCGGGGATATTTTGAGCCCGACGAGCAGCAGGAGGGCCAAGAGGAAGACAGGGATATTCTGGTGCAGGCAGGAGAGCAGGGGGATCCCGGAGAGCAGCCCTCCTGCCACCAGGCCCACAGGCATTGCGGAGAGGCCCAGCATTATCCCCCGGGCAAAATAACCACGGTCGGCCTTTGGTATCATGCCCATGCCCACGGGTATGGTAAACACGACTGTGCAGCCGAATATTGCCGATACCACCAGGCCAGCATAGCTGCCAATAGCCGGGTCCTCACAGAGCTCCTTTGCAAGCTGGTAGCCGCCCATATCTATGGCCAGAAGGCTCCCGAACATGGCAGGGTCAACGCCTATCAGCTGATAGAGCGGCACTATGACCCCGCCAAGCGCCTTTGCCAGCACAGGGGACAGGCATATCATCCCCGCCATGCTGAGCCCCATGGAGCCAAGGAGCATGAAGCCGGTCTCGAACTTGTCCCCATAGCCCCACTTGTTGCCCCTAAGCCTGTCGAAGCCCCCCAGCAGGGCCCCGGCAGCCATTATGATCATCAGTATATCATTCATATGATTTAAGATAGTTTAAGATAGTTTGAGATGATTTAAGACCGATCAAAACACAAAAGACCGTTTCATCATGTCCTCTATCTCAGGTATGGTCCTGGGGGTCATGGCAGAGAGGTTTTCACAGCCGGCCTCTGTCACCAGGCAGTTGTCCTCGAGCCTGAAGCCGATGCCGAATTCCTCGTGATATATGCCGATGTCCACGCAGAACACCATGTTGGGGGCTATGACCTCAGGGGTATCAACGGCGTCGTGGACGTCGTAGCCCACATGATGGGCCCCGCCGTGCCACATATACCTGCCGATATCCTTCACATCCTCCAGAAGCCCGGCCTCCTTCATAAGCTCAGCGCAGTACCTGTGGGACTCGCCGTCCACCTCAGACATCTTCATCCCGGGCCTGATAATGCTGAACATGTGGTTGGAGGTGTCAAGGGCCATCTCGTAGAGCTGCCTCTGGCGCTCGTTGAACCTGCCGTTGCAGGGCCAGCCCCTTGACACGTCGGTCATCATATGGTCGTGCCATGCGCCCACGTCGTTGAGCACCATGTCGCCGTCCAGAGCCTGGCCCTTGTAGGAGTAGTAATGTATGCAGAAATTGTTCTTCCCGGCGGAGATAATTGAAGGGAAGCCCGGGCCCTGGGGACCGTACTGGCCTATGGCATAGTCGAATACAGCCTTGTACTGGTACTCATACATCCCGGGCTTGGAGGCCTTCATCATAGAGGTTATCCCCGCGCAGGTCATCTCCTCAGCCTTCCTCATGGCCTCCAGCTCACAGGGCTGCTTTATGGTGCGCAGCCTTCTTATAAGTATGTTGGCGTTCTCCGGCTTCATAAAGGGGTAGTCCCTGGATATGCGCCCAAGGAGCATATGTGAGGGCTCGTCCCGGTCAGAGGGAGATACCCGGAACAGGTCGAGGTATATATGCTCATACCTGCCGCTTGTGCAGAGCCTGTGCAAGTCGGCCTCAAAGCTTCCGGTAAAGGCAATATCCTCAATGCCGGAGATACCGGCGGCTTCATCTGGCTTTATCCGCTCCCCGGTCCAGCGCTCGGCCATCATGTCCGGGGGGAGTATGTAAGCCTTTTCAGTGACCGCGCCCCCCTGCCCCTTGCAGGCTATAAAGGCCAGCTCCTGCTGGTCCAGGCCTGTGAGGTAAAGGAAGTTGCGGCTGGTGAAAAATGGGTAGAACTCGTCGTTGGTCTTGCGCACCGGTGAGCCGGAGAAGAGCACCAGCAGGGAGCCCTCCTTCATGCCGGCATAGAGCCGCTCCCGGTTTCCGCGATAGTATTCCTTAGTCATACTTTGCCTCCTGTGAAAAATTATGTAAATTAAAAGCTGTCAAACACAAATTTACCCGACTGGCTCAAGTCGCTCCCGGTCCACTCCTTGTCCCCGCTCGTACCGGGCTTCAGGGCCGCGGAGGTCTCGCTCTTGTCGCAGAGGGACCAGTTGGCCCAGCTTATGCCACGCTTATCCAGGAAATCGAGCCACTGCCGGGACTCATCTATAAACACCCCGCCGCTTCCGTCCGCGGCGCTTGTGCCCCACTCGCTGACGAACAGGGGGAGCCCGGCCTTTAAAGCGCTGTCAGCCCGGTCCCGGAGCCACTGTCCATGGGTGCCGGCGTAGAAGTGGAGGGTATACATCAGGTTATCCCCAACGACCGGGTCGGCCGCCGCCAGGTGTACGTCCTGGCTCCAGGTGCTGCTGCCGATCAGTATTATGCCCTTTTCCGAGTGCCTTCTGATAGTCTTTACCAGCTCTTCGGCATAGGGCTTGATATCCCTGGCCCAGTCCGCGCCGCCGTTTGGCTCGTTGCATATCTCATAGAGCACGGCGGGCTCGTCCTTATAGCGCTCGGCTATTTCGTCAAAGAAGGCCTTGGACTCATTGAGATGGTCCATAGGGTTGCCGTCGGAGAGTATATGCCAGTCTATGATCACATACATATCCTGCTTTATGGCCCTGTCAACAGCCCCGATCGCCTGCTGCTTCACAGTCTCCGGCTGGCTGAGGTATCCCCCCTCGCCGGTGTACATGGCTACCCTGAATAGATCAGCCCCATATTTTGCTGTGTTCCTTATGGACTGCTCACTGGTGTACTGCCCGAACCAGTGGAGGCCGTGGCTGCTCATGCCGTGCAGGGCAACGGGCTCGCCGTCTTCATTGCAGAGCTGTGTGCCCTTCACCTGGAGCCAGCCGTTTTCGCTGACACCGCCGGAGATAGTCTCGACCGGCCCCGGCTCAGGTGGGCCCACAGGCTGACCGTCCATATATTTCAGCGCCCGCATGACTATGGCACAGGCCTCGGCACGGGTGAGGCCGGACTTGGGCTTGAAGCGCCCCTTATCGTCCCCGGCAAATATCCCGCAGGAGTACCCGGCCAAGACGCTCTCGTAGTACCTGCCGTTAAGCTGTGAGAAGTCTGTCATCTTAGCGGACTCGGTGTTGTAGTCCCCGCGCTCGTCCGGCAAAAGGGCGCGCATGAGTATCTTTGCAGATAGCTCCCTGGTGATGGGCTTTTCAAATTTCTCCCCGGCGGGCGGTATCTCGTCCCAGTCGTACCAGCCGCGGCTGAGCCCCGCGGACATAAATGTCGAGGCCCAGTGCCCGGAGCCTGAAGGTCCGCCGGTTATACCGGCGCAGCGGGCCACGATAGTTACGAACTGGGCGGCGGTGATGGTATCGCCGGGATGGAACCTGCCGTCGCCGCAGCCGCTTATAAGGCCCCTGGCTGCCAGCTCCTTCACGTCGTTTTTATACCAGCTCCCGGCCTTTACGTCGGGGAAATCAGGCGCGGCGGCATTTGCAGGGGCTCCTGAGATAAACACCAGCGCCAGGGACATTACGGCGCTCAGGGCCCTTGTAAGTATTTCGCTCATGAACATACCTCCCCTTTATTTACTGCGGCTTCTATCATAGTACCGGGAGGCCCGGTTGTCAAGTGGAGGGCATGAGTTTTTTCATGTCCCTATTGACTTTTATACAGGGGATATGGTATGATAAGTTATACAAATCATACTTTTTTACAGGAGGGCAAAGCTATGGGCAGGCCGGAGGGAAAGTACGCCTGGACAGTGACAGTGGGGGAGAAGGGGCAGATAGTGATACCAAAGCAGGCAAGGGAGGTCTTCGGTATCAAACCGGGGGACACTCTGATAGTCCTGGGGGACAGGGAGAGGGGGCTTGCCATACCGCCCAAGGCCCAGTTTGCAGAATTTACCTCAGCCGTATTTGGCACTGAGGCCGGGGATGAAAAGTGAGGCGGCATTATTGAGAAAAGCTTATCTTGACAACCTTAGGGCGGGTACGGTCTGGCTGGTGGTGGCGTACCATGTGTGCTACCTTTATAACGGCGTGGGGATACTGGGGAATATCCCGGGCTCGCCAAATATCCCCGTTATGGACGCCGCCGCAAGTATTGTCTATCCATGGTTTATGGTGCTGCTGTTCACCATAGCGGGAATGAGCGCCCGGTACGCACTTAGTAAGCGCACGGCGGGCCAGTTTATCAGGGAGCGGGCCGTAAAGCTGCTGGTGCCCTCCACGCTGGGGCTTTTAACACTCCACTGGGTGACCGGCTGGCTGAACATCAAGCTGGGCGGCGGGCTTGAGTACATCCCTGGGCCGCTTGTCTATCCCATCTCCGCTCTCAGCGGCACCGGGCCCCTATGGTTTATACAGATGCTCTTTGTCTTCTCCTGCCTGCTGGTGCTTTTAAGAAAGCTGGACAAGGGGGACAGGCTATGGCGGCTGGGGGGAAGTGCGGGATGACGGCGCTGGTACTGCTGTGGCTGCCCATATTCCTGGGGGCGCAGGTGCTGAATATGCCGGTGCTCACCGTGTACCGCTTTGGGATATACTTTATAGCCTTTTTGATAGGCTACTGCATTCTGTCCCACGACAGCGCCCAAGAGAAGCTGTCAAAAAACTGTCTGCCCCTGGCGGGTGCGGCCGTTGTGTTCGGCATAGCTTATATGATGCTCTTTCACGGCAAAAACTTTGCAGAGCCCCAGTGCCTCAAAAATCATGTGACCAACATCTATCTCTGGCTTGCAGTGCTGGCGGTCATCGGCTGCGGAAGGAAGTTTCTGGACCGGGAGACCAGGCTCACAAGGCTGATAGTCCACTCGAGCTATGGCATTTATATCCTGCACTACCCGGTGCTGCTGGCAGCAGGGTATCTGCTGTGTACATACTTGCAGCTTCCGGCGGCGTTGAACTATCTGATCGCCCTGCTGGCAGGGGTCATCATTACCCCCGCGCTGTACTGGCTGATAAAGCGGGTGCCGGTGATACGCTGGCTGGTGCTGGGGGCCAAAGGGCAATAGACGCGGCCTCGGGATAGTTGGACATGAGGGTCATGGCGTTCTCTGCGCTGAGATCCTCTGGGGAAACTACGGAGAGGCTCGCCTCGATGAAGGGACCGCCAAAAATATCGAGGCGGGTCGAGACCAGCTGTATATCCATATTTGTAAGGGCGCCGACTATCCTCTCCCGGGTATCGCCGCCCTTGTTCATATGAAGGAAGACCTTGCCCGCGTTGCTGCCGTTATGTATCCGCCAGCTTTTGTGGAAGAAAAACCGTATGCCCAAAAGCAGCGTGCTCCCAATACCAAGGGCCCGCATCCCGCGCTCATGGCCTGTTACCAGGCCGCAGAGGGCCGATAAATATGCGCGGAAGATAGTCGGCCGGTGTAAGCTGTATTCGCTCATGATAAACGCTCCTTGAGGGTGTTTCCCGTTATTGCACACATATCAACGGCGTATTTCAAGCGGCATATTCTAAAGCCGGGCAGCAATATTATTTATCTGGCTACGGCCTAAAGGAAAATACTGGCGCCCCCAATATGGTGCTTGACTTTTTCCCGAAAACCGGGTAATCTATAATATATATGGGGCGCGGCCCCAGATCAAGATAAAGCAGAGGTGAGCCAGGTGAACGGTCCACGAAGTAATGACAGCGCTGAACCCCGAGAACCCTACAGCGGCTCGCCTGTCAACATATATATAGTAAACATGTGCTGATTCGCGGGCGCGGCTCAATGGCTCCTGCGGGGCCGGTGCTGTATGCTTCTCATTTTACTCTAAAAAATGAAGGAGGTACACACCGATGGAAAACGATAGGATGACAGAACAGCTCCGGCGGCTTGAAGGGCTGCTGGAGGAGAGGAAATTCAGTGAGGCGGGGGCTATGGTGAAGGATATGAACCCTGCCGACGCCGCCGTGTTTCTGGACGAGCTTCAAGAGCAGAAAATGCCCCTTATGTTCCGGCTGCTGCCAAAGGAGCTGGCGGCTGATACCTTCGCCTATATGTCACCGGAGAGCCAGGAGGTCCTGGTGCGGGGCTTCAGCGACCGGGAGATGGAAGAGGTGATGGAGCAGCTGTTTTTGGACGACACGGTGGACATGATAGAGGAGATGCCCGCCAACGTGGTGAAGAAGATACTGCGCCACGTAGACAGCGAGACCCGCCGGATGATAAACCAGGTGCTGAACTACCCAAGGGACAGCGCCGGGAGTATCATGACTATGGAGTACGTGGATCTGAAGCGTGGCATGACCGTCGAGCAGGCATTTGAGCGCATACGCCGCACGGGGGTGGAGAAGGAGACCATCTATACCTGCTATGTCACCGACAGCAGGAGGAAGCTCCTGGGCATAGTCACAGTAAAGGATCTGCTGCTGGCAAAAAAAGACGAGGTTATCCGCAGCATAATGGAGACCAATATAAAGTACGTCAGCACCCATACCGACCAGGAGGAGGCTGCAAGGGCCCTGAGCAAGTACGACTTCCTGGCCCTGCCGGTCGTAGACGCCGAGGAGAGGCTGGTGGGCATAGTCACGGTCGACGACGCCATAGACGTTATCCAGGAGGAGGCCACTGAGGATATCGAGAAGATGGCGGCTATTGCCCCGTCAGACAGGCCGTATATGAAAACCGGCGTGTTCGCCACCTGGCGCAAGCGCGTGCCCTGGCTCCTGTTCCTTATGATATCCGCCACATTTACGAGCGGCATACTGGCCTCCTTTGAAGGGGCGCTGGCTGCCAGCATGGTGCTCACAAACTTCATACCCATGCTCATGGACACAGGCGGCAACTCCGGGGGCCAGAGCTCGGCTACCATAATCCGAGGGCTGTCCTTGGGAGAGATACAGTACAGGGACGTGCCGAAGGTGCTGCTCAAGGAATGCAGCGTGGCTATGCTCTGCGGCGGGACGCTGGCCCTTGCGAACTTTGTGAAGCTGCTGGTCATAGACAGGGTCTCCCTGACGGTGGCGGCGGTGGTGTGCGTAACGCTTGTAGCCGCCATACTGGTGGCAAACCTGGTGGGCAGCAGCCTGCCCATATTGGCAAAGCGCCTGGGGCTGGACCCGACTGTTACCGCAAGCCCGCTTATCACCACTATCGTGGACGCGGTCGTGCTGATGATCTACTTCAATGTTGCCAAGGCAGTTCTGGGAATTTAATATTTTTACCCCTTGCACAATATTTTTTTCCATGATATAATTTAACTGAGCACCAAATACCGGCCAAATTTCCGGCCGGTATTATTATAATAAAATAAAAACAAATTATGGAGGAATGTACTATGTCTAAGATAGTTAATGTGGCTATCGTGGGCTGCGGCGGCATGGGCGGCGGCCACGCTGTAGCCATTGCCACAGGCAGCGGCCAGGCCCTCTGGATGACCGACGGCTCAAAGGGCCGCGAGCTTGCCCCCGGCGATACCGATCTAAAGACGAAGATGGCCCTCTCCGGCACATTTGATGTAAAGGAGGAGCGCCAGGAATGGGCCCGCAGACAGGGCTTTAACACATATAACAGCTTCGAGGAGATACTTGATGACCCACAGGTAGACGTGGTGCTGGTGGCTACGCCCAACGACAGCCACAAGGAGCTGAGCATACGGGCTATGAAGGCCGGCAAGCATGTGCTCTGTGAGAAGCCGGTCATGATGAACAGCAAGGACTTTGAGGATGTGCTTGAGGTCGCAAAGGAGACCGGCAAGGTGTTCTATCCCCGGCAGAACCGCCGCTGGGACAAGGACTACCTCACCATGAAGAAGCTCTTTGAGGAGAAGACCCTGGGCGAGGTGTTCCATATAGAGTCCCGCTACCACGGCAGCCGCGGCATACCCGGCGACTGGCGCGGCATCAAGGAAAAGGGCGGCGGCATGATGTTCGACTGGGGCGTACACCTGCTGGACCGCATGGTGATGATGGTCCCCGGGAAGATAAAGACTGTATATGCCCGCATGACCCACGTCACCAACGACGAGGTCGACGACGGCTTCATCATGAATATGACCTTCGAGAGCGGCATTACCGCCACGGTGGAAGTGGGCACCTGCAACTTCATCGGCCTGCCCCATTGGTACATGACCGGCACCAAGGGCACCGCCATCATCCAGGATTTCCAGGACAAGGGCCATATGGTGCTTCTGCGCAGCTGGGAGGACAAGGACGCCACCCCGATCCTCATGGGCGAGGGCCTCTCCAAGACCATGGCCCCCCGCAGCAGCGAAACCATGGACGATATGCCCCTGCCGGACTTTACCTATGACCGCAACGAGCTCTATTCCAACGTCTGCGACGTTGTGCTGGGACAGGGCGAACAGATAGTGAAGAATGAGGAGGCCCTGCGTATCCTGAAGCTGATGGAGGCCGCGCTGGAGTCCGACAGGAGAGGTACATCCGTTGAATTCGAGTGAGCTTATCAGGGCGCTGGGCGTACCCGAGGGGCCTGTAGACGTGGTGCTCGACACCGACACCTACAATGAGATAGACGACCAGTTTGCCATAGCCTACATGATGCGCTCCCCGGAGCTGCGCGCCAAGGCCATCTACGCCGCCCCGTTCTTTAATGAGAACTCCTCCGGCCCCGAGGACGGTATGCTCAAGAGCTACGACGAGATATTCAAGGTGCTGGAGCTGCTGGGGGAGAGGGCCGAGGTATATAAGGGCTCGCCGGAGTATCTGCCTGATGAGGTCACGCCGGTAAGGTCCCCCGCCGCCGAGGACCTCTGCCGCAGGGCAAAGGACTATAGCCCGGAGCGGCCACTCTACGTTGTGGCTATAGGCGCAATTACAAATATAGCCTCGGCCCTGCTTATGGACCCAAGCATAAAGGACAGCATAGTTGTGTCCTGGCTGGGGGGCCACGGCATGGACTTCCATGACACTAAGGAGTTCAACCTGATACAGGATGTTGCCGCCGCCAGGGTGGTAATGGGCAGCGGGGTGCCCTTTATACAGCTCCCCTGCTACGGCGTGGTGACATCTTTCTCCACCAGCCGCCCGGAGCTTGAGTATTGGCTAAAGGGCAAAAACCCCCTTGCCGACTACCTCTGCCGCAACACCATAGAGGCCGCGGAGAGCTACGCCTCCGGCACAGCCTGGAGCCGCGTTATCTGGGACGTGACGGCGGTGGCCTGGCTCTTGAACCGGGAGGACCGTTTCATGCTCTCGCGCCTGCAGCCGGTGAGCCTGCCCGCCTATGACGGACAGTACGAGCGCTGCCCCACGGCGCACCTTATGCGGTACGTCTACCATATCGACCGGGACGCCCTGCTCACGGACCTGTTTAAAAAGCTCACAGGCTGAGCCTGGAGAGCACACAAAAAAGCCCGCCGTTCAGCCGAGAACGGTGGGCTTTAGTTTACAGGAAAACCCGCTTGACCGTAATGTGCGTCTCAATAACCTGCCTACAAAGGAAACAGGTGGGTGCCCTCCCGCATGGTTCACGCTCCCTTCTTCCAACCGCGGTCAAAGCCGGGCCGGGAGGTCTGCAATCCGCAGGCGGAGGGGGGCTCCCTAATTGATGAGTGTAGGGTTATATGTGCACAATTCGCGCATCAAGCAGGCTGATATGAGGAGCTCTATTCTACTCCTCGGGCTCGTCGTAATAGGCCTCGTTGAAGCGGGTCTCGAAGATCTCAGCCAGCTTATCCAAAAGCTCGTCGTCCTCGAGCTCCTGCAGCTGCTCTTCGCCGTCCTCCTCTATGACCTCGAAGATATAATAGGTCTCGGCGTCCGAGGCCATATCCTCAGGGTCCTGCCGGGTAGGGACCAGGGCCATAAAGTGGCCGTCGTCGGTCTCCAGCTCGTCAATGATCTCAAACTCATGCTCCTGGCCCTCGTCGTCTATGAGGGTGATGAGGTCTGCTTCAAATCCAGTATCCAAAGTAACAGCTCCTTTCCGATACGCCTATTGTACATAAAAACCTCCGGAAAGTCAAGCTGAATTTTGCCGCCGGGAGATAATTTGCCCAGATCCCCTGCAAATTAGCCGCGTTCTGAGAGCTTTGTAATATCTGGCAGAAATTTTTCAAAAAATTTCAAAAAAGCTATTGACAAATCCGCGGGGGCGGTGTATAATAAAGCCACAACAGAAGAAGATATACAAAATCTTCAAGTCAGTTGCAGGCCGGATGGGTCGGAAGTAGCGAGCTGGAATGGCAAAGCCTAAAAGCTCAGTGAAAACGGCGGGGAGAGGATATCAGCCGCAGGGCAAAGAAAAAGCCGGCAGGTAGCTCCAGGACGGAGTGAAAGATAAAAAGACAAGGCCGGATGCAGGCGGCAGCCAGTAAGGCGGCAAAATTATTGACGGAAAGGCGGGCGAGTCCAATGGACAGCAGTATCGAATCACAGCACGGCGGGCTCGCGGCCCGCAAATGAATATAGATGAAGCCCTAAACAACAGAACATAAGAAAGGCAGGTCAATATTATAGTTGGACATATTGAAGTCCCGCAATGACCAGCAGGCATGGACCTGACCGGATCCCGCAAATTACATAGCTTAACAAAGCAGGTCGTAAAATAAAAATGCGGACAGGTGGATCAGGACTGATATGCCGGAAAAGGAAGATATCCCAATGGGCTGTTGAGTGTTCTTTGAAAAGTTCACAGAAAGTGTTAAACTTCATCGATAAATAAGAGGTCTCCGGGTCGCTACCGGGGACCTTTCTTATTTGCATTTTTATCCGCTTTCCAGAAAGTTCACCTTGAATTTCTGCTGGATATGATGTATAATACAGCATATATACCATATTTTAGGAGGCATCTGAATGGCAAAGCACTGGGACTCCGACGCTTTCTGGCGTCACTATACCGACCTTATCAGCGGCTCCAATTTGGGGAGCATGGCCGGATACCCTCAGCACGGGAATACCTGCCGGCTGCTGCACAGCGTGGCTGTTGCATATTATAGCTGCCGCTTGGCGGCACTGCTGGGCGGAAGGTTCCATATGAGGGACATGGCAAGAGGCGCCCTTTTTCACGACTACTTCTTTTATGACGCCCAGGACGGAGACCCTGCCCATAAAAAGCATTGGTCCCGACACCCTGACATAGCCTGGCGCAATGCCGCAAAGGAGCTGGAGCTCACCGGCATTGAGGCGGACATAATACGTACCCATATGTTTCCCTTGACTCCCCGCCCCCCAAAGTATCGTGAAGGCGCAGTAGTCACACTGGTGGATAAGGGCTGCTCGGTGTATGAGTTCTTCAAGAGAAAGCGCCCCTACCCAAAGCTTGCGGGAAGGGTGTAGATGGATCTTGCCGTCCGGTTTTCCGGGCGGTTTTTGTTTGCTGACTGCTCTTAAGGAAAAGGCCGATGTCATCCAAGCCGCAGCACTTGCATTTTTTGGGAAAAAGAGTTATAATATACCGGTTATATCATGCAGGGACAGGCCCCGGGGCGTTTTTTCTCCCGGATCCCGGGCAAGCTATATCTGCCAGGGGCTATTTCCTAAGGAGGCGGCAAAGGTGCGAACACTCTTTGAAAAGTACCGTGAGCTGATACTTTACGTGGTATTCGGCGGTCTCACCACACTAGTGGATTGGGTGAGCTACTGGCTCATGACGGACGGTATGCACGTGCCCTACATGACGGCTGCATTTTTATCCCAGCTGATGTCGATCGTCTTCGCCTACGTGACTAACCGGCGCTTTGTATTTGAGAGCAGGGTGCGCGGGGCAGGAGCGGTGGCCCTGGAGATGGCTAAGTTTTTCGGGGCCAGAGGAGCGTCGCTGCTGCTGAACATGCTTGTGATGTTCGTGGGAGTGGATCTGCTGCATGTGAACGACAAGCTTATAAAGGTGATAGCCAGTGTGCTGGTGATCATCGCAAACTACATTTTCAGCAAGCTCTTTGTGTTCCGCGGTCCGGGGCATGAGGGCGGCGGGGAGGACCCTAATGGCAAAGAGAAAAAATGAGCAGGCCTTTCAGGATGTTTCCAGCTATTCTAACGGTGAAGGCAAGAAGCGGCGCAAGGGCCGCAGGGTGAGGATCGCGCTCCAGTGCGCGGCGTGTTTGCTGTGCGTTATAATGATACTGTTCGGCTCGGCGCTGATATACATATCGATGGATGTTATCAGCGAGCTGAGCACCACCACCATCACTAAGGACCCGGCCCTTCTGGGTATCAACGATAACCCGGTAGTAGACTATGCCCAGGACGACAGCATCATAAATATCGCCATGTTCGGCGTGGACTCCAGAAACAGCGAGTTCAGGGGGCTCTCAGACGTCACTATGATACTCACCGTCGACAATAAGCACGATACTGTAAAGATGACCTCTATTCTCAGGGACAGCCTGGTCTATATTGAGGGCGACGGCTACGGCGGGGCGTACTATAACACCAACAATAAGATGAACGCAGCCTACTCCTGGGGAGGCCCTGAGCTTGCCATCCGTACCCTGAACCAGAACTTCGGCCTGCGCATCGAGGATTATGTGACCATAAATTTTGTGAATATGGCGGCTATCGTTGACGCCTTCGGGGGCGTGGAGATGGAGGTAACTGCCGAAGAGATAGACGAGATAAACCTGAATCTCCGCAACCTTATCTGGGAGGTCGAAGACCAGAAAAACCAGGACTACTATAATGGGATCGAAAATACGAACTATCCCCAGGTGGTAGACAGCGATTTCATGTACGCCACCGGCGATGTGGATACCTACCTCTTGAACGGCAACCAGGCGGTGTCCTATGGGCGCATAAGAAATATAGGAAGCGACTTTGGACGGGTTGAACGCCAGCAGAAGGTGCTCACCGCCCTGATAAGCCGGGTGAAGACCTTCGGCGTGGCCGAGTACCCGAACCTGGTGAAGAAGCTGGCCCCATATGTGGATACGAGCCTCTCCATAAATGATATTATAGGTATGCTCCCCATACTCGCCACTGACCTTTCTGTGGAGCGCATATCCGTGCCGGACCCCGACGCAGAGACGGACCTGCAGGATATTAAGTACGACCTGGTGTATAATTTGGAGAACGCGGCGAAGCGTATGAGCGCCTTCATGTTCGAGGAGGGCTCGCCGTACTGGGAGGAATATAAGGACATAGTAGAGGCCTCCAAAAAGTAGCGCAGTCAAAACAAAGGATATTATAAGGGAATCAGTAAATGGGACAGAAAAAAGATAACAGGGCGGCAGGCCGCCACTCCGCGCCAGCAGGACGGGAAAGGCCCCGGCGCGAGGCCCTAAAGGACAATTATTACTATGAGGACAGGCAGTTTGAGGATGTGTCCAGCTACTCCTCTGAATCCCGCCGGCAGCTGGACCGGGCAGCTGTAAAGCGGGCAAAAATGGCTCCCCAAAGGCAGGGGCCCGCGCGCAGGGGGAGGCCCGCCCCCAAGCCAAAGCGCCGGATAAATGCCGGGGCGGTCATAGCGTGGATGGCGTTCCTGCTGGTGGTAGGCGGAGTGGGGCTGTTTATCTATATGTTCTCAGGCCTGAAGGTCACTGACCTGGACGGAGACCTGGCTGTATCGGAGGGACAGGCTGGGGTAAAGAATATAGCGATGTTCGGCGTGGACAGCAGGGACGGAGAGAACGTAGGCCGTTCGGACGCGGTGATGGTGCTGAGCATAGACAGCCGGAGCCATACTTTGAAAATGTCTTCATTTATGAGGGACAGCAATGTGTATATCGAGGGCTACGGCTACGATAAGCTCACCCATGCCTACGCCTACGGCGGGCCGGAGCTTGCAGTGCGCACCATAAACCAGAACTTCGGGCTTGACATAACAGACTATATTACAGTGAATTTCTACGACATGACGGAGATAGTTGACGCCTTTGGAGGCGTGGAGCTGGAGATCACCGGGGAGGAGATGCTGGAGGTGAACCGCAACCTCTTCAACCTCAGCCGCGAGGCCGAGAACGAGGGCTCGAAGGCTCCTATCAGGCATGACGACTACTTCACCGCTACCGACGGCACGCATAATATGATCGACGGGGAGTTTATCGGCGGCAAGTACCTCCTCAACGGCGCCCAGGCTGTGGCTTACTCCCGCATCCGCTACATCGGCGGCGACGGCGAGCGTACCAGCCGCCAGCATGAGGTACTAAAAGGGCTGCTGCAGCGGGCCAAGCAGCGCACAGTATTTAGCTGGCCCTCTATAGTCCACGGTGTAGTGCCCCACTGCGAGACCTCCATGGGCTTTATGGATATTGTGAAGCAGGTGCCATTTGCTTTCGGGCATATCAAAATTGAGAGTGCCACCTTCCCCGGCGCGGCAGAGGGGGCATATGACACCAAGAACGAGAACGAGCAGTATGTTATGGGCTTCGACGAAGACCTTATGAGAGAAAACCTGCACCGGTTTATTTACGGTGACAAATAAAAGGAGGACAATACATGAGTGAACCTGTACTGGTCATTATGGCTGCAGGCCTTGGAAGCCGCTACGGTGGGGGAGGCCTCAAGCAAGTGGACCCGGTGGGTCCCTGCGGGGAGAGGATAATTGATTTCTCCATGTACGACGCCTATAGGGCCGGCTTCCGCAGGGTGGTCTGCGTTATAAAGCGCGGCATGCTGGAGGATTTCAAGAAGGAGATAGCCGCCCCCATTGAGAAGTACATGCAGATAGACTACGCTTTCCAGGAGCTCACCGACATACCCGAGGGATGCGATATACCCGAGGGCAGGGAGAAGCCATGGGGCACCGGCCACGCTGCTCTCTGCGGGGCCAGGCTCTGCGGGGACGCGCCATATGCAGTGATAAATGCCGACGATTTTTATGGGCGGGAGGCCTATGGGAAGCTCTATGATTTCCTGAAGTCCGCCGATCTTGAGGGCCCGGTACAGGATCTGTGCATGGTGGGCTATCAGGTGAAAAACACCATCTCCGAAAACGGCTGCGTGGCCCGGGGGGTCTGCGCCACTGAGGGCGGTATGCTTGCACAGGTGGTGGAGCGCACCAAGATAGGACGCACTCCCGACGGAAATATCGGCTACAGTGAGGACGACGGCGAGACCTGGGTGCATATCCCCCCCGAGACCCCGGTGTCCATGCAGTTCTGGGGCTTCACCCCCGGCTTCACAAAATCCCTTGAAGAGGAGTATGCCCGTTTCTTTAGGGAAGACCTCCCGAAGGACCCCTTAAAGGGAGAGTTCTTCCTGCCGTTTGCCGTAAACGCCATGCTCCAGCAGGGCAGGGCAACGGTCAGGGTGCTTGAGACCGCAGGCAAGTGGTACGGCGTGACCTACAGGGTGGACCGCCAGTCTGTGGTGGAAGCCCTGCAGGAGCTCACCGGCAAGGGGGAATACCCCACGCCGCTTTGGGGATGATCAGATAATATAGTCCGCAGACGCCGCTCATCTGGGCGGCGCTTTTTATGCCGTGGGAACAGTTACACATAGAACTTGGTCGAATTTTGTGAAACTTTACAAAGCTGAGGTCTTTATTACGCGATCTTTCCAAAAAATAACTAAAAACCACTTGAAATTTTTTTCAGATATGGTATTATAAGAGCAGGGAGATCTCCCTCCTAGTATGGCTGGCTGTAGAGCGGCGCATTTGCCCGCAGGACTAGAAGGCCGGTCGAAAGAAAGGAACGTGACTGCAGCTATGAATACTGAACTGACCGGTGAAAAGAAGGTCCCTGCTGGCGCGCAGGCAAAGGATGACCCGGAGCAGGTGCCACTATTCCTGTTTCACAGCGGCAAGAACCGGCGCCTATATGAGTATATGGGTGTGCATAAGACCACCCGTAATGGGAAAAGGTGCATGGTGGCAAGGGTCTGGGCTCCAAAGGCCCGGGCAGTGTCCTTGGTAGGCAATTTCTGCAACTGGGACAGCGCCAAGTATCCCATGAAAAAGGTGGACGACAGCGTCTGGGAATGCTATACGGACTTTGAGTTTGAGCCTTATGAGATGTATAAGTTCTATATTAAGACCGCCTCTGGCGAGGACGCCTATAAGGCGGACCCATTTGCCTGGCACACGGAGACCAGGCCCGGCACGGCCTCGCGATGGTACGAGCTGGAGGGCTACAGCTGGGGAGACTCCCTGTGGCAGAAGAAAAAGGAGACGGACAAGCACTACTCCCAGCCTGTGAACATATATGAAATGCACGCGGGCTCCTGGCGCAAATACGCGGACGGCTCAGTGTTTTCCTATGATAAGCTGGGGGATGAGCTCATACCATATGTTAAGGAGATGGGCTTCACCCATATTGAGTTCATGCCCCTGACGGAATACCCCTACGACGGTTCATGGGGATATCAGGTGATGGGTTATTTCGCACCCACCTCCCGCTACGGACAGCCAAAGGACCTTATGAGGTTCGTAGACCGCTGCCATCAGGCGGGGATAGGCGTAATAATGGACTGGGTACCTGCCCACTTCCCCAGGGACGCGGCGGGCCTTGCCAAATTTGACGGCACTCCCTGTTACGAGTACGAGGACCCCAGAAAGGGCGAGCATAAGGAGTGGGGCACGCTGGTGTTTGACTACGGCAAGCCGGAGGTCATAAGCTTCCTGATGTCCAGCGCCGTATTCTGGCTCAAGGAGTATCACGTGGACGGCCTGCGTGTTGACGCGGTGGCCTCGATGCTGTATCTGGACTATAACCGCCGGGACGGTGAATGGGTCCCCAACAAGGACGGCGGGAAGGAGAACCTGGAGGCGGTCGCTTTCCTCCAGGCGCTCAACGAGGCGGCCTTCGCTGAGGTGCTGGACCCGATGATGATAGCTGAGGAGAGCACCTCATGGCCTATGGTCTCAAAGCCCACCTTCATGGGCGGACTGGGCTTCAACTACAAGTGGAATATGGGCTGGATGAACGATATGCTCAGATATATGTCTATGGACCCGCTCTTTAGAAGCGGCAACCATAACAGCCTGACATTCTCATTCTTCTACGCCTTCTCCGAGAACTTTATCCTGCCCATCTCCCACGATGAGGTGGTGTACGGCAAGGGTTCGCTGATAAATAAAATGCCAGGCACCGACGAGCAGAAGGCCGCGGGCATGAGGTGCTTTGTGACCTATATGATGGGCCATCCCGGCAAGAAGCTCCAGTTTATGGGTACGGAGTTCGCCCAGAAGGACGAGTGGAACTACGAAAGGGAGCTTGAGTGGTATCTCCTGCAGTATAAGGAGCATAAGGACGCCCAGGACTTCTTTAAGGCCGTGAACCACTTCTACCTTAGCCGTCCCGAGCTTTGGGAGGTGGACTTCTCCTGGGAGGGCTTTGAGTGGATAAGCAACGACGACTATACCCAGAGCGTCATTGCCTTCAGGCGCAGATCCAAGGAGGGCAAGGAGCTTGTGTGTGTCTGCAACTTTGTGCCGGTCCAGCGTGAGCACTATAAAATAGGCATTCCCCAGTGGGGGACCTGGAGCGAGGTGTTCACCTCTGACGACAGCGCTTTCGGCGGCGGCGGCGTCACCAACGGCAAGAGCATAATGACCATCGACGAGCCAATGCACGGTTGTGAGCAGTGCGTAGAGCTGACGCTGCCGGCAAACACAGTGTTCTTCCTTGAATGCACAAGGCCCGGCGTGAAGCCAAAGCCCAAGGCGGTCAAGAAGGAGAAGCCCAAGCCGGCTATAGTTACAGATACCGGTAGGCGCGCGGATACAGCCAGCGCGTAAAACTTCCAGGCAAGAAAGCACCGTTTCCCATCGCGGAGGCTTTTCGTAATATATAAAAACGAGAATATAGGAGGACGAACAATGTTACCCAAACAAGAGGTCGTAGCCATGCTGCTTGCGGGCGGCCAGGGCAGCAGGCTGGGTGTGCTTACAAAGGACATCGCCAAGCCCGCCGTGCCCTTCGGGGGAAAGTACCGCATTATAGACTTCCCCCTCTCCAACTGCGTCAATTCCGGCGTTGAGACTGTAGGCGTGCTTACCCAGTACCAGCCCCTGGAGCTCAACGAGTACATCGGCTCCGGCCAGCCCTGGGACCTGGACAGCATGAACGGCGGCGTGCATGTGCTCTCTCCCTATGAGAAGCGAAAGAATACCGACTGGTATAAGGGCACGGCTAACGCCATTACACAGAATATCCCTTTCATTGACAGATATAATCCCGACTATGTGCTGGTCCTCTCCGGAGACCATATCTATAAGATGGACTATTCCAAGATGATAGCCTTCCACAAGGAGAAGGAGGCCGCTGTAACTATAGCTGTGCAGCAGGTGCCTATGGCTGAGGCCAGCCGCTTCGGGATCTTGAACACCAACGAGGACGACTCCATTTATGAGTTTGACGAGAAGCCCGCAAAGCCCAAGAACGACCTTGCAAATATGGGGATCTACGTATTCAGCTGGGATAAACTCAGAAAGTTCCTCTTAGCTGACGAGGAGGACCCTATGAGCTCAAACGACTTTGGCAAGAATGTGCTGCCCGCCATGCTGAATGCCGGCGAGCGCATGTACGCCTACCGCTTCAACGGCTACTGGAAGGACGTGGGTACCATTGACAGCCTCTGGGAGTCCAATATGGACATCCTGGACCCCAATGTGCCCCTGGACCTTAGCGACCCCGACTGGCGCATCTACAGCCGCAACCCTGTAATGCCGCCACACTATATCGCCAAGGGGGCCCATGTACAGAACTCTACTGTTGCTGAGGGCTGTAATGTATACGGAAACCTTGAGTTCTCCGTGCTCTTCGCTGGGGTATATGTAGCCCCAGGCGCGGAGGTGTACTCATCTATAATCATGCCCGGCGCCCGCATTGAGGAGGGAGCCAGGGTACAGTACGCTATAGTTGCCGAGAACGCCGTAGTTGGCGCGGGGGCTGTGGTGGGCCAGAAGCCGGAGGATGTTGAGAACAAAGACGAGTGGGGCGTGGCGGTAGTCGGCCCTGGCTGCAAGGCGCCTCCAGGCGGCAGCGTAGCGCCCAAGGAGATGCTGGACGCTGAGGAGGCCGGCAAATGAGTAAACTGCTGAATAATATGACTGAAACGAAAGGGAGATGGTCCATATGATGCGCGGCAATGAAGTTATCGGCATCCTCTTTGCATATGTGCACGAGGAGCGTGTAAGAGAACTGACGGAGAACCGGGTGATGGCCTCCATACCCTACGGCGGCCGCTACAGGCTGGTGGATTTCGCCCTCTCCAACCTGGTGAACTCTGGGGTAAATAAGGTGGGAGTTATCACCGAGCAGAACTACCAGTCCCTTATGGATCACCTGGGCTCAGGCAAGACCTGGAACCTGTCCCGCAAGAGGGAGGGCCTGTTCCTTCTGCCGCCGTTCGGGGCGGAGATCAGCCGTACCGACGGCCTGATATCAAGCCTTGCCTCTATCCACCGCTTTTTAAAGAACTCCAAGGAGGAATACGTGCTCATTTCCAACTGTGACACGGTCTCCAACATAGACTACAGGGACGTGTTCCGCTTCCACTCCGAGAAGAACGCGGACATCACGGTCATCTACCGCCACGGTACATCCCCTGATACGGACAAGAACGTGGTCTACACAGTGGATCCCGAGGGCTATGTGCTGGATATACTTATAAAGCGCGGAAGCGACCAGAACTGCAATTACGGCATTGGCAAATGTATTATACGCCGTCAGAAGCTGATGGATCTGGTGGACGACTGCATGAGCCGCAACCTGTATGATTTCGACAGGGACATTATGCAGCGCAACCTGAAGGATATGAAGATCTACGGCTACGAGTACACCGGCGCGGCCTACACAATTAGCTCCTTCAAGGACTATTTCGAGGCCAATATGGCCCTGATGGACCCGAAGGTCCGCACCCAGTTGTTCCCGGCGGAGCACCCCATCTACACCAAGGTGAGGGACGATATGCCCGCAAAGTACGGCCTTGGCTCCTCGGTGGAGAACTCTATCGTAGCCGACGGCTGTGTTATAGACGGCGAGGTCGAGAACTGCGTGCTCTTTAGAGGAGTGCGGGTGAAGAAGGGTGCAAAGCTCCGCAACTGCGTCATTATGCAGGACTGCGTCATTGGCGAGGGCACTAAGCTTGAATATGTTGTGGCGGACAAGAACGTAGAGTTCGATATGAACCGCAATATGTCCGGCTCCTCCAGCTACCCGGTCTATGTGGCAAAGGGGAGCAGGGTCTGAGTCAGCGGAAAAAACTTGAGGCAGAAAGGAACTACCGATTATGAAGATTTTGTATTGTGCAAGTGAGGCCCTGCCTTTCTCCGCAACAGGAGGACTGGCGGACGTATCCGGCTCACTGCCGCAGGCCCTGCGGGCCAGGATGGTGGGCTGCCGGGTGGTGGTGCCGCTGTATGATAATGTATCACAAGAGCTGCGGGACAAGATGAAGTTCGTCACGAGCATTTCCGTGCCCGTGGCCTGGAGGCGGCAGTATTGCGGCATTTTTGAGGCGAAGATAGGGTCTGTGACCTATTACCTCATAGATAACCAGTATTACTTCAAGCGCGGCAGTCTCTACGGCCACTTTGACGATGCGGAGCGCTTTGCCTTCTTCTCAAGGGCTGTTTTAGAGATGCTGCCATATATCGACTATAAGCCCGACGTGATACATGCCAACGACTGGCAGTGCGCTCTGGTGCCCGTGTACTACAGGCTCTTCTATGCCAACAATGACTGGTACTCCGGCATCAAGACCCTCTTTACCATCCATAACATCCAGTACCAGGGGCAGTACGGCAAGGATATCCTGGAGGATGTCTTCGGCATTCCGGCCTATGAGAGCCAGCTCCTGGAGTTCAATAAGGATGTAAACCTGATGAAGGGCGCTATAGAGTGTGCCAACTGGGTGTCGACTGTCAGCCCAACATACGCCCAGGAGATCCTGGACCCATGGTTCTCCCATAAGCTGGACCCCATACTCAAGGAGCGCTCCTGGAAGCTGTCCGGCATATTAAACGGTATAGACACAGTGGGCTACGATCCCGCGACCGACAAGGACCTTTTTGCAAACTACAGCAAAGGGGACAAGGCAAATAAGGCGGTAAACAAGGAGAAGCTGCAGGAGCGCCTGTGCATTGAGGTAGACCCAGAGGTGCCGCTGATAGGCATGGTCACCCGCCTTGTGTCCCATAAGGGCCTTGACCTGGTGAAGGACGCTGTGGACAATGTTATGGAATACTCCAATGCCCAGATAGTCATTCTGGGAAGCGGCGACCTGGAGTATGAGAACTACTTCAAGTGGATGCAGGAGAAGTACCCCGGACGCTTCGTGCTCTGCCTGGGCTTCGTGCCGGAGCTTTCAAGGAAGATATACGCCGGAGCCGACATCTTCCTCATGCCCAGCAAGTCCGAGCCCTGCGGCCTGTCCCAGATGATAGCCCTGCGCTATGGAACTATACCGGTGGTCCGTGAGACCGGCGGCTTGAAGGACTCCATCACAGACAGCGGCGACGGCAAGGGCAACGGCTTCACGTTCATGACCTATAACGCGGGCGATATGCTCCACAGCCTGCACCGCGCCATCTACGCCTACAACTCCGACAAAAAGGGCTGGGGCGTGCTGGTAGACCGTGCCATGAGCTGTGACAACAGCTGGAGCCGCTCGGCAGGCGAGTATATCAAGCTGTACAAACAGATAATGGAGAGCTGATAATACAGATAAGCAGTAATAAAGGAGCCTGGGCGGTTTGCCCGGGCTCTTTTTGTTTACATTCCGAACATATAAGTATTAAAACATTATTATAAAACGCTCCTTACCTTCCAAGTGACCGGGCCGTCTAATAGGTGAAAGGAGTGGAAAGTGATGGAATACCTTGATTTTAACGATAGCGCCGCCGTAGGGGAATATGAGGCCTTTTTAAGCAGCAGGAGAGCTCATTTCTTACAATCGACCCTATGGGCCGAGGTAAAGCACCGCTGGAGACATGAGGCTATAATATCCAGGGACAGCCACGGGAATATCCGGGCCTCGGCGCTGGTGCTGGTAAAACGGTTTCCGCCTCCCTTCAAGCCGTTTCTATACTGTCCGAGGGGGCCGGTCTGTGACGTCACAGACCAAGAGTCCCTGAAGGATATCCTTCAGGGACTAGAGGAACTTGCCGGCAGGTATCACGCCTACTCCTGCAAGCTGGACCCGCCCATAGACGAGACGGACAGCCGGGCCGTGTATGCACTGCGTAATGCCGGGCTGAGGTTTACCGCCTGGCAGCCGGACGACCTGACAATACAGTGCCGCAATAACTATGTGCTGGACATAGACGGGCGCTCGGAGGAGGAGCTGCTGGCCTCTTTTAAGAGCAAGTGCCGTTATAATATCAGGCTGGCGCGGCGCAAAGGGGTCACCTGTAAGGTGTACGGCAGGGAGCGCCTTCCTGATTTCCAGCGGCTGATGGAGGAGACCAAGGACCGTGACGGCTTCGACATGCGCAGTGAGTCCTATTTCGCACGCATGCTGGACTCACTGGGTGAGCACTGCCGGCTATATATCTGTGAGTACCAGGGGCGGGCGCTGTCCGGCGCCATATGCGTTCAGTATGGCGGCAGGACCACCTATCTGTATGGAGCCTCTACTGCGGACCACAGGGAGGTAATGCCAAACTATCTGATGCAGTGGGAGATGATGCGCTGGGCGGTAGAGAGCGGATGCCATACCTATGACTTCGGCGGCGTCCCCCATTGGTATGACCCGGACCACCCCAATAACGGCGTCTATAGATTTAAGACCGGCTTCAACGGCAGGCTGGAGGTATACGCCGGGGAGTTTACCCAGGTGTATGCCCACAGGTATAAGGCTGCTGTGGACCGCGCGCTGGTATGGGTAGGCTATCAGAAGCTGCTTTGACCTCTTGAGGAAAAGCCCGCCAGAGCCTGGAGCCTCGGCAGGGCATAGGCAAAAAAGTCCCTGTAAGCCGTACAGAAATAGTTTTTTCCCTGAGGAGAGAGAGGCTCCCTGTCCCGTCGGCAGCCGCCCCGGCAGATAAAGAAGTATTCACAGTCTCCGCAATCTGCCGGAGGAGATAGAGAGTCCTTCAAAAACTGCCCCGCAGCCTTGTCCAGGTCAGGGAAACTGTCCTGCAAAATATTCCCCAGCCGCCACTGGTCAAGGCAGTAGAAGTCGCAGGGATACACTGAGCCGTCCGCCTCTACCACATGCTGGGGAGCGCAGCGGCCGGACAAGCCGCAGTGCTCCGGTGGGCGGCTCAGGAGCATACCCAGCAGATTCTCAAAGTACCGCACATAGATAAAGCGCCCGGCGGTAACGTCCTGATACCACAAGTCAAAAAGCTTCTTTAAAGACCCGGCAAACAGCTCAGGAGTCAGGGAGTATGGGGAGCCGCCCCGAGGTCCACAGATAGGGTCCAGGCAGGGGATATACTGCTGGTACAGCAGGTCCTCACGCCGGAAAAAGCGGTATACCTGTGTGATATTTTCTGCCACCTGCCGGGTAACTACTGTAAGTATATTAAGATCCACGCTGTGGCTTTGGAGCAGCCGAGCGGCGCGCATGGTGCGGCTAAAGGTGCCGCGTCCGTTAGTATCTTTGCGGCTGCCGTCATGGATGGCCTTGGGGCCGTCCAGTGAGAGGCCAATGAGAAAATTATTCTTCTTAAAGAAGCTTGCCCAGGAGCTGTCGAGAGTAAGCCCGTTAGTTTGTATAGCGTTAAGTATTTTCACGCTCTTAACATTATACCTGCGCTGAAACTCAACGGCCTGCTGAAAAAACTCCAGCCCCCGCAGAGTGGGCTCACCGCCCTGGAAGCCGAAGGTGCATTGACCATCGGCATAGTCGAGTGACTTCTTTATAAGCACCTCCAGTGTAGAAAGAGACATATGCCCATAGGAGGCCACGGCGCGGTTATGGGCCTCGTCATGGTAGAAACAGTAGGCGCAGCGCATATTGCAGCCGCCTGAGGCGGGCTTAATGAGCAGTGAAAGAGGGGGCATGGCAGGTGCTCCTTTCATTTTGAAAAATTTCTCCAGCTATTATAGCATTTTATAAAAAAATATGCTATACTTACAGAGAAATAAGTGGGGGATCCCCAAAAAGGAGCGTGCGCTTATGCGTATAATCATGTTCGACATCGATACCCTGCGCCCGGACCACCTGGGCTGCTACGGCTATTTGAGGGATACCTCACCGGCCATTGACAGCGTGGCCGCCGACGGTCTGCGTTTTGACAACTACTACTGCCCAAACGCCCCCTGCCTGCCCAGCCGGGCCTCCCTTATCTCCGGGCGCTACGGCATACGCACCGGGGTGGTGGGCCACGGCGGCACGGCCGCGGATATGCGTCTGCAAGGGGAGTCCCGGCACTTTAGGGACGCTGTCAGCGAGAACGGCCTGTTCATGCAGTTCAGGCGGGCGGGGCTGCACACGGTCAGCTTCTCCTCCTTTGCCGAGCGCCACTCCTCCTGGTGGTTCAACGCCGGCTTTAACGAGTGTATGAACTTCGGTAAATGCGGCAACGAGCTGGCCGGGGAGATAACCCCCCGGGTGCTGGACTGGCTGGAGCGCAGGGGAGAGGAGGACAACTGGTTCATGCACGTGAACTACTGGGATCCCCACACCCCCTATAGGGCCCCGGAGGAGTTCGGCAACCCCTTTAAAGACGCGCCCTTGCCTGACGACTGGATCGACGACCAGATATTCGCCCAGCACCTTCTGCATGTTGGGCCCCACGGCGCCAATGAGATCAATATGTGGGATGATACCCACTTTGAGCAGTACCCACGCCATCCCGGCGCGGTCCGGACCATGCAGGATATGCGGGACTTTATAGACAGCTACGACTGCGGTATACGCTATGCCGACGACAATATCCGGCAGATCCTGGACTGGCTGAAGGAGAAGGGGCTGTATGAGGACGCGGCCATAATTATCACCTCCGACCACGGCGAGAACCTGGGCGAGCAGGGGCTCTATGCCGAGCACGGCACTGCCGACGAGCCCACCTGCCATATACCCATGATGATCAAGTGGCCCGGCGGGGCTAAGGGTAAGACTGCCGCTGGTTTTCACGACAATGTGGACCTGGCCCCCACCATCCAGGAGCTCCTGGGCACTGGATTTGTGGGCGAATATGACTATGACGGCGTGTCCTACGCCAAGACCATCACCCAGGGCAAGGACTGCGGCAAGGACCATCTGGTGCTCACCCAGTGCGCCCATGTCTGCCAGCGGAGTGCGCGCTTTGACAACTACATCTATATACGCACGGTCCATGGCGGCTACCATCTCTTCCCCAGAGAGCAGCTTTACGATGTGAAGAAGGACCCACACCAGCTCCACGATCTGGCCGGGGAGCGCCCGGACCTCTGCGATAAGGGCGCGCGGCTTATCCTCGATTGGGTGGACGAGCAGATGAAGAGATCCGAGTTTGACACGGACCCCATGTGGACGGTAATGCGCCAGGGCGGCCCCGAGCACGCCCGGGGTATGCTGGAGAGCTATATCAAGCGCCTTGAGGGTACGCCAAGAGCTTCACAGATACCGCTCCTCCGGGAGATGTACCCTAAAGGTTGAAGGTTTACCGTAACTATACTTGATTTACATAATTTTGCAAATTCCAGACTCCTGATAACAAAAACCAGGGGCCTGGAATTTTTATCTATTTACCCCTTGACAAATCCTGTGTATGGGTGTATGATTTAACTGTACTAATCGAACTAGTACAGATGGAGGTGCCAAAATGTTTGTCATCGACTACAAATGCGGCCTGCCTATCTTTGAGCAGATATACCGCAGCGTCATCACCCTGGGGGCTGCCGGGGCCTTCGGGGACAGCGGCCAGCTGCCGTCGGTCCGGGCCGTGGCAAAGGAGCTGGGCGTGAACCCAAACACGGTCCAGAAGGCCTATTCGATGCTGGAGCGGGACGGCCTTATACACTCCCTGCCGGGGAAGGGCTCGTTTCTCTCAAAGCCCCAGGCGGCGATGGATAAGCGCAGGAGTAACGCGCTGGATATGGCGGCTAATGCCATGAGGGAAGCCATATCCTGCGGCATAACCCGGGAGGAGCTCATAGAGCTGCTTTCAGGCTTGACCGACCCAGAAAAGGAGGGGAATTCATGATCAAATGCAAACAGCTTACTAAGCGCTTCGGTGAGTTTGCTGCTCTTAACAGCGTGGATCTCAGCGTACAGACCGGCAGCATCTTCGGGCTGGTGGGCTCCAACGGAGCGGGCAAGTCCACACTGCTGCGCACCCTTGCGGGGGTGTACCGCCCGGACGGTGGAGAGGCCACTGTCAACAGCCAGCAGGTCTTTGAGAACCGGGAGATAAAGTCAAAGCTCCGCTTTGTGCCGGACGAGTCGAGACTGCCCCGGGGGTGCACGCTACTCTCTATGGGCAGGCAGCTCTCGGGGCTGTACCCAGCCTGGGACGAGGCTTGGTTTACGGAACTCTGTATGCGGTTCCCGGTGAACGAGAAGGCCCGCTTCCAGACCTTGAGCAAGGGCAACAAGCGCCAGGCGGGGCTGATACTGGCCCTGGCAAGCCGCCCGGAGGTGCTTCTCCTGGACGAGATATTCGACGGCATCGACCCGGTGGTGCGCAAGCTTGTGAAGCAGCTTATCGCCCAGGAGGTGGCCGACCGGCAGATGACGGTGGTGCTGGCCTCCCATAACCTTCGGGAGATGGAGGATTTCTGCGACACCCTGGCCCTATTGCACAAGGGCGGGCTGATACTTGAAAAGGAGCTGGACGAGCTCTCCCTGCATTTACAGCGGGTACAGGCAGTGTTTACCCAAGCGCCGCCCATAGAGCAGCTAAAGCAAAGGATCTGCATCACGACCTTTGAGCAGACAGGCTCACTTATCACCTTCGTGGCCCGGGGCACCAGGGAGGACGTTTTAAAGACCCTGGACGAGTTCGAACCTACCTTTAAGGAGACGGTGCCACTGTCTCTTGAGGAGGTATTTATCAGCGAAATGGAGGCGGCTGGTTATGACATTGACAAGATCCTTGGATAAGCGCGGCGGCTTTATAGCCGTGTTCCTCTGGCAGCTCCGGCGCGGCCTGCCCGCCGCCCTGCTGTACTGGGCACTGATGGTGGGGCTGACGGTCTGGAATTACATTTTGGGCCGTGGCTACGGAGAGGACAGGTATATCATGGAGGCGGTAATCACCGGCTTTGATATGATACCTCTTAAGTGGACAATGGAAATAACCAAAAGCTACTTAGGAGGT